>DATKWA010000015.1:0-75568 GCA_035529815.1 Occallatibacter sp. | reverse complement strand
CGCACCAAAGACAAATTGCGCCAGGCCGCAACCAATCACATGGCCGCTATCGAGACCAATCCTGAAAGAATCAAAGCCTTCTTCAAAGATCCACTCGTCGCATATGCCGCTTAGCAGTATTTTCTTGCCGGATCAATAGGGAGACCAATGCCGTGTTCCGGAACGAACGCCGCTAGCCGATTGAACGTGATGCTGATGCACAGTGTTCCAATTCTCCATTTGGACTCCACGGCCCGTCGCGCAACGAGGCGAAACTTTATTTTCTGGATCGCGCAAGAGCCTCTTTCAGGCCAGGTCCGAAGGCTGGGCTGAACACGGGGAGAGCGCCTTGGGCGACGTGGTTATCATCGGCAAAAAAAGAGATCCCGTCGCGGATGTAATCGCATCGGCCGCGCTCGCACTGTATGAGGTCAGGGCGGATGAAAACGATGTCGTCCCGCTGGGCATAATGCGCGAGGACTTCTCCTTCTTTAGCCATGAATGCGCTTTGCGGCGCAAAAAGCGGTTCGTTTACCTTATGATGAAACGACATGTCGCGAGCAACGATGGAGGCTGTATCCGAGTCGGGGGTTGCCACCGGACCCACAAGCACAACTGTTTTGCCCTGCTGCTTGAAGTGGTCAATGAGCCGGTCGAGACTTTCGATCAGATATTTTGTTTCCTGGCCTTTTGGCACGGGTCCGGTGGGCGTGGTGAGGTTCGGTAGGTCCCACGACATGGCGAGAATGACGATGCGGACGTGGGGCAGGCTATCTACCGCTTTGACGTTTCTGGCCGCGGAATTCATGCATTCAGTCGACAAGTTCAGGTCAGGCATAGGCTTGCAACTATTCAGCGGAACGAGAAGGCCTCTCTCGTTGTTGTCTTTGACGAAATCCGCCACAATGGGCGCCCACATCTGCGCGTGTGAATTGCCTAGCAAAACAACAGTCGCGTTTGAAGGGTTGCGGTCCGGCAGAAACATAGGGCAAGCGTGCAAAGTGCTAGAGGCGATGTAATCGGAGATGCCGCAGCGATACTCAGAGCCGACCGCGGAATTGATGCGGGCTGCTTCTGGACTGAATCTGGCAGGAAAACCTTTGAAGGCGAAGACGCTTGCGGCGGCGGTTATGGGCAACATATAGCCACAAACCACCCAGACCAGCACCCGCCGAATGGGCATGGAGCGATTGCGAAACGGCCTCTCCACAAAACGCCAAGACAAGGTTGCCAGGATAAACGTGAGCGCGACGGCCATTGCTGCCTGAAGCGGAGTAAGAGAAGGTTGCACGAGATAGTAGTGAGAAAAGACCAGGACCGGCCAATGCCACAGGTACAGAGAATAAGAGATGAGCCCAATCCAAAGCAAAACATTGGTTGAGAGCACGGTGTTAAGCCAACTGCTGCCATCTGTACCTAGGTAAATGGCCAGAGTTGTGCCGAGCACAATCCAAAATGCGTCGGGCAGCATTCCGCCCATCGTAACGTTTCTCAAACATAAACTGGCGACAATGAGCGCGGCAGCCAGCAGACCGAGGAGATGCCTAATCCGCGGATTCGCAACGCGAACGTGCGGAGCCAGAGCCAGGCAGGCTCCTGCTCCGAGCTCCCAGGCACGCGTTGGAAGAAGATAGAAGGCAGCCGCGGAGACGTTGGACCTAACGACAAGGATATTGGCCAGGAAGGAGAGCAGGACCAGCGCCGCTGTGATGGGCAACATGGCCGATCGGCGCCACCGAATGCACAGAACCACCAAGAGCGGGAAAATGATGTAGAACTGCTCCTCCACTCCGAGCGACCAGACGTGCAGCAATGGCATGTCCTGGGCACTCTGCGCGAAGTAATCGGTGTATCGCCAGAAGTAGATGTTTGCGACAAAGCCAAGCGAGGCAAAAACGCTGCGTGCATATCCCCTCAGGTCGGTGGGTAGCAGCAACAGGATGGCGACGGCTGAGGCAACAATAAGGAGGCAAATCAACGCTGGAAGGATTCGCCGGATGCGACGCTCATAAAAGCGCACGATAGAGAATTGCTTGTTAAGCGCCTCGCGCCAGATGACGTTTGTGATGAGGTAGCCGGAAAGAACGAAGAAGATATCAACGCCGAGGTAACCGCCGGGGAGAATATTCGACGACAGGTGAAACGCGATGACGGATAAAACTGCTACGGCACGAAGTCCGTCTAAATCCGGGCGATATTTTGTTTGATGACTGTCAGCGGATCCCCGTCTGTCTTGCACATACCCTCCAATAGCAATTCGGCGATTTACTTTGTATCGCACTCTGCGTTTGACCCGCGAAGGGATCAGCAAAATCAGCTGGAAATTTCCTCAGGGGCCGTGGACTCTGTTGCGATCAATTTAATAAACTAACTGGCACGAATTATACTTGAATATCGTGCCTATCAAAAGAAATGCACGACATTCGAAACCGACGATCGGCGAACTGAATTGCCTTTGTATTGAGTGTGGCGGTTCGCCAGGGGCAGCCGAAGGAGCCTCCCGGTCTCCGTTCAAGTTAGATTATAAGAATTGTCTTCCGAGCGGCTTCGCACAGAAAGAAAACTCACTTGAGACCGGTTGGAGATACAACCCGCACAGACATGACCGCACCCGACGCCGCGGTGAAGTGGCGCGGCCTGAGCGGCGCGTCGCACACGTGGCGTGCTTTGCGGCACAGGAATTTCAGGCTGTTCTTCGGCGGGCAGAGCATCTCGCTGATCGGCTCCTGGATGACGCGCATTGCGACGGCGTGGCTGGTTTACCGGCTGACGGGATCGGCGCTCCTGCTGGGTACGGTGAGTTTTGCGGGGCAGATTCCGACGTTTTTTATTGCACCGTTCGCAGGCGTGTGGGTGGACCGGCTGGACCGCAGGAAGGTGCTGGTGTGGACGCAGACCCTGGCCATGGTGCAGTCGCTGGCGCTGGCCGCGCTTACGCTGTCAGGACACATCACGATTCCGTTGATATTGATTCTGAGCGTGACGCAGGGGATCATCAACGGCTTCGACATGCCAGGGCGGCAGGCCTTCATGGTGCAGATGGTGGAGGACCGCAACGACCTGGGCAATGCGATTGCCATCAACTCGTCGATGGTAAACATGGCCCGGCTGATTGGGCCTTCGCTGGCCGGCATGTTGATTGCTGTATCGAGCGAGGGTTGGTGTTTTCTGGTGGACGGCATCAGTTACCTGGCCGTGATTGCTTCGCTGCTGGCGATGCGACTGCCTGATGCGCCGGCCAAGCGACCTGCGGCTTCGATGTGGCATCAGTTGCACGAAGGCTGGGCTTATGTCTCGGGGTTTATGCCGGTGCGCACGATCCTGCTGCTGTTCGCGGTAGTGAGCCTGATGGGGATGCCGTTTGTGGTGCTGATGCCGATTTTTGCGGCGCGCGTGCTGCACGGCGGACCGCATACGCTGGGATTCCTGATGGGCGCGATGGGCGTGGGTGCGCTGGGGGCAGCGCTTTCGCTGGCGGCGCGCAAGAACGTGCGCGGATTGATTCGCAGTATTCCCATCGCTGCCGCGATTTTCGGAGTGGGATTGATCGGCTTTGGATTGTCGCACTGGTTCTGGCTTTCGATGGCGATGGCTGCTGTGGCAGGCGTGGGAATGATGCAGGGGATGGCCGCAAGCAACACGATTATCCAGACGCTTGTAAGCGAAGACAAGCGCGGGCGGGTGATGAGCTTTTACACGATGGCGTTCATGGGCATGTCTCCGTTTGGGAGCCTGTTGGCCGGGTGGATGGCGAACGCATTTAGCGCGCCTTTGACGGTGATCGTGAGCGGAGCGGTGATTCTGCTGGGCGCGGGATGGTTCTTTACGCGGCTGCCCGCAATCAGGGTGGTGATTCGCCCGATCTATCAGGAGATGGGCATCCTGCCGGTTGAACAAGGAGTCCAGTCATGAGCGAAGTTGAGTTGAAACTCGACGCGAAACGCACGGCGATTGTTGTGATCGATCTGCAGAAGGGCATCGTGGCGATGCAAGGGTCTCCGCTGCCGGCGGCAACCGTTGTTGCCAACAGCGCGCGCCTGCTGACCACGGCGCGCATGGCGGGAGCGCTGGCTGTGCTGGTCCATGTGGGCGGATCAGCGGATGGCGCGGATCGTCTGCATCTGGCGACCGACGCGCCTCCGCGCATGACGACGCCACCACCGGATTGGATGGAATTGATACCGGAACTCGACCAGCAGCCGGGAGACGTTGTGATTTTCAAACGCCAGTGGGGCGCGTTCTACGGAACAGACCTCGACCTGCAACTGCGGCGGCGTGGATTGACGTCGATTGTTTTGTGCGGCATCGCTACAGAAGTTGGCGTGGAAAGTACGGCGCGGGATGCGTATGAACGCGGATACGGGCTTGTATTCGCGTCCGACGCGATGACCGGCACGAGCGCGGAGAGCCATGCCAACTCCATCGAGCGCATCTTTCCCCGGATGGGGCGGGTGCGGACTACGGAGGAAATTGTGGCTGCCCTGCGGCCATGAGAGGCGCCGGACAGCCGGATAATCAGGCCTGCGCGACGCCGCAGAGATGCACGGCGATGCCCAGCTCGGCGAGCATGGCGGCCTTGGTTGTGAGCGCCTGATCGGCCATTGCAGCCGAGGGTGCATAAGCGATATTGACGTGGTTGGCCTTGTGGCGGGCCATCAACTGATTCTGACCCACCCCATGAAGTACCGCGTGTACGATCGGCCACTGAATGGTTGTTTCCTTCCAGCGGCGCTCGGTTTCAGCCGCGGGCAGGCTGACGACTGTGCCGCGGCCGATGTCGGCATGGAGCGCGCCGCCCTCAACAAAGACGCGGCTCCAGACAATTTCGCCTGGCTTGCCGATTCCCTTCAGCGATCCGCCGCCGAGGGGAAAATACATCGCGGGTTGCCGCTCGCTGGTTGCGCCCGCGTAGCCGTCGATGAAATGGCTGGCGGGCGCTGCACCGGAAATCTGCAGAAGCCAGACGAAGGCGTCGAGATTGCCGCCCTTGTAGTGCTCGCCCCAGCGAACGTCATGGAGAGTTGTCGCGGGGTCGAGCCCGAGCGCCTTCCAGCAGAGATTGGTAATGAGCGCATCGGTGCCGGCGCACTCGTCCACTTCGTTGAAGTGCACGACTGGACTGCCGGCATAGAGCTCTTCTTGCGTGCCCTCCGCAAAGACGGGCGGCCGGTCGGCATTGTTCAACATTCCCTCAACAAGATCGGATGCGGGCGCCATGTCCTTCAGCCCCTGCTGATACTGGATGCCGATCAGGTCGCATCCATAATCCCTGGCGATGCGCACGGCGGCGATGTACATCTTGCACTGATCGAAGACCTGATCGAGGGTGAGTTCGGTCGCCGCATCTTTGCCGAACACAAACTTGACGCCCCGGGCGACGAGCCAATTGTAGACACCGCGCGCCTCGGCCTCGGAGACCGTGCGCATTTTGGCGACGAGCGCGGACTGGCTCAGGCGCTCCTTGTAGATGCCGGCGGGATTGAGCAACTCGTCGTCGATGATGGCGTTGTACATGCCCATGCAGCCTTCGTCGAAGATGCCCATGATGGCCTTGCGATATTTCAGGTCAGCGGCCAGTTGAGCGCCCAGCGCAGCACTCTGGGCGGGAAGTTTGCTGCGGTCGAGCGCGTGCACGTGGGAGAAATCGTGGCTGATGTGGCCAGTGCGCAGCCATTCGTCGAGGCCGTGGAGGAAAAAGTCGTCGGTGAAGTCCTTGCTCCAAAGCGACGAGTACTTTCTGCCTGCCTTGGTGAGCGATCCATTCAGGTTGAGCAGGCCCACCAGGCCCGGCCACTGTCCTGACCAATTGGCGACGGTGAGAATGGGTCCCGTGTGGCTGCGCAGGCCAGGCAAAACATGATGGCTGTACTGCCAGGCCGCTGTGGCAAAGACCAGCTTCGCCTCGGGATGAATTTTCATGAAGACGTCCATTCCCTGTCGCTGGGAGGAGATGAAGCCGTGCTTTTCTGACTCGTTATAAGCGTGAGCACGAAGCAGTTTGAAGCCCTTGCGCGCGAAGGCAGCGGTCAGTTTCTCTTCCATGTCTCGTTGCGCGGACCAGCAGGCCTGGTTGGCGGCCAGGCGTAGATCTCCGCTGGTGACCAGCAGGATTTCGTTGTCTGCAGGCTTTGCGATTTGGTTCTCTTTAGCTGCCATTTACATTTGCTCCTTGTTTACGTTAACGTTTTCGCTCAAGAAGAAATAGTACACCCTCCGGGCGGTTTCCAGCTTGCACAGTGCAACGCATGGGGCGTTGACATTGCGCGGCAGATCGGTGACGGGAGGCCGCGTTGCCAATCGCCATAGCACCGCGTCTTCCACAGATAAGAGACGGATTCTATGTTTCTATCGTCAACCACTTGCCGGTAGAGCCGTCCATCTATAGATGACGTTCACGGATTTCCTGCGCACGTGACAAGGATGCATCTTGAGAAGGGGTAGCGCGCATGCATAGCTGGCGAGGATGCGACGGCAAATTGCAGCAGCCTGCGCATGAAACCAGAAACTTGAGGACAAGGTGATCGAGATCACGAAATATGCCTCCAAACACGGCCAGGATTTGCCGGAGATCCACAACTGGAGATAGAAGGCGAGCTGACCGGAACCGAACAAAGGAGCAGCAGATGCCAATTGCGATGAGTGAAGAGAGCAATGGGAGGATTCTCGTGATTCAAGTCAGCGGAAAGCTGGCAGCGGCGGATTACGGGGACTTTACGGCCGAGTTCGAGCGGCTCTTGCGCAAGTACGGGAAACTTCGCGTTCTGTTTGATATGAAGGACTTTCATGGCTGGGAAGCCGGGGCTGCGTGGGAAGACCTCAAATTCGACGTGAAGCATTTCGCCGATATCGACCGACTCGCCATGATTGGAGAAACGACGTGGGAGCATGGAATGGCAGAACTCTTCAGACCGTTCACGAGGGCCAAAACCCGGTTCTTCGATCACGCAAAAGGCTCGGAAGCGCGGAGATGGCTGCTGGAATCGTAGCGGCATCGACAGCGGTGCAAACCAATGGGCGGGTCTTGTTTACATTGACCTGCAATGCACAGAGCAAGAAAAGGAAGACCAAACATGAAAGCCAATGCCGAAAACTCCGAGACGTCCGGATCGAATCCTGCATTGAAGGACGATTTGAAATCCCTTCCGGTGCCGGAGGTGGAGAAGATACTGGCCTCGTCTGCGGACGGCCTCTCGCAAGCCGAGGCAGAGAAGCGCTTGCTCCAGTACGGCCCGAACGAAATTGAAGAGAAGGAAGTCAATCCCTTCCTGAAGTTCCTCACGTATTTCTGGGGACCGATTCCATGGATGATTGAAGTGGCCGTAATTCTGTCGGGCGTGCTGCGGCATTGGCCGGATTTCTTCATCATCCTGCTGTTGCTGGTTTCAAACGCCGTGGTCGGCTTCTGGGAAGAGCATCAGGCGGGCAATGCGATCACGGCGCTGAAGGCGAGGCTGGCGATCCAGACCAAGGTGAAGCGCGATGGCAAATGGATCACCGCAAAGTCGCGCGAGTTGGTGCCGGGCGATGTGATTCGCATCCGCCTGGGCGACATAGTTCCGGCCGATGCGCGCCTGCTGTCCGGCGACCCGATTGAAGTGGACCAGTCGGCACTGACGGGTGAATCGTTGCCCGTCAACTGCAAATCCGGCGGCACGGTGTATTCCGGCTCGATTATTCGCCAGGGCGAGATCGACGCGCTGGTGTATGGGACGGGCGAGAACACATACTTCGGCAAGACCGCGCAACTGGTGCAGGAAGCACATACGGTCAGCCACTTTCAGCGCGCGGTATTGAACATCGGCAATTTTCTGATTATTTTTGCCGCCATCATCGTAGCGGTCATTATCGTTGTCGCGATCTTCCGCGGAGAACCGGCGCTGACTACGCTGCAATTTGCGCTGGTGTTGACGGTGGCCGCGATTCCGGTGGCCATGCCGACGGTTCTGTCGGTGACCATGGCCGTCGGGGCGCGTCTGCTGGCCAAAAAGGAAGCCATCGTCACCCGGCTGGCGGCTATTGAGGAGCTGGCCGGCGTGGACATTCTCTGCTCTGACAAGACGGGAACGCTGACGCAGAACAAGCTGACACTGGGCGATCCGTTTTGCGTAGAGGATATGACGGCCGATCAGATTATTTTGAACGCATCGCTGGCCTCGCGCGCGGAGAATAACGACACGATCGACCTAGCCGTGCTTGGCGGCCTTAAGAGCCAGGACGAATTAAACAGCTACAAGGTTGTTCATTTTATGCCGTTCGATCCGGTGCACAAACGCACCGAAGCGACCGTCAACGCGGCGGACGGCAAGGCATTCAAGACGACCAAAGGCGCGCCACAAATCATTTTGGCGCTGTCGGCAAATTCCGCGCAAGTTGGGCCTGCGGTCGAGAAAGCTGTGGATGAATTTGCGTCACGCGGCTTTCGTTCGTTGGGCGTGGCGCGCTCGGATGGCGAAGGGCCGTGGCAATTTCTCGGTGTTCTGCCGCTATTCGATCCGCCGCGGGAGGACGCTAAGGCAACGATCGCGACGGCCAACCAGATGGGTGTGAACGTGAAGATGGTTACGGGCGACCAGATCGCGATTGCCCGCGAAACTGCGACGAAGCTTGGACTGGGCATGAACATTCTGGATGCGGCCGGTTTTGGCGAAACCAAACAGCATGAGACAGCGCAATTGGCCGAAGCCATTGAGGATGCGGATGGATTCGCACAGGTATTTCCGGAGCACAAATATCACATTGTGGATGTACTGCAGCAGCGCAAGCACATTGTGGGCATGACCGGCGACGGGGTGAACGACGCGCCGGCGCTGAAGAAAGCCGATTGCGGTATCGCTGTTTCGGGCGCTACGGATGCGGCGCGCGCGGCGGCAGACATTGTGCTGATGACGCCGGGCCTCTCGGTCATCATTGAAGCGATTCAGGAAAGCCGCAAGATCTTCCAGCGGATGAACAGCTACGCAATCTACCGCATCACCGAGACCTTGCGCGTGCTGCTGTTTATGGCTGCGGCGATTCTGGTGTTCAATTTCTACCCGCTGACGGCGGTGATGATCGTGATGCTGGCATTGCTCAACGACGGCGCCATTCTGTCGATTGCCTATGACAACGTTCGTTACAAAGACGAGCCGGAATCGTGGAACATGCGCACGGTGCTTGGTATCGCGACCGTGCTGGGCACGGTGGGGCCGGTGGCGGCGTTCGGACTGTTCTATCTGGGCGACCGAGTGTTTCAACTCGACCATGCGCGCATCCAGACGATGATGTACCTGATGCTGTCGGTGGCCGGACACCTGACGATTTTCCTTACCCGCACGCGCGGCCCGTTCTGGTCGATCCGTCCGGCGCGGATTTTGCTGCTGGCCGTTTGCGGCACGCAGGCGATCGCCACTCTGATCTCGGTGTATGGGGTGTTTGTTGCGCCGTTGGGCTGGCATTATGCCATCTTTGTTTGGGGCTATGCGATTGCATGGTTCCTGATAAGCGACGTGTTCAAGCTCGCAGCGTACAAGATACTGGATCCGAAAACGATCGATTTGCAGGCCAGAAAGGGATATATCTAGAGCGAAACCAGAGTTGGTATACCCTTTTGAGCTTGATGCGAGGGCGCCGCTCCCTGTTGGTCGCGTCGACTTGAGTGCAGAGGTTTCGAAACACAACTACTCTGGTTTCGCTATAGCCGGGTGTTCTGGCTGTACGTGCCGTTTTTAAGCAAGAGCAAGCATGCTCTGGCATTAACGAAGGATGCTTGCTTTTGTTATCTCTGCAGTTTTGAATCCTGCTGCACGAGACGAAACGTAATGACGACGGCGGGGATCAGGAAGACCAGCGAACCGACAACCCACATGATGACTGCGCCCGTGACCTGGTCGGCCATGGGCGAAATGTTAAAGGGATTGGGCTCGTCGATGTAGTAAGCGTAGACGGGACGATTGCAGAAGGCGAGGAAGGCCGAGAGCGCCGTGTTGACGACGTCTGCGCCGACCAGATAAGGGAGCATGAGCCAGCCTGGATAGCGCGCGCTGGTGGGCCAGGGACGAATGATGGGCCACCAAAAGAGGATCGAAGAAAAAAGAAAACAGATGTGTTCGAAGTCGTGCCAGCCTTCGTGCTCGAGCGCAAAGTCATAGGCGGAGGGCACATGCCAGCCGAGGAAGATGACGTTCATCGCAAACCACGCAACGAGCGGCCGGGTGAGGAAGCGGCCCAATACGCGCAAAGCTTTGAATCGAAATAATGGACCCAGCATGTGGACAGTGAACACGCGGGGAAGGCCGCGCAGCAGAGGGACCTGCGGATCGCCGAGCAGCACGAGCGGGGGCACGAAGGACATGAGGAGCAGGTGCTCGACCATGTGGGCGCTGAGCAGCGCATCGGCAAAGCCATCCATAGGCGAACCGACGGCGAGCCAGAGAATTGCGAGGCCGGCAAGGAACGCGGCGAGGCGGCCGGCGGAAAACTGCGCAGGCCGTGTTTTGCGCAGGACAAACCAACCACGCGTGTACACAATGGCAGTGAAAAGCACCATCGCGGTCAAAAAAAGCGGTGGCGACCAATCGTCGAAGATGGCCTGAACTGCAGGAGACATTCTACTCGGTTAAATGCGTTGCTATGGTGCGCCGGGTGGGTTCGGTATGGATGGGGTTGACGAGGGAGATTTCTCGCTGTTGAGAACCATGTTCCGCGAAGCGTCGATGGCGGGAGCCAGATTGCCGCCGCGCAGAGTGAGCAGGAAATGGACGAGCGCGGTGGTCTCAGCGGGGCTGAGCGCGTTGCCATAGGCGGGCATGTTTCCACCGCCCTGCAGGACCTGGCGGTAGATCTGGTCTTCTGTCATGCGCGACGCGATGGAGTCGAGAGCGGGGCCACGCATGCCGCCGACTCCGCCGATGGAATGGCAGTTGCGGCACTGCTTGTTTTGCAGCACGAGGGCGCCTTCTCGTTCGAGCGGGGTACGGTCCTTCAGGTCCGCGACTGGAATTGCGTCGCTTGTCCAGGCGTCCATAACGGGGCTCCACGGCGTGTACATGCCCAGGCGGGTAAATGTGCCCAGGGTGACAGCGATGACAGCGACCATGAGCACGGCCACGGGACGGCGCGACCAGTGCTTTTCTCCTTCTCCAGAGACCAGGGGCAACAGCAACATGGCGCCGATGATGAGAACGGGCGCGATGAAGAGCACGGGCGTTTCAAGGCTGGGCGGCAGGTAGGCCAGAACAGCGTAGATCCAGAGGAAAAAGAAGTCCGGCTTGGGCGCGGTTTGGATGATGGTGGGATCGGGTTGGCCGGTGGGGCCAAAGGGTCCAAACCAGAAGGCGCAGGCCATAATGGCAAGCACGATGGCGGCGGCAAAAACAGCGTCCTTCCACGCGGCATCGGGCACGAAAGGAATCCCGGTCTTCTCGGTGAGATTGTGGTACTGCTTCGCGTAGGTTTTCTTGTTGACGAGGCGGCCGGGCATGGGCCACTCGTTGATGCCGAGGCGCAGCACCATGAGCAGATGAACGCCGACCAGAACCAGCAGAATGCCGGGAATGACGAAGACGTGGAGGGTGAAGAAGCGGGAGAGCGTTGGACCGGCAATGATGGGGCCGCCCAGCATGAGGTCTACCAGCGAGCCGCCGATGATGGGCACGCGGCTGAGAATGGAAGCGCCAATGCCGAGCCCCCAATAGGCGTCCTGATCGAAGCGGAGGACCTGGCCGGTAAAGGCCATGCCGAGCGTGAGCAGCAACAAAAAGACGCCAACGATCCAGGTAAGCTCGCGCGGGAATTTGTATGCGCCGAAAAGGAAGACCTGCACAAGGTGGATGAGCACGATGGCGACCATGAAATCGGAGCCCCAACCGTGCAGAGCGCGCAGATACCAGCCCAGGGTGACGTTGTGATCGAGAAATTCGAGGCTGGTCCACGCGTGGCCGGCCGTGGGCGCGTAAACCAGGGCGAGGAGAATGCCGGTAACGACCTGCAGCGCGAGAATGACTGTGGCGGCGCTGCCGAAGACATAGAACCAGCTTGAAGTGCTGGAGGGAACGTCGTGCGTTGCCGCTTCGATGGCAGGCGTGCCCAGGCCGAGCCGCTGCTCAAACCAGTTGTAGACTTCGAGTCCGCGCTGCTTCATGCTGGCCATGCGTTGGCTCCCGGTTTCGAAGTATCGGCCGGTTTCAATTCTTCGGCGGCGGCGACTGTTGGGGCGGAGCTGTCTTGAATCTGCGTCAAGGGCTGCTTACCGGGCTTGGCGCAGTTGCTGGCTGCCAGGGTGGGCATTTTGCCGGCGAGAATCATCAGGCTGCCCGCGTTGATTTTGTGGGGATACTCGAAGAGGCCGCGCTCGGGCGGGCCGGAGGCGCGGGAGCCGTCTTCGTAGTAGGCGCCGCCGTGGCAGGGACAGAGAAACAGCTTGGATTGCGCGAACCAGCGCACCGGGCAGCCGAGATGGGCGCAGTTGATGGCAAAGACCTGGAAACGATCGCCGGAGATGCGGCGCACCCAGCAGGGGACGTCGCCGGTTTGGCCGTCCCAGGGCGTGGTCTCTGGATTGCGAAAGTTGGCGAGGCGCGTTTCGCCTTCCGGGAAGTTGCCGATGGGGCCAAGGTCGATCCACGCGGTCTCGCTGGAGTTTTTCTTGAGGGCCGGGCCGAGCAGATAGCCGACGATGGGCACAGCCAGAACCGCGCCCACCGCTCCGTTGAGAAGGAGCGAGACCTTGAAGAGAAATGCGCGGCGGGAGTGGGCGGCATTGCCGGAATCGGCCGCGGACGCCGTTGTTGCTTGCTCTCCTTGTGGATTCGGTTCACTCGGGTTCATTTGATCCTGCTCCATGGCTTTGTTGTTGTCCTCGAAAACATCGATTCATGCCAAATACTGATTCTCAGCGTCAAGATTCTGAACTTCTAGGGATGCGTGGGATAGGGCTGTCCCGGATCTGCGACGCGCTTGGAAGCCAGCCAGGCAACGATGTCGGTGATTTGCTGGTCGGTCATTGGCTTCGGTCCGTCGCCCCGCCAGTCCGGTTGCCCTTCGTCGGGTCGGCCGGCAATGAGAATGCTGCGCAGGTTCTGGTCGCTGATGAGCGAAAGATAAGACGGATTGACGATGGAGCCGAGCCTACCCTTGCTGGACTTGGCGTTTCCATCGGCGGGGCCTCCCTGGCCGCCAGCGCCGTGGCATCGAGCGCAGTTAACGGTGTACGCCTCAAGTCCATGGTCGGCATTGCCGGGCAAAGTTGCCAGATAGGGCGGAGGATTCTGGCCTGCAAGAAGATTCGGCTGTCCCCATTGCTGCACGATGCCCTGTGCCAGAGCGTCGACCTGGCGGTCCGTCAACATGCCGCCAGCGCTCTTTGCAAAGGCGGGCATGAGCTTGCCGGGAATTCCTTTGGCAATCACGTCGCGCATGCGGCTTTCCCCGGCTACCGTGACGTAGACGGGATTGGCAAGCGAGATGGCCGCGCCATTTTTTCCATTTTCTCCGTGGCAGGCGGCGCAGTTGCTCTTGTAGAGAGTGTGGAAGTCAAGTACCTCGTCAGGACGCACAACCTCCGGACCTGGTCCGGGGCGGCCGGGAATGCGGCTGCAACCGAGGAGGGCAAAACAGGCCGCAGCCAGAATTGGAACGCAGAGTATGGCTCGACTTGGAGAGGTGCAATTCATCTATATTCGTCTTTCCGGTCTTCGTCTTTCGGGGCTTCGTCTTTCCGCGTCAATGGATCGTCAAGGGGTTGGTCGCCGTGGATGCCTGCGCGAACGGAAAACGGCAAAGCTTGAAATTGCGGCGTCCGCACCTTTACCTGAAGGTTGATGACAAAGCCGCAGACCAGACCGAAGGCGATTTGCGACAGGATAAACCACAGCCAGTCGATGCGCTCATTGAGGATGGGACTGATGACGCCCAGCGCCGAATAGATAATTCCGGTCCAGAGAAACGGGGCGATGAAGCCGGCAGTGAGGATGGGTTTGCGTGGAAACATGGGGAGCATGGCGCCATAGAGCAGGCCAACCAGCAGCGAGACCACCGCGTGGATGCCAAGTGCGGCCAGCAGGCCAAGGAGATGGAACTGGGCCAGGAAGGCGTTGCTCTGGCTGGCCCAACTGACGAAACCGCCGGCTGCCAGCAGATTGACGGCGTACCAGACGCTGTGAAAGCGAAGCAGGCCATACACCGTTGCGGGAACAACCATGGCGATGCCGCCGACAATGCCGCCCTTGAGGCCGGCCGTAATGCTGAAGGTTTCAACGGGGATGAGCTTGCGATGTCTTGCATCGACGGATGACTCTGCGAATGTGGCGCGCGGGCTGGAGAACACCAGTTTGCCGTCTTCGACGGGAACAACGACGTGATGCTCGTGCGGCAGCACCTCGAAAAACCATCCCACCATGGACCGCAATGTGAGCACGAGACCGAGCAGGCTGACGGCCCAGTGGGTGACCATGCCGACAATAAGCAGGCTGACGCCCAGCGCCAGGACCATGGGCCAGGGTGTCGGCACCGGGAGCACCACGCCTTCCGGATGCAGCGAGTGCGCGGCGCCGTGCGGGGCTTGATTTGCTAATTCGCCATGCTGCATTTTGTCGCCGTGCTGCATTTTGCTCCTCCTTTTTGGAGACTATCTGCCCAGGACATAGACCACCGTAAAGACAACGACCCATACCGCATCGACGAAGTGCCAGTAAAGCGAAAGCGTCTCAAGCTTCTCCGCGTGCTCTTCTCGCACCAGACCAAACAAGGAGAATCCAAGCACGAGCGCGAGCATGATCAACCCCACGACGACGTGCGTGGCGTGGAGTCCGACGAGCGAGTAATAGGTGGTTCCGAAGAGATTGGTTTGTATGGTCAATCCCTCATCGTGAATGAGGTGATACCACTCGCGCGCCGTCGAGGCGAGGAAGAGGGAACCAAGCAGAACCGTGCCCGCGAGCCAGACGGTGCAGGCCCTCAGCTTTCCCTTGCGCAGCGCGGCGACCGCATAATGCACGGTGATGCTGCTGGACAAAAGGCAGACAGTGCCGAAGATCGGCAACTCGAGCACCTGCGCGGGCGTGGGGCCGGTGAGGCTCTTGCCGATGTAAAAGATGTAAGCGACGACGAAGATGATGAAGATCGCGGACTCGGCCACGATGAGGCAGGCCATGCCTACGGTGCCGCGATAAGGCAGCGTCCAGGGCGTCTCGGACGGGTCAAGGGTTTCGTCGATCGCAATTGCGTCTGCGTCTCTCATCATTCGTAGTCCGAATCTGGATCTTCTGGGTGTTTGAGATCCCACAAGGGCCGGCGGCTCTTGACCGTGGGCAGTATGGCAAAGTTATAGTCGGGCGGCGGAGAAGATGTGGCCCACTCGAGCGTCCAGGCATCCCAGGGATCGTGCCCTGCAACCTTGCCACGGAAGTAAGAGTGCACCATGTTGTACACAAAGATGAGAAGGCCGATAGCCTGGACGACGGCACCGATGCTGACAATCAGATTCCACTCGCCCCATCCGCGGTTCGCTTCGTAGGTGTAGATGCGGCGCGGCATGCCCAACAAGCCCGGGATATGCATGAAGTCAAAGGTGAGGTGGAAACCGATCATGAAGATCCAGAAGTGCCACTTGCCGAGTGTCTCAGACATCATGCGGCCGGTTATTTTTGGGTACCAGTAGTAAAAGGCCGCAAACAGCGCGAAGAGGATGGCGCCGACCAGGACGTAGTGAAAGTGAGCGACCACAAAGTAGGAGTTGCCGAGTTGCCAGTCAAACGGGGCGGCGGCAAGCATGATGCCGGTGAGACCGGCGACCAGGAATTGAAACAGGAAGCCGATGCAGAAGATCATGGGAGTGGCGAAGATTACCTTGCCGCCCCAGATGGTTGCCAGCCAGTTGAAGATTTTGATGCCGGTGGGAACGGAAATGACCATGGTGGCAAAGACGAAGAATGTGTTGGCGGCCGCACCGAGGCCGACGGTGAACATGTGATGCGCCCAGACGCTGAGGCTGATGAAGCCGATGCCGACGGACGCGGCGACCATTGCCGGATAGCCGAAGATGGCCTTGCGGGAGAAAACGGGAATGATCTCGTTGACAAAGGCGAAGGCCGGCAGAACGAGCACATAGACCTCCGGGTGGCCGAATATCCAGAAGAAATGCATCCACAGCACGGCCGATCCACCGGCCTGCGTATCGAAGAAGTGCGAACCGAGATAGCGGTCGAAAGTGAGCATGACCTGGGCCGCCGTGAGCGGACTGACAGTGACAAAGACCAAACTCGCCATGACCAGGTAAAGCCAGACAAGCAGAGGCATGCGGTACATCTTCATGCCCTTGCAGCGCATGCAGATAATGGTGGTGACAATATTCAGCGCGGTTCCGATGGAGCCGATGCCGCTGAGGAAGACGGCGAGGGTCCAGTAGTCGGTGCTATGGCCGGGCGAAAAGACTTTCGCCGTGAGCGGCGCGTAGGCAAACCAGCCCACGTCCGGGGCCGATCCGGCGGCATAGAGGCCGCTTGCGCCCACATAGCTGAAGTACAGCATGAGGCCGGCAAAGGCGGAGACCCAGAAACTGAACGCATTGAGACGAGGGAACGCCATATCGCGCGCGCCGATCATCAGCGGAACAAGGTAATTGCCGAAGCCGAACAGAATCGGCATTCCAACGAAAAACACCATGGTCGTTCCGTGCATGGTGAAAAGCTGGTTGAATACCTGGGGCGAGACGAAGTGATTGTTGGGGACGGCCAACTGGATACGCATCACCATCGCTTCAACGCCCGCAACCAGAAGAAAAATGAGCGCATACGCGATGTACATGATCCCGATTTTCTTGTGATCCACCGTTGTGAGCCACTCGTAGATCACATTCCGCGGCGGGCTTCCCTTTTGGGCCGTCAGCGTCCCATCGATTCCTTCGACGACTTGAGTGGTGCTCATCAGAAAACCCTCTCCAGTGAACGGCTAACGAAGCTGCGTGAGATAAGCGGTGACTGCGTCCAGATCGTGATTGTTCAAATGCATTGCCGGCATCAGGGAGCCGGGTTTCAATGAGTTGGGATCGTCGATCCACTGTCTCAGGTTCTGGGGGGTATTCTCAATCGCTCCCGAGCAGAGTGTGTCGCGGCTGGCCATGTGGGTAAGGTCGGGGCCGAATCGCCCGGTCGCTGCTGTTCCGGCGATCGCATGACAGTTGATGCAGGCGCTGTGCATGAAGACAGCCTGTCCCTCCGCGGCTTCGGGGTCGGCGGCGAAATCCTGCCGCGCGGGCTGCTTCTGCTGGTTCACCCATGCGGCAAAGTCTGCTGGAGACTGCACATAAACGCGAATCAGCATTTTTGCATGCTGCATGCCGCAATACTGGGCGCATTGGCCGAGATAGAGGCCAGGCACCTTGGGATCAATCCACATGGTGTTAACACGATTGGGAATCACGTCGGTCTTGCCGGCGAGGCGCGGAACCCAGAAGCTGTGGTCCACATCCGCCGACGACATGTTGAGATAAGTCGGATTGGCATCCGCAGAACTGCTGACGGGAATATGGAGTTCATTGGCGGTGACGATGCCCAATTTTGGATAGCGATACTCCCACCAGAACTGATGAGCGATGACGGTCACATTCAACGCATCTTTCGGCTTCGGAATGGCCTGCGTTCCAAGGATGACCCTTGCGGTGGTGAGAAACAGCATCACCACGATCAGGACCGGAATCACCGTCCAGGACAGCTCAATCTGGTTGCTTCCATAGATCTGCGGCGGCTCATGCTGCGCATCTTCAGGACGATGCCGGAAGCGAATGAGCGCATAGAGCAGCAATCCTGACACGATCAGAAAGATGGCCAAAGTGACGGCAAGCACGAGCATCGACAGATCGAAGATTGAGCGTGCGGGCGTGGCGGCCGGATCGAAAATATTTGTGGGAGACTGTGCAATCGCAATGCTCGACCCAAGCGGCATGCAATATGCCGCTCCCAGAAAAAGACGAACGAAGCCACTCCTGAACTTACTAAAGAATTTCATCTCGCGCCTTGAGAAGAGCGACAAAACAGTTCGACCTCTATTTTTTGTTGCCGTGGATGAAGCTGACGAGTTCTGAGTACTTGAGCTTATGTTAAACCATCGACCGCGGCCAAACCCGGCGAGCCACGTCCGCAGGACAAACGCCTATAGACTGTTATACGCCGACCATCGGCGAGCTGAAGAAAAACGCCTATTCGACAGCGCCGGCCTGCGCATTTTGCCCCGATTTTCTTAGCCCCGGTATGTTTAGCCCCCGCCGTTTAGCATGGAAGTGAGCTGCTGTTGCGGCTGGAGGCAGTTGACCCACTCATGACGCGCAGCAAACCGCAGCCCAAACCCATATCCAACGCGCAGCACTCAGGGCAAGCGCCAGCTACGGTTTCAGTTCGCTGGCTGCTCACGGCTTTCGCAATCGCTATTCCCGGCGCCGGTCTTTGCGCGTGGGGCGTGCTGTGTCTGCTCTTCTGGCAGGGAAGCTGGCAGCTGCTCTACCATCCCGCAGCAGCAGTGACGCGCACACCGGCTAACGTGGGACTGGCCTACGACCCGGTCGGATTTGCGGCCTCGGATACGGGCATGCCGCAGATTCAGGGCTGGTGGATTCCAGGCGGCGGTACGGCCCGGTACACCGTGCTCTATCTGCACGGGCAGGACGGCAATCTGAGCGATACGGTTGGCGACATCGATCGCTTGCACAGCGCTGGCGTCACCGTGCTGGCGTTCGACTATCGAGGCTATGGTCAGAGCCAGTTCATCCACCCGAGCGAGGCGAGCTGGCGGCAGGATGCTGAGTGGGCGCTCGAATATCTGAGTGGAACACGCCACATCGATCCGCACTCGATTGTGCTGGCAGGAAGCGGCCTGGGCGCCAATCTGGCCCTTGAGGTTGCGGCGGCCCATTCTGAATTGGGTGGAGTTGTGCTGGAGTCGCCTCTCGATGCTCCGGTCGATGCGATCTTCGGCGATCCGCGGGCGCGGCTGGTTCCGGCGCGGCTGCTGGTGAGGGACCGCTTCGAGATGAACACTGCGGCTGCGGGTCTACGCATTCCTTCCCTGTGGATGATAGAGGGGGCGACGCCGGGGCGGAGCGGGACGCCGGAGAGCGACAAGGCCTATGCGAAAGTGACAGCGCCTAAAGAGCGGGTGCGGCTGGATGCGCCGCAGAAATCGCATCAGGAATTCGTGGATGCATTGAGGGACTGGCTCGAGGGTCTGCATCGATAAGGCTGACTTCGCGGTTCTGGTTCCTTAGCGCACGATGTCGCGGTGGAGGGCCTTGACCTGGTAGCCGGCTTTCTCCAGACGCTTGCTTACCTCTTCGGCCATCATCACGCTGCGGTGCTGGCCGCCCGTACAGCCGAAGGCTACAGTAAGGTAGCTCTTGCCTTCTTTCACGTAATGCGGCAGCAGGTAGAGCATCAGTTTTGTGACCTTGTCGAGGAACTCGCCGGTCTGCGGAAACCCGGTGATGTAGCCAGCCACCTTGGGGTCGAGGCCGGTCTTCTTGCGAAACTCCGGCACAAAGTGCGGGTTGGGCAGGAAGCGAACATCAAAGACCATATCGGCATCGAGCGGGACTCCGTTTTTGAAGCCGAAGCTGAGACACGAGACGAGCAGACGATTGACCTTGTCTTCGTGGCCATAGCGAGCCTGGATGTGGGCGCGCAGCTCATGGACGTTGAATTTTGAGGTGTCGATGAGTGTGTCGGCCACGTTGCGGATGGGATCGAGGAGCTGGCGCTCTTCGACGATGGATCGCCAGACCGTTTCAGAGCGGCCGAGCGGATGGGGGCGGCGGGTTTCCGAGTAGCGCTGCACCAGCGAGGCGTCCTGCGCATCGAGAAAAACGACGCGCGTGGGCAACAAGATCTTGATGGATTTGAGAATCTGCGGGAGGCGGTCGAGCGTGGCTCCCTCGCGCACATCGACCACGATCGCGGCCTTGTCCATGTCGGCGGATTTGCTGACCAGAGCGGCAAAATTGGGCAGCAGTTCCAGAGGCAAATTATCGACGCAATGAAATCCGAGGTCTTCAAAGGCTTTCAAGGCGGAGGCTTTGCCGGAGCCAGAAATACCGGTGACGATCACCAGTTCTTTTCCCGATTTTCCGGGCCGCTTGGCGTGTTTGGCAGCCACTCGCGGCGGGGCGGACCGGGGCGCAGGTTTGAGTGGTGCCATGCGCCCATGCTACACCGAAAACCGCTCATCGTGCCCTGAAGCCTGTTATGAACTTTCGCATTTTTCGCCAGCGGCGCTGACTCGGGCTTACGGGGCGAGCGTCAGGTACCCCAGCTCCGCCAGTTTCGCTGCTTGCGAGGCTTCGAGCGCGGGCGACAAGAGTGGGCCCTGTCCCAGTTGGCAACCCATGCGGCCCAGCGCTCTGAGTTGCTCGGGGGTTTCGATTCCCTGCGCGACGACCTGCACGCCGAGGGTTTGGCCGAGGCGCAGGAGGGATTCGAGCACCATCTGTTGGCGGCCGGTGGAGGTCGCAGCCACGGTCAGCTTGGGGTCAAGCTTGATCTGGTCGATGGGGAGACGCACCAGGTGGTTGAGGGGCGCGAGGCTGGAGCCGAAGCTGTCGATCGCCACCCGGACGTTGCAATCGACCATGCGCTGAAGAATTGCCACGGCTGCGTCAGGGCCTTCGTTCAATGCGCCTTCAGGCACTTCAAACAAGAGCCGCGAGGGGTCTGCGCCGCTTGCGGCAAGAGTTCTCTGCAACTGCAAAACCAGGTCACGATCGTAGAACTGGCGCTGGGTGAGGTTCACAGAGATGGAGATGTTCACGTGGGGCAATGCATTGTGCCAGTTCCTCAACTGCCAGCTAGCGGCCTCCATCGTCTCGCGGCCCAACTGAATCGAAAGACCTGTCTCCTCGGCCACGGTCATCAGGTCGCTGAAATTGTCGATGGATCCATCTGGGCGGCGCCAGCGCAACAGGCACTCAAACCCCTCAAGCCTGCCATCCTGAAGGCGGAGGATCGGCTGATAGAAAAACTCGATCAGGTGCTTATCCAGCCGGTAGCGTAGTTCGCGCTCCCGCTCCTGCTGGCTGGTGACGACGACTTCCAGGTGCTTGTCGAAGATCTCGTATCGACCGCCGCCCGACTGCTTGGCGCGATACATGGCAAAATCTGCGTCTCTGATGAGCAGATCGGAAGATGTGTGGTCCGGCCCGGCCATGGCGCCACCGATACTTGCGCCTGCCTGGACGAAATTCTCAAAGAGCTCGAAGGGCCGCAGCATCTCCACCATGATGCGCTTGGCCACCGATTCAAGATCGCTTGAGGTGGCAATGCCCTCGACGAGCACTGCAAACTCGTCGCCGCCGAGCCGAGCTGCCGAATCCTGCGGACGCAGGACTAAGTGAAGCCGTTCGGCAACCGCGTTGAGCACCGCATCGCCGGCAGCGTGGCCCAGCACGTCGTTGATCTCCTTGAAGCGGTCAAGGTCGATAAACAGCACTCCGCAGTTCTGGTCGGGCCGGCGCGCCCGGCGGGCCAGAGCGAGGCTGAGCCGGTCGAGAAAGAGCGCCCGGTTGGGCAATCCCGTGAGCACATCGTGCATGGCATCGTGCGTGAGCTTCTCTTCCGTGTGCTTGCGCTCCCCTACGTCACGGAAGGTATAGACGTAACCGACCTTGGCGTTGTTGACCAGCAGCGGAGCGCATTGCAGGCTCACATCCACCAGTTCGCCGGCCTTGTTGGCGCGCACCGTCTCCAGCGTCACGCGCCCTTGTTCATCGACACCCTTTTCGAGCATGGTGTGCTCGTTCAGGCGCGTCTCCGGGACAATCAGGCCGCGCAGGCTTCCGCCACCGGCCTCTTCTGCCGTGTATCCGAACATCCGCGTAAAAGCGGGATTGGTGTAGAGCAGATGGTTGCCGTATTCGATTGCCACAGCCTCAGGAATGCTGGCCAGCACATCATCCATGAGCTGCGACTTGGGGGCGCGCCCACGGCCGCCTGGATGCGCCACGATGACTGCCTCGCGCAGTGCGGCGTCGAAGATGCTGTAGGTGCCTTCGACTGGCTCAAGCTTGCCGTCTTTGGCTGGCATGGTGGCGTGGAACGGACTGCCCTTGCGGGTTCCAGTCAACAGGGTCTGCGGCTCGGCGGTGCCGGGAAAGAGCCCCCACAAAACATCTTCCACGGGGCGCTCTACCCATTCGCCTTCCGTCAGCCCCAGCATCTGCCGCGCTTCGAGGTTGGCAAAGACAATGATTCCGGCCCGCTCGAGAAAGACCAGAACCGGCAATGCATCCAGAATCTCGCGCTGCTTGCTTAATTCCGCGTTATCCGGAAGTTTCAATCCCGTAGCCTCCGACGGCGTCTTCGCCAGACCCACTCGCGCCTGCTTGGCTTGGGACGCCAAAGTCTTCTTCGCAGTGGGGGGCGGCATATCTCAAGATCCTAGGATGCGCACGAGGCGGCCACCATCCCCTAAACCGGGTATTCGGTGCAACCAAAGTCCAGCGCATGTCCTATTTACGCGCACAGGTTGGTGTGGCCGCGCTGCTTGATTGTGGATCCCGAAAAGAAACGCGGACCCCGAATGGACCCGCGTTTCCAATTTGTGAATTGCTCTGGCGGGCCGAAGGCAAACTTATGGAACCTCGACCAACTCCATCTGGCCGTCGCGGCGGCGATGGAGCACGTACGTGTCGCCTGCACTTGTGCGGAAGATCAGCAGGTCGCGGTCGCGAAACTCAGCTTCCTTTACGGCCTGTTCAATGGTCAGCGGCTTGAGCGCAATGGCCTCGCCATTCCTGAGGATGTGCGGCTCAACGACCGTAGCACGGTCAGGGAAGGAATGAACTGCGATCGACGTTCGAACTTTCGTGGCGCGGCTCGGCTTCAAGTCCGCTCCATCCGCAGGCGGTTGAGTGGCGCGTGACTTGGGCCGGGCCACCGGTGGCGCGGTTAGAACTTTTTCTTCCTTAGGCAGACGCTTGCTGGCGATTCGCCGATCGCTGAATCGTCGCGCCTGGTTTTCGGCGTGGTCCATTGCTTCTTTAAGCGCGGCATCGAGTGTATTGGCCTTGCCGGTGGCAGCAATCTTCTGCGCGCGGCCTTTCACCGTGAGTTCCACAATCTGCACGTGCCTCTGCGCGCTGAACGTGATGTTGGCGTGGGCGCCTTTTCCCAGAATTTTGCCTATCCGTTCCATGCCCTCTTCTGCGTGCGTGCGCAGCGCCTTTGAAATCTTTACTTGTCTGGCGGTGAACTCCACATCCATGGTCACCCTCCGCTCCTCGCTCCCTTTTTTCGAGAGCGATTGAGATTTCACGTTGCTGTTCTGTTCTTTTTGACGCAGCAAGCTGCCGAGCGTCATTCCGACTCCATGCCCCCGAATGCCGGATGAGTTTGCCGGTAGAGAATCTCCGGGTTAGAGGAGCACAGTATAAGCCAAACGCCGCGCGCTGTTAAATTGCATGATCGAAACGCGCGCAGTTCATCGGGCCCGACAAGAACATGCCTTCTGGCCGACGCAAAGCCATTTCCGATTGCGCCTTCGCTGCTCGCCGCGGTTTCAAATCTCCCAGCGCAGCAACGTGGCTCCGACGGTGAACCCGGCTCCAACCGCGGCCATCAGCACCAGGTCGCCCTTCTTCATCTTGCCCTGCTCAACGGCAGTTTCCATGGCCAGAGGGATGGTGCCCGCCGAAGTGTTGCCATACTTCTCGATATTGATAATGACCTGGTCAGGATTCAGGCCGAGGCGTTCCGCCGTGGCCGTAATGATACGCTTGTTGGCCTGGTGGGGGATAAAGCAGCCCAGGTCGGCGACGGTGACGCCGTTGCGTTCAAGCAGCTTCGTGGTGGTTTCAGACATCTTGCGCACGGCGAACTTGTAGACCGCCGGGCCATCCTGGTAGATGTAGTGCATCTTTTTGTCCACGGTCTCGTGGCTGGAGGGGTTGAGGCTTCCGCCGCCTTTCAGATTCAGGCTGACGCCTCCCGACCCGTCGATTTCGTTTTCAAAGTCGATGAAGCCGATTTCGCCCTCTTCGGCGGGTTCAATGAGAACCGCTCCGCCGCCGTCGCCGAACAGCACGCAGGTGGTGCGATCGGTGTAGTCGGTCATGCGCGTATTCGCGTCCGCTCCGCAGACCATTACCTTCTTGTGGGCTCCGCTTTCAACCAGCTTGACGCCGGCCTGCAGCGCGAACATGAACCCCGAGCATCCGGCAGAAACGTCGAAGCCCCACGCGCCTTTGGCACCGATTTTGTCCTGGACCAGGCAAGCTGTGGAAGGAAACATCATGTCGGGCGTAACGGTGCCTACGATGATGACTTCAACTTCAGTGGCTGGAATGCCCCGCGCCGCCAGACATTTTTTGGCGGCCTCGGTGCAGATATCGCTGACACCGAGTCCCTCGGCGAGCTTGTGCCGCTCCTTGATCCCAACGCGCTCCATGATCCACTGGTCGTTGGTATCGACCATTTTTTCAAGGTCTTGATTGGTAATCACAGCGGGCGGGACGTAGGTTCCGAGCGCGGTAATTTTTGCGCGCCGGCCAACCACGGGACGAACGGTAAGGCTCAATGGACTTCTCCTTGCAATGCGACGGGGGAGGGCTCAACGGGAGCGCCAGCCCTGTGCTGGCTACTTTAGCTTGTGAAAGATCAAAACATGCAAAAAAGTACCGGGTGACCTACTGCGCCCGTACTAGCCCGTTACCGTTGCTTCCTTCCGGACCTGGCGGGATTGGCGGGATTACGTCGCGTAGGACCCGGCACTGATTGATTTTACCACTTTGGGCGCCCCCCATCTCCGCGCCTCTGCCGCGCCTTGAAATCACATACCCGGTACAATAGAAGTGTGAGCAAACCATCCGCACCCACGGCCCCTTCCGTGGGCTTTATTTCGTTAGGCTGCCCGAAGAACCTCGTTGATTCCGAGGTGATGATGGGGCTGCTGGACCGCGCCGGCGCGCGGCTGACCGCACATCCGGAAGAGGCTGAAATTCTGGTTGTGAACACCTGTTCGTTTATCGATACGGCCAAGCAGGAGTCCGTCGATACGATTCTTGAAATGGCGCGCTACAAGACCTCCGGCGCGGCGAAGAAACTGATCGTCGCCGGGTGCCTGGTGGAGCGCTACCGCGACGAGATCCGGAAAAACATTCCGGAGGTGGACGCGGTGGTGGGAACGGGCGAACTGGAAGCGATACTTGAAGCGGCCGGGCTGGCAATGCCTGCTGCCGCGCCGTCTAATTCGCCATTTGCGATCTTGAGCGGCAAGGCCGCGGAGACGCGCGCCGGACAGGAATCGCAGGCGGGCACGCACAAGACGGCATTCAGGGCCGAGGGCGACGCGCGCGAACAGAAAGGCCGCTTCCGGCGCGACGACTGGCAGGGCGCGGCGCACATGCTGCCGACGTATCTTTACGACGAGTCGACGCCGCGCTTCCTCACGACACCGAAATCCTCGGCGTATATCAAGATTGCCGAAGGGTGCGACCATCCGTGCACGTTCTGCGTAATTCCGAATCTTCGCGGGAAGTTCCGGTCGCGGAGATTTGAGTCCGTTGTGGCCGAGGCGCGGCAGCTTGTGGGGCGCGGCGTTGAAGAGATTACGCTGATTGGCCAGGACACGACCTGCTATGGCGAAGACTTGGGGCTAAAGGATGGGCTGGCCACGCTGCTGGACGAGTTGGCCGGCATTGAAGGATTGCGCTGGCTGCGTTTTCTCTACGCGTATCCCAACCGCATTACCGGCAAGCTGCTGGACACGATCGCGAAACACGACAATATCTGCAAGTACCTCGACGTGCCGCTGCAACACGCGGCTCCTGAAGTTCTGAAGCGGATGAAGCGCGGCGGCAGCCCGGAGATCTTTCTGAGGACGCTGGAAAAAGTGCGCGCCGCTGTTCCCGGAATTGTTCTGCGGACCTCGTTCATCGCCGGCTTTCCCGGCGAATCCTCCTCGGATCTGGAAATTTTGGAGGAGTTCATCAAGGAAGCGAAGTTTGACTGGCTGGGAGTGTTTGGCTACTCGGACGAAGAGGGCTCGGCTGCATTTCCGTTTGAAGGCAAGGTGCAGAAGCGCACGATCGAGGCTCGCAAGCGCCGGTTGATGAAGTTGCAACAGGGGATCTCGAAGCGCGCCAAGCAGCAGTGGGTGGGACGCGAAGTGGTTCTGCTTGCCGAAGGCGAGAGCGAGGAGACGCCGCTGTTGTGGGAGGGCCGCACGGAGTTCCACGCGCCGGAGATCGACGGCAAAGTCTACATCAATGACTTTGGCGAATTGGAGGCTCCGGAGCCAGGACGTTTCTATCGCGCCGAGATTACCGAGGCCCACGAATACGACGTGGTGGCGCGCATCATCTAGGAAGACCCTGCCAGCTGCTCCAGCACGTCGATCGATTCGGTGCAATAGGCCGAGTACCGGAATCCGGCGAGGTGGTTCCAGGATTTGTTCACCCTCTGCTTTGCGCTCAACTCCAGCCATTGTTTCCCGCATCCTGCGCACTGGCTGACGCCGGCGCGCAGGGAATAACCACTGGATTCGCCGATCTCGCGCGATCCACTCACTGCGTGCAGCCGCATGGCCTCGCGGAAATGACTCCGGTCCATCGCCGACCGCATCGCAGCGTTGCAGGCGGCCAGGTCATTCTTTCCCACGAAGTAGCGGGTCTGGCTTCCTTTCTTTTTTAAATACAGCCCGCACGCGTCACAGTAAGGCGCCGAACGCACAATCGCATAGATGCACAACCCGCCCAGCGCAAAACCGGCAATCAGCAGCGCGGCGAAGAGATAGCCGGCCCACCCAAGTTCAATCGCATCGCCGCTGCCGGGGCCGGTCGTCATTGAGGTGTGCGACAGCGTAAAAGTCAGGTAGGCGGGAAAGGTCATGGAATCGTGAACGGCTCTTCCATCCACCGTCAGATAAACATACTTCAGCCAGTAGATAAGGAAGAAGTTAGCCCCCGAGATGGCCAGCAGAACCGCCAGCATTCCGCGTCCCGGCCGGTAGCTTAACAGCTTGGAGCCCACATAATATCCACTGGCGGCGACCAGACCGGAAAGAAACGCGCCAAGAGGAAGAACAAAAGCATATACAAAGCTGTAAATGGCGCAATCGTAACGCAGTTCGAGAACCACCAAGCCAGCCGCCGTCAGCAGCGTCGTCGCGACACCGAAGCCGGTCACAATCAAACCGCGCAGCATTCGATCCATGGCTTTATCTCAACAAGGGTTACTGTTTCGCGCGACGCAGACCGCCGCTCGTGCCCGCGAAAAAGCCGCTACGCCTTATCTCGGCACCTGCGCCTGCAACTCGCAAAGCGTTGCGAGAATGCGCTTGATGCTGTCGGAAAAATAGTAACGCTCGACGATCACTTCCTGGCCGCCGTACAAGCGGATGTGCAGCTCGCGGGCCACGGGAATCAGATTGATCCGGCGCGTGATACTGGTCATGTGCTCAATCTCTTCCCACTTGAACTGGTGCTCCATCAGCTTGAAGCGTCCGAACCAGCCATGCTGGGGCAGCCGCACCGCCATCCCCTCGACCCCGGCGCGGAAGTAGCAGTCTGAGGCGAAGGCACTGACGATGCGTCCCACGCCTCCGGTAATAAAACCAATAGCCGTGACGACCAGCGCAACCCCGACGCAAAAAAACCATACCGAACCGAGATCTCCTGGCGCGCGAGGCGCGGTTGAGTCGCCATGCGGCCCCATCCAGAGAATCGCGCCTGCCGGCGCCGCCAGAATCGCGCCAAAGACAATCCGCCAGATTCCGGTCAGCGCGACGCGTATCGGCGCGTAAGTCGTAACTTCTCGCAGATTGCTTTGTCTTGCGTCGAACATCCCTTCTTCTCCCTTAAGTTCTGCTAGCCTATAGGCTGGTCTGCGCGCGAGGCAAGCAAATTTGCTACGAAACGGCGGCCTGGCTGCCGATAGTGATTGGCGGCCAGGCGCGGCTCCCGCGCGACCGCCGCAAGCTGTACCATGTTCTTTGACCGCTGCTATAGGGCAGATCAGATTAGCCATGCCTGCGAAGAAAAAATCCGCAAAGTTACTCCGCTGCCCGACGTGCGGGATGCTGGTCCGCGCGGCGGACGAAGATTTCCCTTTCTGCAGCGACCGCTGCCGCAAGATCGACCTGGGCAAGTGGGCGATGGGCGTCTACAAGATCAGTTCGCCCGTGCTCGACCCGGAAGTTCTGGAAGATCTGGGCGCCTTGGGAAGCAGCGGGGGCTCCGATGACGAATGATCGTGGCCCGACAAATGCTCCGGTTGAAGCCAAGAACCGCACGAAATGGGCATTTGCGATTGCTACCTTCTTCGGCGCAGGCTACGGCAAGCCGGGGCCGGGCACATGGGGATCGGTTGCTGCGGTGCTGCTGTGGGCGGCGTACGCATGGGGCCTTCATCCTACGCCGCAGATGCTGCTCATCGTGCTTCTGGCTGGGATTGTGCTTTCGATTCTGATCGGCGTTCCGGTGGCCACCATTGCCGCACGCGAGTCTGGGCGCGAAGACCCGGGGTTTGTCGTCATCGACGAGGTTACCGGACAGTGGATCGCGCTGATCGGTTGCCCCTTCGATCTGCATCACGCTCTGATTGCCCTTATCCTCTTTCGTCTCTTCGACATCACCAAACCCTTTCCGGCGCGTCAATTGGAGAGCCTGCCCGAGGGCTGGGGCATCGTCTTCGATGACGTGGCCGCCGGGCTGTATGCTTGGGGTATAGCAGCGTTGCTGCGTATCTGGTTCTAAATATTATGCCTAAAAAGCCTCCACAATCCGCTGCCGCTGTGCTTCTTGAACCCCGTATCGACGACGTGGTGCCTGCCGCGGCTTTGCCGCTAGGGGAAGTGGAACTGCTGGGCGCCCAGCTGGGGCCGGACGGCTTTGGGGTACCGGCGGTGCTGGTAGATGGCACACCGGCGAAGGTGCTGATGAGCCGTCCCACGCGACTCGCCTTCACTGTTCCGGCTGAGGCGACGACTGGCCTGATCGAGGTGCGCAACCCCTCCGGCGCGAGCAACACCGAGCCTCTGCGGGTTGCCCGGCAGCTCTCCGACGGACTGCACCCGGTGACCAGCCCCGCGGTGAGCGGCTCTGGCATGATCTACGCAACGATATCCGGCCCGCGTGGCAAGCAGACGCCGGTTTCGGTGGTGCGCGTCAGCCCTGGGGGCCGCGGAACTCCGTTTGTGAGCGGCATTCTGAACGCAACCGGCCTGGCTTTTTCGCCCGAAGGCGACCTTTTTGTGACCTCGCGCGCGGAGGGCAACGTCTATCGCGTCGACGCCGCCGGCGAATCCACTGTTTACGCAGAGGGGATGGGCGTGGCCACCGGCGCGGCCTTCGACGCAGAGGGCAATCTGTTTGTGGGCGATCGCAGCGGAACGATTTTCAAGATCAATCCGGAGCGGCAAATTTTTGTGCACGCGACCCTGGAGCCGAGTCCAGCGGCCTACCACCTGGCGGTGAATGCGGCCGGAACCGTGTTTGCGACCGCGCCCTCGCTCTCTTCGAACGACGCCATCTGGGCGATTGAGCCCAACGGCGATACCCGGGTATGGTACCGCGGACTGGGCCGTCCCCAGGGGCTGGCGCTCTCAAAAGATGGTGACATTTATGTGGCTGCCTGCCTGCGCGGCCGGCATGGGCTCGCGCGCGTTACGCCCGAAGGCGAGGCGTCGCTGGTACTCTCTGGAGTGAACCTTGTGGGCGTCGCCTTTTCTCCGCTGGGCACCGTGATTCTGGCCACTAACGACGCAGTTTACGATGTGGACCTGGGAGTGGAAGGATTGAGCCTGTTTTAGCTTCCAGCTGCTAGCCTCTCGCTACTAACCTGTGCATGGTAGAACCTGCGTCTGTGGGTGTCCCGGCAAGCCAGGAGCAAGACAGCGAGCATCGGCACCTGAGAAGCTGAAAGCGAAGTACCAGGAGCTGGAAGCTGCCATTATGAATGCTGAAATCATCGCTGTCGGCTCCGAGATGCTTACTCCCTGGCGCCGGGATACCAACTCCCTCTATGTGACCGAGAAGCTCAACGAGATCGGCGTCACTGTCCGCTTTAAAACGATCGTCGGCGACCGGCTGAAGGACCTGGTTGGCGCCATTCGCACCGCGCTCGGGCGCACCGACATTCTGGTGATCATGGGCGGCCTGGGACCCACGGAAGACGACCTGACGCGCGAGGCCGTTGCCGAAGCGCTCTCGCTTACGCTGCGCCGCGATGCCGCACAGGTGGCGGCTCTGCACGCGCGCGCGGCCACATGGCGCATCGCCATGCCGCAGAACAACCTGAAGCAGGCCGATGTGCTGGAGGGCGCAACGGTGCTGCCCAACCCCAATGGCAGCGCTCCGGGCCAGTGGCTGGACACAACGTTCGAGGGCTACCGCAAGCTTGTCCTGCTGGTTCCAGGTCCTCCGAGCGAGTGCAAGCCGCTGTTCGATGAGGCATGCCTGCCGCGGCTGCGGGCTATGGTGCCTCCGCGTTCAATCGCCAAGCGCACGCTGCGCGCCGCGATGATTCCCGAGTCGCAGGCCGACAAGCTGCTGGCGCCGATTTACTCGACCTATCCTGACATTGAAACCACTATTCTGGCCCATGCGGGCGACATCCAGCTCACGCTGCTGTGCGTAAAGAAAGACCCGGCCACCGCGCAGCAACGCGTGGACGAGCTAGCCAGCCGCCTTGAAGAAGCGCTTGAGGACTGGCTCTACTCCTCGCAAGGCGAATCGCTCGAACAGATTGTGCTCTATTACCTGGGGCTTCGCCAAGCTACGCTGGCCGTCGCCGAAAGCTGCACGGGAGGCATGATCGCGCAGCGCATCACCTCGGTCCCAGGCAGCTCGCGTTCGTTTCTGGGCGGCGCTGTTGTCTATGCCGATGTGCTGAAGGCCGCGTTTGCCGGCGTCTCCGCCGAGTTGATCGCGCAGAAGGGCGCGGTCTCTGCCGAAGTTGCCGAAGCGCTGGCCAACGGCATCCGTTTGCGTACGGGCGCGACCCTGGGATTGGGCATCACCGGAATTGCCGGGCCGACCGGCGGAACGGAAACCAAGCCGGCGGGTCTGGTGTACATCGCTTTGTCCGACTCGCAGCGCACGGAGGTGATGGACCGCACCTTCCGCGGCGACCGCAACCGCGTGCGGGAGTGGGCTACGCAGCAGGCGCTGGATCTGATTCGCAAAAGGCTGATGTAGAGAGGTCCACGTTCCTTGCCAAGGAACGGACGGAAATCCGCATTTGCCTTTTTCACTCTCTCCCGCTGTTGTATGAGAAGATCGCACCGTACCGGTTTTCCATTCCCCAGACTTGAGTCCAGACGAGGAAATTGACCATGCCTGAGCAGGCGCCGGCGTGCACTCTCTCCCTCAACATTGAACGCAAGGGTGAAGCTGCCCTGGTGCGGTGCCATGGACGGCTCGTGGCCGAAGTAAGCGGCAACTTCTACGCGCGTATCCACCAACTGATGCCGGACCACAAACGCATTGTGCTTGACCTGAGCGATCTGGACCACATGGACAGCATGGGCCTGGGCACGCTGGTGCGGCTGATGGTCTCAGCAAAATCGAACGGTTGCAGCCTTGAGCTGGTGAACCTGGGCAAGCGCGTGCGCGAGCTTCTGGGGATCACGCACCTGATGGGCGTGTTTACCGTGATCGGCGAGAAGGGCGTTACACTTGGCTTCTGAGCGGCTGGCAGCGCCGGGATACCCGCTGGTACCAAGAGCAAGCGCCCCATGGTGAGCCCGATTTGCGGGCCGCCGATGGGGCGCTTGAATTTCCGGCCTGGAATTGCGCCGAGATGCCGGTTCTAGCGGTGGCTGCCACTGCCGGCGTGTGAACCGCCACCACCACCGCCACCACCGGAAAATCCGCCGCCTCCGCCACCTCCGCCTCGCGGTGCGCCACCGCCGCCGGAGTAACCGCCGCCGCCACGTGGAGCGCCTCCGCCACCGGAATAGCCGCCTCCACCAGAGGGTCTGCTGTAGGATCCCGCGCCGGGATTATTGCCGCCACCTGAGGGCCGGCCCGCCGCAGCTCCACCGTTGTAATATCCGCCTCCCCCGGAGGGCCTGGTATAGGACCCGCCGCCCGTGTAGGCGCCGGCTCCCGGTTGCGGGGGCCTGCCAACGCGCACGCCGCGCGGCTCGCCGGGATTTTGCGACGGATTGCCGCCGCCGGGCGATGCATTGTTCGGGCTGGGCGGCGGGGTGTACGTGCGCATCGGCGTGTACACCCGCACCGGAGGCGGCGTATAGCCCTGACGGTTGCCGATCACGGAGCGTGCATTACTTGCGGCTCCGCCGAAAGACCGGGTCCCCTGGTAGCCCTGCGCGGGATGATAGACAAATCCCGAGGCCGAGCTTTCATACCGTTGATGGGACGGCAGCGGACGCAAGGGCTCAACAGTGTGGCCGCCAATCTGCGCGGGCGTGTTCCTACTGCGCGGCTGGAATCCTTCGCCACCCTGGAAAGTATGGCGATTCACCGAGACGATCCTGGGAGGCGCTCCCCTGCCGGGTCTTCCCCCCAAAACCGGGCGGGAAATGACGTTATACCCAGGAGGAGTGAGGCCGATATTGACACCGTAACCACCCCCGCCCAACCATGAGTTGCAGCCACCCATGCCCATTCCCATGCCCGGCGTCATCCCCGCGCCAGGCGCCCAGCCCCAGCCGAAGCCGGAGTAATAGTTCCACATTCCGCACTGGTAAGGCAGATAGCCCCATGGATACCCCGATGCGAAGATATAGCCGTAGCCGGGCGTATACATCCAGTTGCCGTAGCCGTAGGGGTCCCAACCGGCGTTTGATGCCTCATACGGCGACCAAACATAGCCCTGGCCGGGCACGTTGTACCAGTTGCCGTTGGCATCCAGGTCGTTCCAGGCCGGGTTGGAGTTGTCACTGTTGACGAAGCTGCTTGTAGCAGCGGTTTGCTCGGTTGCATTGGCGTTCAGGGCCTGATCGCGGTCAGAGTTCCACGCGTCCCAGGAGTCCGGCTCAATGGTCTCGGCCAGGTCGTAGCGGCTGGGATCGGTTGCATTGAGCGCCACGCTTTCACCGCCGTGCAGGTCTACCGCCATCGCGTTTCCGCGCTCAAGGTGCGCGTTGCCGGAGAACACGGCAAGCGATCCGGGAGGATTGTCCATTCTGATCCGCATGACGGTGAATCCGGTCGCCGTGGCCACGGTGTCGCCAAACTGAACACGCATCTGGCCGCCCTGAGCGCCACTCTGCAACTCAAAGTAGGCGAGTCCGCCGAGAAGGGTAATTTCTGCGCCGCCGGGGCCGCTCAGAGATGTCAACTTTAGAGAGCTGTCGGGGGAAAGCCGGGCCACGCTGCCGTCTTCAAACTGGATCTCCGCTTTGCCATCGTCGCCCGTCTCCACCTGTGTGCCGGGAAACAGCGGAGCATTCACGACTGCCGGATCGGCGAGGACCTGGCCGTCCAGCGAGATCTTAACCGACCCGTCGACGCTGCTCAAACGCGCCGCTGCAGTAGCCTGCTGCCCGGCATCGTCAGCTCTTGCTGCTTGCGACAGCATCATGCTTCCAAACGCCGCCGCCGCCAAAACCAGCCACCAATTGCTTCTCATGCGATTCCCCATCCGGTTCATGGCCTTCCGCCTTCCTCAACGACCTATCTCTGGTACCCCGTTCCAGCTTAATTATTGGAACCCCACTACTATTCGACACCTTTTGGCATATGAAAGTCGCGTGAAATCGGTATTCGACTGCGAATTATTCGTCTGCATGCGCCAAAAGAATCCTCGCCTGCTTGCGCACACGATCCAGAACCTCATCGTCCCCTGCCAGCCGCTCCAGGATCGGTTTTATGACGCCGATCTGGCGCATCCGGCCATCTTGCACGGCTTGGCATGCGAATTCAATCTCCCTGTCCAGGCCGAGACGATCGTGTTGCAGCAGCATCTCGAGGCGCGCGCCTTCGCCCACCGTCTCGGCGACCGCGACGATCTCGTCGCCGAGCGCCTGAATGTCCTTGTCCTGCGAGTAGTTGAAGGTGCAGGCTCCCTGCCCTTCGGGGCCAACGTAGCTTAGCTTCTTCCAGCCCTGGAAAGCAACTTTCAAATGGCTCTCGCACTTATCGTTGAACCACTTGTGCCGCTGCGCGATCAGAAAGACGCGCTGGGCAAACTCCGGACTCACGTGGATGGACCGATCAACATCGGGCGCCTCCATCTGCTGGAGCCCACCTTGAGACTGATCGCCGTGCTCAGAGTGGAAATGGCCGCTGCCATCGCGGTGGAGTGTGAGGGTCCAGTGCGATGGCGACAGGGCAGGGTTGGAGAAATCGACTACAACCGAAGAGTTGGCCGCTGAACGCGGCTGGCCCTGGGCCGCCTGCGTTAAAGCGACCGTGGCGAAGACCAACATTGCCAGCCGCACCGGCCTCATCGGCTTACTCTCCGCGCCGCCACCTGCTGCGCTGGCCCCTGCATCGACAGGGTTTGCGCGGTGTGAATGTGGCAAATCGCAATCGCCAGCGCATCGGCCGCATCCGCCGGCTGCGGCAGCTCGGCGAGCCCCAGGAGCCGGGCCACCATAAACTGGACCTGCTCTTTTTTTGCCAGCCCGTATCCAACGACGCTGGACTTGATTTTGAGCGGCGCATACTCAGCCACCGGCAGACCCAGTGAGGCGGCAGCCAGCAGAGCTACTCCCCGGACCTGACCGAGCTTGAGCGCCGACTTGGCATTCACCGAGTAGAAGACCTCCTCGATGGCCACGGTATCGGGCTGCCAGAGCTCAAGTTGAACGATCAGCTCCCGAAAGACCTGTTCGAGCCGTTCCGCGGTGGTTTTTGTCTTTACGAGCCGGATTGCGCCCATCGCCTGGCAGACCAACCGCTGCTCCCGGCCGCTTTCGTCGGGCTCAACGACGCCATAGCCCGTTATTTCGGTTCCGCAATCGATTCCAAAGACCCGCATCGGGTCCAAGTGTACCGCAATTGAGGCGGATTGATGCCAATCGGGGGCGAGCCCGATCTGCAGGAGCCCGTTCCTCATGACCCGCAGGCTTTTCCTGGTTGAGGGCCCTTAAGTACCGTTGATCGGAGGCCGATTCGTCCAGATATAAAACAGACTGACCCCCTACTGCCCAATTTGGTTCATCGACTAAAGTTTTACCCGAAATCACACGAAAGTTTCATCAAAAATCCAATTGATACATCCTATCGTATAGATAAGCAGGAGCGGCATGGCGCGATTCTTCCCCAACTCGATCAAGCGCAACGCGACCGGGTGGCTGGGCCAGGGAGTCTCGCCCCGCAGGCTGGCTCTGACTCTTGCCCTCGGATTCGCCATCGGCTGCATCCCCGTGATCGGCATCCCGACTGTGCTGTGCGCCGCGCTGGCGTTGGCGCTGGGCCTCAATCAACCCGCCATCCAAGCTGCAAACTACGCAGCCATGCCCCTGCAACTGATTTTGATTGTGCCCTTTGTGCGGCTGGGCGGATGGCTGTTCTCTTCCGGCCCCCGCGAGGCGCTGACCGCAGAGAAGCTGCTGCACACTTCTGTTCTGAGCCTGATGACGCAGGCGGGAGGCGTGACAGCGCATGCGATGATTGCGTGGCTGATTGTTGCCACGCCCGCAGTGGCGCTGATGACTCTGACGCTGCCCCTGATGCTGCGCCGGATTCCGGCCATCGCGGCGGCGGAAACCGGCGACTGAACCTTATCTACTTTCCGGCGTACGGATCGGGAACCGGCTTGGCGCTGTCGAGCCACGCCGTGTAGATCATATCCCGCAGCATGCTGGCGCCAGCCGCCAGCCGCGCGGCGGTAAATTCCCTGGACTCTGCCGAGCCCTTTCCCACAAATCCGCCGGTCTTTTCCAGTTGGTACACCTGCTCGACATGGGTTTTGGTCTGGCGCAGGTAGGCCACATATGCGTCGAAGATGTCCCCGTTGATTGGCTTGGCGGGCGTCATCTTTGCCTGCACCTCGGGCGCGTGAATATTCGCGGCTACAAATGGCCCTTCGAACTGCCAGTGAATCTTGTGGTCTGTCGTATAGCCGTGGGGATTGGGTCCCACCCAGCCGTTGTACTGGATGGTGGTGTGCAGGGGCTGCGATCCGTCGCCGACATAATGCCCCAGCCAGCCGGCGTAGAAGATGATGGCCTGTTCCACCGGCTTGGCGTCCTCTTGATGTGCCGTCAGGAAGCGGTATTGGCGCATGGCGGCCTTCAGCCGCTCCCACACCTCGGTTGTCTGCCAGGGCTGCAGGCCAATCTTCTCCGGCCGCTCGCCAGCGGCAAAGACCTTGGCCTCGAAATCCAACCGCTTGTGCGGCAGCGGGCCAAGCGCATCTGCCAGTTCCAGGTCGATAAAGTGCTCGGGGGCCTGCACCGCAACGAGTTCTGGCTCGGCCGGAGAACGCCAGCGGTCAGGCTCCGGGCCCAGGTACTCGATTTCGTTGATGGCCGCCTCGGAATTCAGAAAGGCCGGCATATCGGCGGGCAGATTTGTTAACGCCAGACGATTGACCATCCGATGCCCTTCATTACCCCAGGCGTGGGCAAGAGAGGGATGAATGGCCAGGCAAACAGGAACCAGGAGAGCCAGGGATGGAAGAAGGCGGCGTAAGGAGATAAGTTTGCGGAACATTTGAAACAAGTATACGACTTGTGTGAACAAAGTTCCGGACGCAAGGGGTCAAGCGGATCCGAAGATCGTGCAATACGCATCAATTCACGCAGCTTCTCGTCCCATCCAGGGCACTATGAGCATGAATGGGACGAGCGGAGCCGGCTACTTTGAAACGACGCAGGTGACGTATTGGGTCGTGATTGTGGAGCTGTCTTTGAACAGGGCCACCAACGCATCCCAGGCCGCATCGTGCGTAAGACTTTCCTTTCGATCGGGCATGACGTGCAGGGTGATCGCCTGCGTCTCGAAAATGGTCCAGGCTTTGGTGTCGCGATTCTGTTCCATAACGCGCATGGCCGAGATCTGGTCCGGCGGGTCAGCCTTCTTGTACCAGGCTTGCTGAGCAGCAACGGATTCCAGGAACTTGTCCATCTTGCCAGGTTTGATCTCTGAAACGCGAACAAGGTTGACGTCGCCACCACAGATCGAAGCAAGTGTGGGAGCAGCGGCCTGCTGCGCTGCTGCGGGAAGCGGAGCGAATGCCACGTTCAGCGAAATTGCCAGCGCTGACACTGCAATAATCCAACGTGCGAATTGCATATCGATTCCTCCTGGGGATTCCCGTGGGGGCAACGGGAGAACCAAAAAATACCACCCACCGCGCCAAATTCCGAGAACTTGTGATGAACTATCTTTGCAGGTAAGCAAGCGCCCGTTTAGCAGTCAGCATCAGGCAGTACTATCGCACGCAGCGATCAGTAGCTCATCGTGAGCTCATCGTGCAGATATGGCTATCGCTGGAGTTCCGACTGCTCACTGAAATGCCCCGGTGCCGGGCTCGGGAAATTGCAGTCAATGACGCACCCAGCCGATTTACCTAGAGGAAGTGCAATCAAATGCATATACTACCTGCAAACGCTGCCGTGGACTGAGGCCTCTGGCATCGGCGAATCCTGACAATGTTTTGAGCAACTGGGGGAGCCATGGGGGACCCATCGGAGGAGATTGCGGTAGCTGGTAACTCGCGCCCTGCACAAGGGGTCTCGGGCGGAGTCTTCCTCCTCTGGTCGGCTTTGGCTGTTCTGGCTCTGGTTCTGGCAGTTGGAGCGGTCGTGGTGCGCCTTCTGGCTGGTCCTCGCTTTGATGGGCTTTTAATGCTCTCCGCCTGCGCAGCCGCAATCCTGCTCGCCCTTCGCATGCCCAGACGAGAACGCGCGTCCACGGCAGCACCGGCGCCTGCCGATCGCGCTTCACGGGACATTCTCGATTCGGCCGGCCAAGCGGTTGTCGCCATTGGCATCGATCGCCGCCTGATCTACGTCAATCCTGCCGCGGAACGCATGCTTGGGCGTGATGCCGCCGACCTGAAGAACCAGCGGAGCATAACCGAGTTCCTGGCTCCGGGCGAGGCCGAACGTCTGCTTGGGGAAATGCAAAAGCTCAGTGGAGTGCAGCGGCCGCATGAACCCACGCCGGACGGCCGTATGGCTGCCTTTTTCGATTGCGTGCGCGCGCTACCACCCAGCATGGCGCCCAGCTTCAGCGCGCAGTTGCGCCGCAATGATGGCTTCGTTTTCCCGGTCGCTCTCCACATGTCGGCTCTCCGCGATGGCTCCGGCGGCGTCACCGGGTTGGTAGCCATGGCCGCGGACCAGAGTATTGCCTTCCGCAAAGACCACGACCTGCACGAATCGCAGGAGCGTTACCGCGACCTCTTTGAAAGCTCCAGTGAGATGATCGCCACGCTGAGCGCGGCGGGGCAATTTCTCAACGCCAATCCCGCCTGGAAACGCTGCTTCGGCCTCGACTATCCCGAGATGCTGGCGCTCGACTCCTTCGAGGAAATCTTCGAGCCCAGCTGCAGGGCCACGGTAGCTGATCTGTTTCGCCGCGCGCTTGACGGCGAGCAAGTTGAGCGCGCCCCGCTGCGCCACCACGACCAGGACGGTCGCGCAATGGAATTCGAGCTGAACCTGAGCCGGCGCCAAAAGGTTGGCAGTCCGCTCGCCGTCCGCTGCCTTCTGCGCGACGTAACCCAACAGAAGCAGCGCGAGCACCGGCTGGCCTTGCAACTGGCGGTCAGCCAGATCGTGGGCGAGCATCTTTCGCCCGAGGCCGCCTCGGCGCGCATCCTCGAGTCCCTGTGCGTCTCGCAGGAGTGGGACATTGCGATTCAATGGAACGTTGACAGCAGGAAGAACCGACTCGAATTCTCTACGGCGTGGGGCACACCAGGCCACCACGCGGAGGCCATGATCCAGGAGAGCATGGGGCTCACCCTTGCCCACGGCTCCGAGCTTCCAGGACGAGCGTGGAACGCGGGCCGGCCGGTTTGGATCGCGGACCTTAGCTCGGTTCCGACCAGCCCGCGTACGCAGTCTGCTTTGCGCCAGAAGATGGTCTCAGCCTGGGCGGTTCCCGTGCGTGTGGGCAATGATGTTCTGGCCGTGCTGGAGTTCTACTGCCACTTCAGTCTCCACGAAGACCGCGAAGCGATTGCGGCAATCGAGTTTGCAGCCACGTCGCTCGGGCAGATGCTGGCCCGCTCTCACGAACAGGTCCGGGCCGAAGAGCTCTACAGACAGCAGGAGACGCTGCTGAATTCGGTCGCCGACGGAATCTGCGGCTTGGACCGCAACGGCCTGGTCAGCTTCGCCAATCCCGCTGCCGCCCGCCTGCTCGGCGCCCTCGATGGTTCGCTCACCGGCAAGCCGGTGCACAATGTGCTGCATGGTGCAGCCCCGTCCAGCAGCCAGTGCGCCGAGGATTGCGCCCTGCGCCGCGCATCGGGCCGCCAAGCGGCGGCGGCCGGCGAAGACACCCTTTTCCGCGTCGACGGCAGTTCCTTCCCTGCCGAATACGCCCTCACCCCGATCCTCGACCAGGGCCGCTTTTCAGGTTCCGTTCTGAGCTTCCGCGATATTAGCCAGCGCACTGCCCTCGACCGCCTGAAGGACGAGTTCATCTCCACGGTAAGCCACGAACTGCGCACGCCGCTTACTTCGATCCGTGGCGCGCTGGGTCTGCTCTCCTCGGGAATGCTCGGCGACGTAAACGAGAAGGCCACGAACCTGCTTCGCATCGCCCTGACCAACTCGGAGCGACTGGTCAGGCTCATCAACGACATCCTCGATCTGGAACGAATCCAAAGCGGCCGCGAACCTCTTACCTTCCGCCCGGTTCAGCTTTCAGACATCGTCCGCCAGGCAATCGGAGACATGCAGCCGGTTGCCGAGGCCGCCGGCGTTCAACTGATTCACGACAGCACCAACGCAGGAATCGACGCCGATCCCGATCGCCTCCTGCAGGTGCTCACAAACCTGCTCTCCAATGCGGTCAAATTCTCGCCTCCCAACTCAACGGTCTCCATCATGATTCGACCCGGCGCCAGCGGGGTCACGCTTTCGGTAATCGATCATGGCCGCGGCATTCCTGCCGACAAGCTGGAAGCCGTCTTCGGGCGATTCCAGCAGGTGGACGCCTCCGACTCCCGCCAGAAAGGCGGCAGCGGCCTTGGCCTGGCGATCTGCCGCACCATTGTGCTGCAACACTCCGGCCGCATCTGGGCGGAACGAAATCCCATCCGCGGCTGCACCTTGCGCGTCTTTCTGCCCTACCACCCGATTCCATTGGACTCGCCGGCGGGCGCTATCGACACTGAGCGTGGCCAGGGCACCGTTGTGCTGGCAGGCGCCAACGGGGATAGCCGACTCCGCATCTCTGGCGCGCTGAAACGCCACGGCTACCGCGTCATCGAGTCGTCCACCGTGGAGGAAACCCTTTCCGCGGCCCATAACGGCGTGGCGGCTATTCTTCTCGACACATCGCTGGATGGAATGAACGGCTGGGAGATGCTGCCCCTGCTGCGCCAGCTAGATCCGGAAGCGCGCACTCCCGTTGTGTTGCTCAGTGTGGACACACCGCAAAGCGCCAGTCAACTGCCATCGGACCAGCCGCCCGGAGCCGCCGGTTGGGTGGCCCGCCCACTCAACGAAGACGCGCTACTGGGCGAACTGGCCCGCGTACTCTGCGGACCCGGAGAAAAGGCTCGCATCCTCATCGTTGAGGACGATCGCGACCTTGCCAGCGTCATCAGCGAGGTCTTTTCTCGCGACAGCATTGCCGTCGAACAAGCGCACACCCTCGATCAGGCCCTTGAGGCATGCCTTAGATTTCATCCTCACCTGCTGGTGCTCGACATCGGGCTGCCCGATGGCGATGGCTTCAATGTTGTTGATTGGCTGCGCAAGCACGAATCCCTCGCACTACTGCCATTGGTGGTCTATTCGGGTCGCGATCTGTCGCTCGCCGAGCGCCGCCATCTGACGCTCGGGCCCACTCACTTTCTTGCCAAAGCCAAAGTCCAGCCTCAGCAGTTGGAGGCGCTGGTCTTGACGATGCTGCGAAGTTCGCGTCAGATGGAAGAAGAGCCAATAACAAACTCGTAGCACGTCCCATCGATCCGCCGGCTCGCCAACGCAATAACATGAGGTAACTCGAACGTGCCCCGCAAAATTCTCATCATTGACGACGAAGACGATATTCGTGAAGTGGCGGCTCTCAGCCTTGAGAGCATCGCCGGCTGGGATGTCGTCACCGCAAGCTCAGGCGCGCAGGGCCTGGCCCGCGCCATCGAGCATCAACCCGATGCAATCCTTCTCGATGTCATGATGCCCGGCATGGATGGACCGACAACTTTCCGCGAGCTGCGCAAGAATCCTGCCACTGACAAAATCCCCGTGCTGCTGCTTACCGCCAAAGTACAAAACTCCGACCAGCGCCGTTTCGCCGACCTCGGCGTTGAGTCTGTTCTATTCAAACCATTCGACCCTCTAACCCTCGCCGAGCAAATCTCCGACGTTCTGGGTTGGAAGTAGCTGCTCCCGTGACGATGAAACCCACTGCACAGTCCGGCGGCGCGGTAGCATCCAATGCTACTGCAACACCCGATCTTGCGACGGCTCTCGACCAGCTCTGGGCCCGCTTCCTGCCTGAGATTCGTCAGCGTGTCAACATTCTTCAAGGCGCGGCCGTGGCCTGCACAGGCAACCAGCTCTCAACCGAACAGCGCACAGCCGCCCACGCAGCAGCCCACAAGTTAGCCGGCACACTCGGAACCTTTAATCTTGCCCATGGAAGCGATCTCGCCCGCCAATTTGAACTTGTTTTTGGAAGTGAAGAGAGTCCGAGTGCCGAACTTTCCAGAAACTTAGCTGATCTTGCTGGCGAACTCAGCAGCGTTATCGAAAGCCGCAAGACAAGCGCATTGGGCACAGTACATTCACTTGCTCCGCCTCCGAAATAGGGACATATGCAGCCTAACTTGCCAGATCGTGGCCGCGTCGTTCAGGCCCGAACGCGCAAATCAGGAACAGCGCGGCAATCGTGCACAGTTCAAAAGACGTGAGTGCCCACGAATAGCCGAGGCTATTGCGCAGCGCAAATTCGATGCCGACCGAGGGCGCCCCAAACAACATGCCAAGCTGATAGACCACGCCAGGGAACAAGCTGCGAACGCTGGCGGGCGATAGCTCATTCAAGTGCGCGGGAATAACTCCAAATACGCCTTGCACGCCGAACTGCATCATGAACGAACCCAGCGCGAGCACCGCCAGTGATGTGCCAAAGGCCCACGCTGGAATGGATATTACGCAGATGCAGAGGGCCAGCATGATGCTATTCCGTCTTCCGAACCGCTCAGATAGATGGCCAATCAGAAGGCATCCGAGAATGGCTCCAACGTTATAAAAAACCGTAAGATTTGAGATAACTACGTTCGACAGATTATGTACCGACTTAAGAAAGTCCGGGTATAAGTCCTGGGTACCATGCGACAGGCAGGTAATCACTGTCATTAACAAGACCAGATAGGCAAAATCTCTCTTGTAATTCAAGGGCGTGCGCAGAATAGTTCCAAAACTCGTGCTACGATTTTTCTTCCAAGCTGCCGGCTCCGGTGACAATACTGTGAGCACGGCAACCAGGGCGGCAATAAAAAGGCCGGAGAGAAACATCCATCGCCAGCCGAAGCGAGGCTCGATGGTTCGCACTGCAACCGCGGCCAACAGATAACCAAGCGAGTAGCCTGCCTGCAGAATTCCTGAAAACAGGCCGCGCCAGCGCGACGGCGAACTCTCCATTACCAGCGAGGCGCCGATTCCCCAGTATCCACCCATGCCGATTCCGTAGAGCGCGCGGTAGAGAATAAATACCGTGTAGTTGGGCGCGAATGGCGTTAGCGCCGTAAAGATGGAGAAAAGCAAAACGCACGCGATCAGCGGACGGCGGCGCCCGAACTTATCGGCCACTGACCCAAGAACCAGCGCACCGATGGGCCGCGTAGCCAGCGTGATGGTGATACTCCAGACAATGGCGGCCTTTGTCACATGGAAGTTCGCGGCCAACGCATCCACGACAAAGATAAGAATAAAAAATGTAAACGCATCGAGAATCCAGCCGAGGATTCCCGAAGAAACCGCGAACCCCCATCGCGCTGGTAACGGGGCTTGAGCGACAGCACCAGCGGGCTGGACCTGTGAAACCGCGCCAGATTCTTGCGCCCGCCGTTGCGATTTATCCATGCATTCCTTCCGAGGAACCGGCTTGCGTTAAAGCCGCGGCAATGTAAGGCCGCCGTCCACATTGAGTACGGAACCGGTTGCGTAGGGCAGTTCGCCATTCGCGAGCATACAGACGGCCTGGGCCACATCCGCCGGAGTACCCCACCGTTTTTCCAGCAGTAACCCAGCGTCAATCATCGCGTCATATTTCTCGCGAACGCCGGCAGTCATATCGGTTTCAATGATGCCGGGGCGCACCTCATAAACGCCGATTCCATAATCCGCGAGACGCACTGCCCACAAACGCGTTGCCATTGCGATACCCGCCTTGGAGATGCAGTAGTCTCCCCGGCTTACGCTGGCAACTGTAGCGGAGATGGAGCTGATGTTAATAATGGCGCGATGTACCGGAGTTCCGCTCGCATGCTGACGAATCATCCATGCCGCCACAGATTGGGTGAGAAAAAATGGCCCCTTGAGGTTGGTCGCAATGATTTCGTCGAAACTTTCTTCGCTGGCGTCGAGAATGTCGGCGCGCACGTGCGGGGCAATTCCAGCGTTGTTAACCAGCACGTCAAGCCTGCCGAAACCCTCTTCCACGGCATGCAACAGCCGGGCGCGATCTGAACTGCTCGATACATCCGCACGAATATAAATGGATGCGGCGCTGTGTTGCTTTATTTCATCAAGGGCCAGTTGCACATCCTGAAGCGGCCTCCTGCCAGAGACGACCAGCGAAAGGCCGGACTCCGCCAGCTTCAGCGCGATGCCAAGTCCGATGCCGCGTGTACCGCCAGTTACCAAAGCCACTCTACCGTGACTTACCATGGTTGCCCCTTTCTCTCTCGTCAACTCAGCGCGCTAAAAGAAAGTGTAGTAACTTGAGTCCGCTAGCTTCGCCACCAGCAGCAGTGCTTCGAGCAGATGATAATCGCCCCACATGCTTGATTCACCGCAAGGAATCTTCGCTGTTGGGGGAATGTAGTCCCACCCGTTAGGCCGGTGGTAGACGCTGTGCAACAAAATGCCTTCGTGATCAGGGTCAGTTGAAAGATACGGCTCTTCGAGCAAACGTCCAACGATCGCCAGCCCGGCCTGCATGTAGACGGCATTGCCCAGGACGTGCCCGAGGCGGATCAAACCTTGAGCCGCAATTGCACTCGCCGAAGAGTCAACCGGCTCGAAAGCGTTGTAGGGATCGGCAGCCTTCGATTTCCAGTCTCCGAGCCGATGTAGGTGTGGCGCACCGGTGTCCCAATAGCAGATTCCGTCGAGCGCACTCCCTTGATGAATGTAGAAGTCGCAGGTAGAGCGAGCAGCTCTCTCCAGCATTTGTAATACTTCCGGCTTGACGAAACCAATGTCGCTGCTGAATTCCGTTTCAGGCAACGACTGGACAAATTCAAGCTGCTCGGCAAAGCCAAGCATGGCCCACGCAAGCCCCCGCGTCCACGTAGTGAAGGGCGAATAGCCCTGCTGCGACGACGGACAGCGAGACGCGCCGCTGGCAGGATTGAAGATCGCTTCGTGCGCAGTGCGACCGCATAACTCAGGCACGTCGTAGTGGTCGCGTCCTTCGCCGTAGTAAATGTTGAACTCAGCGGAAGTCTTTGCATGCCTTATTAACCTGCCCAGCAGATTCACGCGCTGGTCCTGCTCGCCCATAAGAGCCTGCCCGAGCAGATGCGCAACGCCGCAGACGCGGAGGCTGCGAATGGTGTCGATAAACAGCGAGTGGCTGCCATTGAAGGAGTGAATGTAGCCGCCGTCCGGAAGTGTTGTCCAGCGCGCCGCCTGCACCGCGCCGCTGACCTTCAGCGCAAGTTCATAGAAATGCAGTTCCCAGTCGTTGGTTTCGATCCGGCCACCAAGCATAAGACGCCGCAGATGACCATAAGTAGAGATGTTATTGAATCCGTGGTCGTGAACACCAGTATGTGTCAGATGTTCAGCCATATCGGCTACTACGTGGCGGCGAGCCATTGTAAGCAGGCCGAGGTCACCGGTCAGATCAAAGCACAGCAGCGCATTGCCATACTGAAAACCCTGCGTCCACTGCGTCCAGCTGCGTGCGGTGTACTTTCCGGCAACAGTAACAACGGGGGCGCCTTCAGCCACCCGCCAGCGCCGATCAAGGCACACAATCTTGGCCGACGCCAGCTCAACAGCGCGCTTGAGCGAAGGCATCAGAGCTTGCGGAGTTATGGTGTCGTTTGCTTCCACCTGCACCTCTCAGTTATACAAACTTCTCAAATCGTTGGACGACCTGCTTCATAACTTCATTGGGATCGGAATCCCACACTACGCGGTTGAAGATTTCGACTTCGATATGGCCAGTGTAGCCAGCCTGCTCGACAAGGCGGCGCAGTTTGCGGTTGTCAATGACGCCGTCACCCATCAGGCCGCGGCCGAGAAGAACATCGGGCAACGGTACCAACCAGTCTGAGACGTGAAAGCCGTAGATCCGGCCCGCAGATTGCGCAATCAAGTCGGCAACCCGCGGATCCCACCAGATATGAAACGTGTCGAGGATCACTCCAACTTCACTTGAGTCATAGATCGACGCCAGTTCGAGTGCCTGAGCGATTGTGACCAACACAGAACGCTCCGCGGCGTACATCGGGTGCAACGGCTCAAGACCAATGCGCACGCCGCGCTCACGCGCATGGGGCACCAAGGCTTCAATACCGTCGGCGACCATCTTCCGCGCTTCATCAATTCCGACTCCAGCGCAGCCACCGACAACCATCACCAGGGAATCGGCATTCAAAGCGGCAGCTTCATCGGCAGCGCGGAAGTTATCCTCGATAATCTTTTTTCTCTCTGCCTCCGTGGGCGCCGGAAACATACCTCCGCGGCACACGCTCGACACATGCAAGCCAGCGTCCTTGGCAGCGCACACACACGATTGCAGTCCGGCCTCTTGAATCTTGTGCCGCCAAAGGGCAATCGAAGAAACGCCGTTGCGCACGCAGCCTTCGACTGCTTCCGAGACACTCCAGTTAGCCGTCGTGATCTGATTAAGCGATAGTCTTGACTTATCTGCCATGCATAACTATCCAGGTTAGATCTGCCTAAGTGAGTTATTAAGTGAAAAGCTAGATTCTGGGTACGTCGACCCAGCACCGATCCCGCCAGGAAGCGTGCGCCAATTCCGCCAACTGTACGCCGCGAACGCCATCAAGAAAGGTGTGCGGGAATGGCGCATCCGAAAAGACGTGGCGAAGAAACATCTCCCACTGCACCTTAAAAGCGTTATCGAACTCGGCGTTGTCGGGAACGTCGGCCCACAGATCGCGGAACTTGAATGGGTTAGGCAGGTCTGGATTCCACACCGGCCGCGGTGTATTCACGCGATGCTGAACCTTGCAATCGCGCAACCCGACAACTGCGCTGCCTTCCGTTCCATCAATATGCAGATTGAAGAGCTCATCGCGGTAAACGCGCGTGACCCACGATGAGTTTATCTGCGCCAAAATGCCGCCTTCCAACTCGAACATGCCGTAGGCGGCGTCATCTGCTGTGCATTTGTAGCTATTCCCAGCTTCGTCGACGCGTTGCGGAATGTGGGTGGCGCCAGTGCAACTGACCGCCTGCACCGCACCAAACATGTGGTCCAGAACATAGCGCCAGTGGCAGTACATGTCGAGAATGATTCCGCCGTCGTCTTCTTTTCTGTAGTTCCACGACGGGCGTTGCGCAGTTTGCCAGTCGCCCTCAAAAACCCAGTAGCCAAACTCGCCGCGGACGGTGAGCATGCGCCCGAAGAACCCTGAATCGATGAGGCGTCGCAGCTTGCGCATACCGGGCAGAAAGAGTTTGTCCTGCACGACGCCGGCCTTTACACCCGCCTTCTCGGCAGCCCTGGCGAGCTTGATCGCGCTTTCCATCGTGGTCGAGAGCGGCTTTTCGCAGTAGATGTGCTTGCCGGCCGCAATGGCTTGAAGCACATTCTGTTCGCGGATACCCGTCGATCCGGAATCGAAATAGATTGTGTCCTGCTCGTCGTCGAGACAGCGTGCAAGATCGGTGCTCCAGCGGGAAAGACCGTGCGCGACTGCGATGGCCTTGAGTTTCTCATCATTTCTCCCAACGAGGATTGGGTCAGGCATGAGAATGCTGCCGTCGGCGAGAGCAAGGCCGCCCTGCTTGCGGATGGCAAGGATCGACCGTATGAGATGCTGATTGAGTCCCATGCGTCCGGTGACGCCGTTCATGATGATCCCGGCCTTGCGCTCCCGCATTCGTACTCCTGAAGAATGTGCTGCTGTATCGACGGAATCGTATCACACCCGCTGGCCTGTGTATGAACGACTATTCGGCTGCTGTGCGTAGCGGAATCCGCACTAGACCGGAGTGACCCAGAGCAGCGGCTGACGGATGGGGAAGTTGCGAATAATCTCGGGTGTTTTTGGATCAGGCGGCAGCGTGCGCCAGAGCGCAATATACTTCGGCTCGTTGTAGGCAAGGCCAGCAAAGAGTAGGCTTGGCTGGCGGTTGGGCAGGTCGTCGAAGTATTCAACGTCATGCGCGTAGGGCCACTTGCTCTTGTCCTGAATAAACGGGAACATGAAGTCGACGGCCTTTTTATAACGAATTCCATCAGGAAGTGCATACTGCCAGAGATTGTCTTGCGAGTCACCCGGCGCTGAGGCAATCTGGCAGACGATCGCGAGCACATCGAGGTCGAAGAGCGAATAGCTGTACGGCTTGGTGCGCGCCAGTTCAAGGGGAAAACTACCGCTGGGCGCCAGTTGGTCGGGCAAAAGATTGTTGCGGAAGCGATTTCGGCAAAGAGAGGTCACTTCCCTGTTGCCGGTGAAGGCGGCAAATGCGGCGGCCTGCGCTACCCAGCAAGCGCCATGATTGTTCTTGGCCGCTTCTTCCTCTTTGCCGTTCTTCGATGTGCACATCCAATCGAGATATTGCGCGAACCACTCTCGTACACCGGCGAATTCAGTGGAAGTCAATACGCCTGCCTTTTCCAGATGCCGCGTTGCGCGGCTCACTTCAACCAGGTGCAGCGTGTCGATGATTCCTGTTCCGCGGCCGGACGTGATACCGAAGATAGCCTGCGCATAAGTGAGCGAGGGATTTATTCTCGTCGCCGCGTCGAGAAACCATGCACGCAGATGCAGGGCCGCGTGCCGCGCGTAGCGATGATCGTGCGTAATCAGCCACGCCGCCACCAGCGCGGGAACCTGCAGGCTGAGTCGAATGAGGGCTTCGCGATGGTCGTTGAAGTTGGCAGGATTGGAGTAGCCGTCACGGCGGATATATGGGCCCCCGGGGTTCCTGGGATTGGGCCACCAGTAATCGCCCTCGGAGAAATAGTCGTGCCTGCCGCCGTGACTGCGCGGAGAACTTGACGCGGTAATTGTGACCGGAGACTGAGAAAGATATTCATCGGCGGCGCGGAGAATTCGTTCGCGATCTATGCGCGCGATTTCGCTGGCCGAAATCAACAGCCTGGGTGGAACCGCAAGCGCCAGTGGCGCATCGAGGTGAACACCAGTTGCCGCTGCCACGGCCATGGCCTTAAGAAATTGACGACGGGAAGCGTGCTGGAATTGATCCGGCATGACTGTACGATTTTATACTTGGCAGCCTGCGCCATGATTGCGCCGGAATGTGAAACCGATGGGGAAATCTTCGAGACTGGAATCCTTTTCAACAGGAAAAGCCCAGTCGAGACGCTCGAACCTGGCAATTCACTTCAGGCCTCGGCGCGTGTCTCCACGGCCGAGGAAAAGCCAGAGGAATCGTCCGGCTTCTCGTTGTCCTCCTCGTCCTGTGCGCACTTGATAGCAAAAGCTCCGCGCATGAAGAGCGGCGTCAGCAGCGTGGTGAGCAGAACCACGGTAACCATGACGGCTACTTCAGGTTGTTTCAAGATGCCGGTGCTGGCGCCCATGGCGGCTACGATCAATCCCACCTCACCACGGGAGATCATGCCGCAGCCAATGCGAAAGCTGCGCACTGGCCCCATGCCCATGCCTAACGCCGCCATGCCGCAGCCGAGAAGTTTGCTGACCAAAGCCACAATCATGATGACAATCAGCAGCAGCCAGTGACCGCTCAATGATCGGAAGTTGCTGGACAGCCCGATGGAGACGAAGAAGAGGGGAATGAGGAGTCCATGGCCAATGGCGTAGAAAGTGCGCTCGATAAGGGTCTTGAGCTTTGCGCCGGCGAAAATATAGCCGAGCAAATAAGCGCCGGTAATGCCCGCCACGCTGCCCAGCCACTCCGCGCTGATGGCGTACAGCAGCACCATGGCCAGTACGCAGCTGGTTACCGCCTCGTTTACATCGAGTTTGCGGAAGAGCCGGATGAGGGGATCGACCCACCGCTGCGCCGCGCCGTAAGCAACCACAAAGAACACGACGACGCATATGGTCGTGAGGGTCATCTGGACCGCCAACGGATACGGAGCCAGCGCTGGGATGTGCTGCAGCAGCCAATAAGAGAGCGACGGCGCAACTCCGAAGGCACCGGGACCAATGGTGGTGTCAGAAGCGGCAAGAAATGCCAGGACAAAGAGTCCCATCACGTCGTCAATGACGGCCGCGCCAAGAATGACGGATGCTTCAGGAGTTGTCATCTTCCCTGCGTCCATCAGCGTGCGCGCCGAAATGGAGACGCTGGTTGCGGTGAGCGCACCGCCCAGAAAGCAAGCGCTGTTCCAAGGAAGGCCGAGAAGATGCGCAGCGCCGGCGCCCAGAAAGAACGGCCAGATAACCCCAAACAGGGCTACCAGAAATGCCGTGGCGCTGGCCTCGCGCATGCGATCGATGTCGGTCTCGAGACCGGCAATGAACATGAGAACGAAGCCGCCTATCTGGGCCAGGAGAAGAAAGGAGTCTGCAGCCGGAGTACCGCTGAACAGCTGCATGTGAAGCATATCGAAGCAGCCGGGACCGGCCACTACGCCCACCATCAGCTCGCCGAGAATGGCGGGAATGCCGAAGCGGGTGCAGATAGCGGCAGCGAACTTCCCTGCCGGCAGAAGTATTGCGATCAGCAGGGCCAATTGCAGAGCTGGGGGCATTCTCTCCTACTTGGAACCAACGAGAACGGGTGCGATATCCTGCTGTGCTGATTTGCGGCGAAATGGCAGAATGCGGGGAAGCAGACGGCCGTAGCCTCCGCGCTCAATACCCTCCCTGAGCATGGTACGAATAGTGGCTGCCTGCCTGCGCGCCATCTCCGATTGCACAGAGTTCGACGCCAGCCGCGCCGCCACATGCGTGTGTTCCGCTGCCTGATCGCAGACGCGGAGCCGCATGAGAAGCTCGCCAAATTTAAGGCGGGCGATAAAATTGTCGGGCTCTATCTTCACGGCCTCCCGCATCTCTTCCATCGCTGGATGCACCTGCAAGTCTACGCAGAGCGCCATGCCCAGCATGACCCTGAGATCGGCGACGCGAGGCGCCAGGTCGACTGCCTTCCGGAGTTGGGCAATCAAGTCTGTGCGTTCTTCCGCCTCAAGAACCCGGGGATCGCGAAACATGCGCTGCAAAAGAACTGAAGCCTCGGAGCCGAGCACTGCGGGCAGCGCCAGCGAGGCTTGAGGGGGAGGAGCGAGGAACATCCCTTCGCCGTTGGACGAGGAACCTTGGGAAAGTGTCTTCATGACTAAAAACTCCTTGAAGATCTCAGTTGGAAAATAGGGCAGCAAGGCATTGGCAGAAGCTGCCTTGCTGCGCCAGGAGAATGACACGACTACACTAGGCGACCGCTGCTTGTTCCGCTGCGGCAAGAACATCTGGCTCGGGACGCAGGACAAACTCAGGATAGCCAAGTTGTCCCATCTCAGGAATATCGAGGCCGGCAACTTCAGTCTCTATGGAAACGCGCTGACCCATGACCATGTCCAGAATCCAATTGAGAACATAGCTGAAGGTGAAGACGAAGCCGACCAGCGTGGCGATGCCCACCAACTGCGCCACCAATTGGCTGGCGTCGCCGTAGAAGAGCCCGGTGACCGAGCCAGTGACGCCGTTCCATGATCCGCCGTAGTTGCTGGTTCCATCGGCAAACAGACCGACGGACATCACGCCCCAGAGCCCGCAGGTTCCGTGGACCGAGATGGCTCCGACCGGATCGTCGACCTTGAGCGAATTCTCGACAAATGCAACGCTGAAGCAGACCAGCACGCCGGCCACAAGACCGATGATGGCGCTGCCCGTGGGGTTAACGAAGCCGCTGGGCGCGGTGATCGCGACCAGACCTGCCAGCAGGCCGTTGCCGCTCATCGACGCATCGGGCTTGCCCTTGAAGATCCACATGTAAAGCAGAGCGCCGAAGGTGCCAGTGCAACCAGCAAGCATGGTGTTCACGGCCACTGAACCGATGCGCAGGCATCCGGCTCCGGAGGCACCCAACGTGCTGCCTGGGTTAAACCCGAACCAGCCGAAGGCGAGAATGAAGCAGCCAATCAGGACAGCGGAGATGTCGTGCCCGATGATGGCGTTCGCCGATCCATCGCGGTTGAACTTGCCGATGCGGGGTCCGATGACCAGGGCAACCGCGAGTGCGGTGAGTCCGCCAACAGCATGCACCACACCAGAGCCGGCAAAGTCGCAGTAGCCTTTTCCGAGTCCCACGGTAGATCCCAACTGCGCCAGCCAGCCGCCGCCCCATGCCCAATTAGCAAAGAGAGGATAGGTGAAGGCGCCCATCAGAACCGAGGAGACGGCGAAGGTCATAAACTTCCAGCGCTCGGCGGCCGCGCCGGTCACGATGGTGAGGGCCGTATCCATAAAGACCATCTGGAACAGGAAGATGACCATCACGCCTACATCATATGTGTGGCCTGCGAGGAACATGCCGCTCTGTCCGAAGATGCCCCAGTTGGTACCGAACAGGTTCAACATATGTTCGCTTGCCAGCGGTTGCAAGCCGCCCAGATTGCCGTTTCCGGCCGCGCCGCCCATCTGAATGGCGAAGCCGACAATCCAGTAAGCGAACAACCCGCACGCATACACGAAGAAGTTCATCATGTAGGTGTGATTGGCGTTCTTCACGCGGCAAAGGCCCGCCTCAACCATGGCGAAACCGGCCTGCATGAACATGACCAGAAAGCCCGTAATCAAGGTCCAGGTGAAGTTGATGGCGATCTTGTTCTGGCCACCCAGGTTGGCAACATCGCCCAACGTAATGCCGGCTTTGGCGTCAGCAACTGGCACGTCGTTAACAGTTCCGGTAATCGCGCCGCCGGGGTCGCCGTTGGCAAGGGTAGCGGTGGTGGGTGCCGTTGCAAGGGCGCCCTTCAACTCTGCAGCCGACGCCGAGGGGGGGGCGTCCGCGCGAGCCACAATTCCTGCGCCAGCCGACAGCACAAAGGCAAGGGCGCAGATACAAGATGCTATGCGAGCAATTCTCATCGATTCAGCTCCATGGTAGGTTTGTCATCGCCGTGAAAGATCGAAAGAAACAATTGTCAGGCCTTCCAGATTGCGTTCTTGCTGGATGCTTTGGGCAGGATGTAGAGAACGCCAATGAGGGTAATTGCGAATCCAACAATGGTCGTAGTGAATCTGCCCGAAACGCTGGACGTCAGGTGAATTCCGAACAGGACGACGAACCAGCCCAAAATGGACACTACGATGCCGGCCAACTGCATAGCCGCCGGCTGCACCTTGAGCGCGACCTTGCCCTCGAGTGGCTTGATCACGATGAACCTGAAGACCGCGTACGCGACTGCAACGAGCCCCAGTACCAGGGACACTTTGCCGAAGCCGCCTGAGAAATATGCGATTCCCGCGCAAGCTGCTGTCAGCCCCGCCATGAATAGCGTGAATGAACTGCCTTGTGATTTTGTTGCCGCCATTGCTGCCCTCCTTGATTTACTTTCAAAACCCCGAACAATTACCGCACCAGCCGAACCGACTGCAAGCAAAGCTGGCCTTCCTTACAAACACCATTCGCCCAACCGAACTCCACTGTGCGAACCAGTCAATCAGGAACAACTAAGCGGAGCCGGTGTCATCCTGCCAAACACACCCTGTTCCAAATTGAAATGGAAGCCGCACAATCTGGCCCGCATTGCTAACGACGCCACACGCTCACAGGCCTCATTCGACCGGCTTACATCGCCCGTCATCACCAGTTCGAGATGATGGCCAGCATCAGCGCGAAACATGCGCAGAGTGGCATTCATCACTGCCGGAAACGACTTGAAAACTACTTCCCTCAATGTCAGCGCGTCGCGCAGAGCCTGCAAGGTCTGATTCTCCCGGGCCACGTGCGCGGGTAGATCCTTGTCCCATGGATCTGGCGGACGCATCAGGAAGTCGCACTCCATCCAATCTCCTCTCCACTCGAACCGCAACAGCGTGAGCGGTTCCCTCGATAGCGCGCCGAAACGCAATCTCCTACGCGCCCTGCCTAGAAACTCCACGGCATCGAGCAATTCCTTCATGGGCGATGCATAACCGTCTGAAGCTGTTTTTGCGCCGGCAGAGAAATAAATACAATAAACTGCACCAGCACGGTCAGTTCCGCAACCATGGGCGCGCCACGCTGCATGCGAACCAGGATCAGCACAACGACCATGGCGCACCATTGCCACCGCGTCGTCCTCAGCCGCTCAAGCCGACTGGTCAGAATAAACAGTCTTTGCGGCGCAAGGCCACGAACGTCGAAAGACTCTGCGCGAGCGCGAAAGCACGCAATCGCGAAGAATGCTGAAAGTAGAACTTCGACCAAAAGCGCCTGATTGCCCATTTCTCCTCCAACTCCAACCAACTCGTCGATCAGAACCAGACCAGCGCAAGCCATCCTTGCGCAGATACAGTCGTACCCCGACCGCTGCACGACGAATGCAGCAATCAAGCGGCTAAGATTTGAGAGTGCAATTACAGTAGCGTCGAGGATTTACCTGTGCGATTGCGTCCGCTACTTCAGAAGCGCCCGTACAGTCTGTCCTTTGCCAAACAGGTATGAACAAAGGCTAGAGCCCGCGAGGCGAGAATACAATCTATGCTTTGGTATAGCCAGATGGGCTCAAAATAAAGAGCATATAAGGATTTAGTCCGGAAACCCATTCTCTTCATTAGGGTGCGCGGACCACGACGGTTCTTTGGCGCGTTCGCATATTTTCACGAGTTCAGCCAATGACCCCACCCGCATCTTTTCCATTACCTGGCGCCGATGCATTTTGACCGTGATTTCGCTCAGATTCAGTTCCCCGGCGATCTGCTTGTTCAGCAGGCCCGCCGTCACCATCGCCATCACTTCGCGCTCGCGCGGCGTAAGCGACTCGATCCGGGCGCGGATTGACTCGACGATCGATTCTTCCATGCGGCGAGCCCGGTCTAACGCGAATGCCTGCTCGACCGCATGCAGCAATTCCTCCATTTGAAACGGCTTGGTCAGGAATTCTACAGCCCCCGCCTTCAATACTTTGCGCACCATGGGAATGTCCCCATGCGCGGTCATGAAGATCACGGGGATCTTCATCCCCGAATTCCGCAATCTCTCCTGAAATGCTACGCCGCCGATTCCGGGAAGGCGCGCATCGAGAAGCAGGCATCCCGCCATTCGATCGGACCAGTGTGCGCTGAATCCTTCCGCCGTCGCGAAACACTTCGCATCGATTCCGACTGCCTCAAGATAATTGGTGAGCCCTTCGCGAACCGACTCGTCGTCGTCGACGATGAACACCGTCTCTTTCCCTCCCCTTGCAGTATCCCGCCCTTCGCTCATGATTGCGCCCGCACAGTGAATTGTAAGATGGCGCCGCCTCGTGTGGCGCTCTCTGCCCACAGCCTTCCATCGTGGGCTTCGACAATGCTGCGGCAAATCGCCAGACCCATCCCTGTACCTTGCGGCTTGGTGGTGAAGAAGGGCTCGAAGATCCGCTGCCCTATCTCGGAAGCAATGCCTGGGCCACGGTCCTCGACCCCGACAAGAATCTCCTTGTCGCCGTGCTTTTCCGAACGTATCACGAGTTCGCGCGGGCCGGTATTCTGCATCATCGCTTCCATGCCATTCATGGCAAGATTCAGCAGCACCTGCTGAATCTGTACCGGGTCCATCCTCAACGGAGGAAGATCACGCGCCAACTCGAGCCGAATCGAGACACCGCGCCGGATCGCTTCATCGCGCAGCAGGCGCGCCAGTTCCTGAATGAGCCGGTTCATGCCGGCCAGCTCGCGCACCTGAGCGTCCTTGTGAAACAGGGCGCGCACGCGGCTGACGACAACGCTGGCGCGCGTGCTCTCCTGAATAATTTTCTCGGCAGTTGCCGAGGCCTTCTCAATGTTCGCGGGCTCGCTCCGCAGCCATTCGCGGCAAGCGTATGCATGAGTCACAACGGCCGTCAGCGGCTGGTTGAGTTCATGTGCGATCGAGGCCGCCATCTCAGCCATGCTCAATGAGCGCAGCAGGCGCGTAAGATCGTCCTGCGCCTGCACAAGGCTTTGTTGCATGCGGTGCTGCTGCTCGATGTCGATGTGAATGCCGTACCAGCGCGCAATGCTGCCGTCCCCGGAGCGCTGCGGAATGCTGCGCACCAGAAACCAGCGATAGACTCCGTCGGCGCCGCGCACGCGCGCCTCTATCTCGAAGTTGTCTCCGCCTGCCAGAGCGGCCTGCCAGCCCTGGCGAAAGAGCGACTCGTCTTCAGGATGAATGGCGCTGAAGAATGCCTCGCCGCGCAAGCCCTCCGCGTTTCGGCCCAGGTAGTCGCACAGGTGATGGTTGCTGTACTCGATCGAACCCGCGGCATCGGTGCGCCATATCTGCTGGGGAATAGCTTCGGTCAAAATGCGCAGTTGCCGCTGGCTCTCCTGCATCTCCAGATTGGATCGCTGCAACTCGGCTGTACGCTCCTCGACCTTCACCTCTAGCTGATCAAGGGCAACCCGAATCGCATTCTCGGCGCGTTTCCTTGCCGAGCTGACAATCGTAATTGCGATAGCGCAGAGGATAAATGCCCCGAGAAAGCTTTGCGAATCCCTGGCCACAGCCATGGCAAAGTAGGGTGGAACAAAAAAATAGGCAATCGTCAGGCTGGAAAGAACAACCGCCATGAACCCTGCGACATAACCGCCAAACCAGGCGCTGCCCATGATGGCGCCAAAGAAGAGAAAAACGAACGGGTACGCAATGACGTGCTGCAGCGGGAAGGTCCACAGGAGCGCAACGACCACAAAGAAAAATGCAATGGCGCAAGGCTTTACACCGTGGTCCATCGTCCATCGATAGAGCCGGTTTGACTCCGCGGCCGTCATGTTGGCATCATAACGCGCACCCGCGGGTGTATCTTGGTTGGATATGAAACGCACCCGGAATTCCACACTCGTCGCCTTTGCGGCCATTATTGTAGTGGCCGTTCCCCTTTTCGCTCAGCAATCGGCGGAGCCCAAGCCGGAAGACACGGAATTCTGGACCCCGGTTCCCCCATTAGTAACGCCAGGAGCCACCGACAACGCGCCGCCTTCAGACGCAATTGTCCTGTTCGACGGCAAGAATGTTGACCAGTGGGTCTCGGCGCAGGACCAATCTCCGGCACAGTGGACCGTGCACGATGGCGTGATGACGGTGAAGAAGGCGCCGGGCGTGGGCAACATCCAGACCAGGCAGACGTTCAAGAATTACCAGCTTCATATTGAGTGGAAGATCCCCGAAGACATTACCGGCAGCAGCCAGGCGCGCGGCAACAGCGGCGTGTTTCTTGCTTCCACCGGGCCGGGCGATGACGGCTATGAGTTGCAGGTTCTGGACTCCTACAACAACCCGACCTACGTCAACGGCCAGGCCGGCTCCATCTATAAACAGAGCGCTCCGCTCGTGAATCCGAATCGCAAGCCCGGCCAATGGCAGACCTACAATGTGGTGTGGACCGCGCCCACATTCAACGAAGACGGCTCTCTGAAAACTCCGGCCTATGTCACGGTGTTTTTCAACGGCGTGCTGGTGCAGAATCATTTCGAACTGAAGGGTCAAACTCTGTACCGGGGCACTCCCTTCTACAAAAAGTACGACCGCGCACCCATCAAACTGCAGGCGCATGGCGACCATAGCGAACCCATCAGCTTCAGGAATATCTGGGTACGGGAGTTGAAGTAGCGCCCTGATTCATCCGCAACAGGGCCATCGCCGTCGCAGATCTTTGCGCGTTGCCAACGACCAGCGCACACACCGGGCAGCGGCCAGCCTGCAGTTGTGCCTATCTTCGGGTGCTTCGCCTGCGGGCGCGGTCGGGACCAATTACTCGGTTCAGCTGGCCGGAAGCGGAGGCGTCCCTCCTTACACATGGAGCGTAGTCTCCGGCAGCACGTTACCGGCAGGGCTCAGCCTATCCACCGCTGGAGTGCTTTCCGGCACCCCACTGGCAACGGCCGGCGGTACCACCAATGTTGCTATCCAGATGAAGGACTCCGGCGCACCTATATCAGTTTCCGCAAGCCAGGCGCTTGGCATTTCAATCGGCGCTTCCCCCGCAATCGTTTTCAGCGGCGCGATGCCGGCCACGGCCTACAACAACCAGGCCTGGACGGGCAGTGCCGCTGCCAGCGGCGGCGCAGGCGCGCTCACCTATACCCTGAACAGTGGCGCCTTGCCGGCAGGATTGAGCCCGAACTCCGCAATCGGCGCAGTGACTGGTACGATCTCTGCGGCTGGCACCTATAGCTTCACCATCAACGCCGCAGATCCGTTTGGAGACTCGGCAAGCAAGAGCTATCAGATTGTTGCCAGCGATCCCCTGATTAACCTCACGCCGGCGCCGGGAACCCTGCCGTTTGCTGTAGTCGGGCAAGCTTATTCGCAGACGCTGACAGGAGCGGGTGGAACCGGAACGGGCTAGATATGGGTAGTCACTATGGTGTGACAGGGTCACACCAATTCACTATCCAGGCATCTGGACTTTTGTAGACACGCGCTCAGGACGCCAATCGACGCCAAGCCAGGTCCAACCTCGTGCTTGACCCAATTCCTACTCGCGCCAGCAGGCGCTCTCTCAAGCCAAAAGGGCTTGGGGAGCACCGCTAGCCGCTGCTCCTACGTGAATAAGACTGTTGCAAGAAAAAATTGGACCGCCCCCTCGTCCATCCTCACGGCCAAACATCGCAATTCACGTGTCCGCCGGGCTCAAAGCGCATATCAATTGCCATGTCCTGCCAGGACTTGCTCCAGCGACAGTCTTGACAGTGCTCCACACACAGTGGTAAACGTTTACCCTGGATTGACCAATTTGTCTCGTACACTATCATGCGTATCATCACCACTTCCGAAGCGCCCGCATGCCAGCCATGCAGACTTTGTGGTAAGTGGCCCGCCTTTCGAATTCCACGAACATTGAGGGAACCATGAGCAAACCTCTGTCTCGCAGACAATTTCTCAAAAGTGGCGCTGGAGTTGTCGGCCTGACAATGATCGGCCCGCGAGCTCTGACACAAACCCAAATCTCGCCACACGACGCCCCCACGAAGCTCTCTCAGTTCCCCTATCGCGATGTGCAACTCATGGATGGCCCCCTGCTCGAGCAGTTCAATGCCAACCACTCCTTCTTTCTCGCGTTGGATGAAGACTCTCTCCTCAAGCCCTTTCGCCAGCGCGCCGGCCTGCCCGCGCCCGGAGAGGACATGGGCGGCTGGTACAGTTGGTCCAACGAATTCGATCCGCCCAACAACATGACAGGCTACATTCCCGGCCACTCCTTTGGACAATACCTGTCGGGGCTGGCCCGAGCCTTTGCGGTTACTGGAGACCAGCCCACCCAAGCCAAGGTAAACCGTCTGGTGCGCGGATTCGCTGAAGCCATCACGCCGAAGTTCTACGTCGACTACCCGCTGCCTTGCTACACCTTTGATAAGAGCAATTGCGGTCTCATTGACGCGCACCAGTTTGCCCAGGATCCCGATGCTCTCCCAGCCCTTTCTCGCGCCACCGACGCTGTGCTTCCCTATCTTCCGGCAAAGGCTCTTACGCGAGTTGAGATGGCCGCGCGGCCGCACAAGAACATCTCTTACACCTGGGACGAGAGTTATACCCTGCCCGAAAACTTCTTTCTCGCTTACAAGCGCGGCGGCGATAAGCGCTACCTTGCGCTTGCGCAGCGTTTTCTCCAGGATCAGGACTACTTCGATCCTCTAGCAGCGGGAGAGAATGTTCTACCGCACCGGCATGCTTACAGTCATGTCAACGCCCTCAGTTCCGCATCGCAGGCGTATCTCGTCCTCGGCAGCGAGAAGCATCTTCGCGCCGCTCGCAATGGCTTTGGCTTTGTGCTGGCGCAAAGCTTTGCCACCGGCGGATGGGGGCCGAACGAGGCCTTCTGCGAACCGGGGAGCGGCGTACTGGGCGAAAGCCTGACCAGTACCCACGCAAGTTTTGAGACGCCCTGCGGCGCCTACGGACACTTCAAAATCGTTCGCTATCTGCTGCGCATTACCGCCGACAGCCGCTACGGCGACAGCATGGAGAAGGTTCTCTACAATACGATCCTCGGCGCAAAGCCCCTGCAGCAGGGCGGCTTCAGCTTCTACTATTCCGACTACAACAACAATGGTTCGAAGGTCTATTACCCCGAGAAATGGCCCTGTTGCTCCGGTACTTTCCCGCAGGTCACAGCCGACTACGGTATAAGTTCCTATTTCCAGTCGCCGGACGGGGTATACGTGAATCTTTTCGTTCCCTCGCGCGTAAGCTGGCTCCGCAACGGCTCGCGCATCTCCCTTGAGCAGCAAACGCAATATCCCTATGCATCCGAGATCAGGCTGCGCGTCCATGCCGACCGCGCGGAGACCTTCTCGATTTTCCTGCGCGTACCAGCATGGGCTGGGCGCGACACCGCTGTGTCCGTCAACGGGCGCCCTCTGCAAGGGGACGTCGTACCCGGCGCATTCCTGCCGGTTCACCGTGAATGGAAGGATGGAGACACCATTGAGTACACGATCGACCGGCCGCTTCGCCTTGAAGCGGTAGATGCGCAACACCCCAAAACCGTCGCGCTGCTTTGCGGGCCTCTGACTCTATTCGCTCTCAACTCCCCCGAGAGCCGCTTTACGACCGCCCAGTTGCTGGCCGCCAGTCAGCAGGGCGCGCAATCTTCGCACTGGAAAGTCGACTCAGCCGTGGCTCCGGTCACGTTCCGGCCATTTCCGCAAATTCGCGATGAGCAGCATCGACTGTACCACGAGGTCTAAGGGACTTTTCGACCATGCCGCACACTCTGTCGCTCACAAAGGTCTCTATGGTCAATTGCGCGGCCGTGCGGGCCCCAAGCGGGCTGGTGCCGCCGTGAGAGTTTGAATAAACTTGTAGCGTATTGCAGTGCCGCCGAGTACTCTTCGGCGTTGGAAATGAAAGCAGGAACCTTGAGAGGGGTATATCCATGAAGAGCAGCTTGTCTCGCCGGAAATTTATCGCTTCTGCCGCCGCTGCAATAGTCCCTTCCGCGATCGCACATTCACAAGTGAAAAATCTCGGCTGGTCATCGCTCGTCGCGGACGCATCCAAACCCAAAAGCATGCCGGAGGCAAAGTGGCAGGACGCAGGAGTGATAGACGTTTCCCGTTCGCCTTATGCCAAGCTGAAAACGGTCCCCGTAAGAGCCGTCACCCTCCAGCAGGGTTTCTGGTCGAAGCGCCGCAAGACCAATGTGGATTCCAGCATCCCGAGCATGCACGATGAGCTGCTGGCACACGGGCGAATGGATAACTTCTTGCGCCTCGAAGGCAAGTCAGCAGCACAACAGAGTGGACCTGTGTACTCCGACTCTGACATTTATAAGTGGACCGAGGCTGTTGGATTCGCCTTGCAGTCATCCGACCAGACGCAGTTGCGCACGACCGCCGATGCAATGATTCGCGATATAGTAGCGGCTCAGGAGCCTGGCGGCTATCTCAACACCTATTACATCGACGATAGAAAGCCCCTGCGCATGCTGTATCCGACACAAGAGACCGGTCACGAGTTATATTGCATCGGCCACCTCATTCAGGGCGCGACCGCTTACTATCGAGCAACTGGAGACCGAACCCTGCTCGATGCCGGAATCCGTTTCGTGGACCAGTTTCTTCTTCCCGGCTATGGCCCCGGCCCGAATCAGAAGGGCATCGTCGCGGGACATCCGGAGATCGAGATGGCGCTTATCGAGCTCTATCGCACAACCGGTAAACGCGAATATGTTGACCTCGCCGGCTACATCCTCCACGGGGACAACCGTATTCCTTTGCGTCCGCAGCAAATTGTCTACATGTTCTGCGGAATTCCTTTTACAGAGCGCACCAGGCTTGAGGGGCACGCGGTACGGGCCATGTACGCCTGCTGCGGCGCCACGGACTACTACCTTGAAACCGGCGACCAGAGCTATTGGAAGACCTTGAATGTGCTGTGGAACGATCTCACTGCCCATCAACTCTATGTCACCGGTGGAGTGGGTGCGCGCGAGGCAGGCGAGGCATTTGGAGACGCCTATGAGTTGCCGAATGCGCGCGCTTACGGCGAGAGTTGTGCCGCGATCGGAAACATGATGTGGAACTGGCGCATGCTGGCCGCTTCCGGCGACGCACGATTCGCCGATGTCATCGAACGCGCTTTGTACAACGGAATCAACTCTGGCATGTCGCTCGATGGCACTACATACTGCTATCGCAATCCGCTTGCATTCGACCCTTCCGGCAACTCCAGCGACAGGCACACTCCGAACGGAAACATCCGCAATCCCTGGTACGACACAACCTGTTGCCCTCCGAATCTTGAGCGGACCTTCGCATCGCTGCCCGGCTACTTCTATAGCACCAGCCCCGATGGCGTCTATGTCCATTTCTATGACAACTCGGAGATGAACTGGCGCCTCCACGATGGCAACAATCTGAAGATCCAACAGACCACTGACTATCCGTGGAGTGGCGAGGTCAAACTGACAGTGAGCCCTGACACGCCAGGCGACTTTGTCGTCTACGTCCGCATCCCGGGATGGTCGCCAAAGAACGACGTAAAGGTAAATGGGCAGCCCGTCGATGGTGCCACGCCCGGTCAGTATCTTGCGATTAGGCGGCGCTGGTCCGCAAACGACACGATCGAGATGAACTTCGATATGACCACCCAATTGCTCAAAGCGAACCCCGCGGTTAGCGAAGATCTGGGCAGGGTTGCGTTTCAGCGCGGTCCGATCGTTTTCTGCATGGAACAGTTGGATCAGGGAAACCCCGAGCACGGAGCGGGCCTGGCCGGATACTCCGTAAAACTAGGCGCGAGCACGACCGCACACTTTGATCCCAACCTGCTGAATGGAGTGATGGTTTTGGAGCATCCAGGCTCCATCCGCCAGACGCCCGCAGACAGGGGTCTTTACTATCCCGCCGAAACTAAAACAAAAGATTTGGAGGTTCCCACGACGGTGAAGCTGATTCCGTACTATGCCTGGGCTAACCGCGCGCCTTCCGCCATGCAGGTTTGGATACCCTGCATTGAAGCGTAACAGGCTCTGAATAACCGTACAGTGCGGGCGTCTGGGCCACGAGCCTGAAACCCGAACCGGCGCCAAGGAGAGCGTCTGCAACTGGCGCGTGCGCAAACCTCATCAGCGAGGCCCACGCACGCGCCAGCCGAAGTAATTACCTGCTGAAGACCACATAGACGCGTCCGGCGTAGAGCCGGAAACCGCCGCCCGGATTCGGAAGCACCTGCAAGGGCACGGGCCGCTTGAGTTGCTCGTCTGTCGAGGAATTCACAGACATCACATTGTGAGCCCCCACGTCGGTCACCACGAATTTGTTGTCCGCAATGAAGCCCACGCCATAAACGCCCGCAGGAAGAGCTCGCCCGCCAACCTTGATCGGAATTTCGGTAATGAAGTAAGCCTGGTACTTGGACGCGACGCCTGTCGAGTAGCCGCTGGTATCCACCAGGGCGGCAAGAACGTAGTAGCCGTCGTCAAACTTCACGCCTCCGGAGTTGCGCATCTGGGTGGTCGCTGTCTGCCCGCGATAGAACACGGTCGCAGGCATCAATTTCTGCATGTCCGCCGGCTTAAGCACTGTGCCGGCGCCTTGCGCCAGAATCAATCCCGGCGCCACCAACATTGCTAGGGCCAGAAACCCAGCCACCGCCATCTTCGAAATTAAGCAATTTCGCATCGCAAAGTCCCCTTCCATCGTATCTAGTGCAACCGGATTATACCGGACGCCACCACGCATTGGCTCTGCGATGACAACACGGTAAAATCTGACCACGGATCAAGCAAGCCCTCCGGTTCTTTCACGGCCTATCGTCGCTTCGAAGGCGAAACTTGTTGAGGCAGCCACTGCCCGAAAACAGGCCGCCGATCGGGTTCGCGACCCCGCAACCCATAAACGCTTTCAAATCACTCCACCCTCGCAACCATCGTCCACCGCTAAGTTCCTGTGTGGGAGCGATAGCGGTCGGACAGCTTAGATCCGGGCTATGGTTGAATGGACTGTCTTTCTGGATGATGGCGTCGAATCATCCACGCGCGAGTCAGCTCTTTGGCAGTACCATTCCACGCGAATCGACTGCTATAAACTGCCGGCGTTCCTCAACATCCCGCCATCGATGAAGTGAGTGCTGCCCGTAATATAGGCAGCGTGTTCTGAAGCTAAAAATACTGCGAGTTGAGCTACCTCTTCAGGCTTGCCCCAGCGCCCAAGCGGAATTTCGGCCAGGATCCGATCGTTCAACTGGGGGTCCATCTCGACGTCTTTGTCGATCGGCGTGTAGATCGCGCCAGGCCCAATATTATTCACAGTAATTTTATGTGCAGCCAATTCGACAGCGATGGTGCGCATCAACATGCGTAGACCGCCCTTGGTCGCGCAATAAGGAGCGTTAGTCGGCATGGGGAGATCTTCATGAATTGAAGATATATTGATGATGCGTCCGCCGCCACCTTGCGCGATCATCTGCTTCGCGGCAGCCTGCGAGCAGAGAAACGGCCCCGTCAGATTCACTGCGACGATCTTCTGCCATTCTTCCAGCGGGTAGTCGACAAAGGCAAACTTCTTCTCAATTCCTGCATTGTTCACAAAGATATCAAGCTTGCCGAAAGCGGCAACCGTCTGCCGAATCAGGGAGTTCACCTGATCTGGAATCGAGATGTCCGCTTCGACTCCAAGCGACTTCCCGCCCATCGCATTGATCCTTGCGATCGTGTCTTTTGGGACGGAGGCATCGCCAACATAATCCACCACCACGGCTGCACCCTCCTGGGCAAACGCGATTGCGATTGCCTGGCCGATTCCCGTTCCTGCACCCGTCACGATGGCTGTCTTCCCCTGTAACTGCATACTTCACCTCACGAAATCATGCTAATCCATCGCTGGGGCCGACTCTGCCTCAGAGAGAACACTTCCTCCAGCAAGCCGTACACCGACCGAGCAATACTGCCCATTCTCATTGGGTTAAACGCCTTAGACTAGGTACAGGTGGGGTGCGAGAATGCAGGGAGCAGCGGGATTAGAAGCATTTGGAAAACCAGGGATTGCGCCCCGCTGGACGCACAGTAATAAGGATGGCATTGGCACGGCATACTCCGCCTCCAGTCATCTCCGGTTCACGATTTGGAATGGGATCGTCACCGAGGTCTACTATCCGACGATCGATCAACCACAGCTGCGCGATCTGCAATATCTCATAACCGACGGCAGCACGTTCTTTCATGAAGAGAAGCGCGATCTCCGGCTTTCGGTCGAGCGCATGTCCGATCACGCGCTAGGCTATCGCTGCACGAACACGGGCCCGGAAGGGCGTTACACCATTATCAAAGAGGTGATCGGCGACCCGCATCTTCCCTGCCTGCTTCAACGCACTCGGATCACAGGAGCAAGCAAATCCTTCCTGGCCAACCTTAAGATCTTCGCTCTCTGCGCGCCTCATCTTGAGGTCGGAGGAGAAGGAAACAACGCATACTTTGCGGTCGCCAGCGGTCAACGAATTCTAATGGCACAGAAAGGCGGCAAATGGCTGGCCATGGGCGCCACTGTTCCATTCTCGCGCCTGTCGTGCGGATACGTAGGATCGAGCGATGGATGGAACGATCTTCAGAACTTCAAAATGGACTGGGAGTTCGACAAAGCCAACGACGGAAATGTCGCCCTGACTGCCGAACTTGACTGGAGCGAAAACGAGGAATTCGCCCTGAGCTTGGCCTTTGGCAACAGCGAGCACCGGGCCATCTCGAATCTGCTCCAGTCGCTTGGCACGCCGTTTGAAGAACACCTCGCGAAATACACGAAACAATGGAACGATACCGCGGCGCATTTGAAGCCCTTGGATGGATCCTCGTTCGACAAAGGCAATTTGTATCACAGCAGCTACAGCCTTCTCCTCGCGCACGAAGACAAATCCTTCCCTGGCGCTCTCATCGCATCGCTCGCTATTCCCTGGGGCGAAGCGAAGGGCGATTGAGATCCGCGCGAGAGTTGCACGGGGAAGTTACTGGGCAGGAGGGCTTTCTGGCTGGAAAACAAAATAGCTCCCCTTCATCGGCTGGGATGCACCCATTGCGGACCGCATTCCAGCGCCATTGGCGCCTCTATGTCTACGAAGGCGTCGAACTTGCGATCTTCATGATTTCTGCTTGCTTCTTCAGTGTTTGGCTCTTTGATCCGGCCTTTCCCGCTCTACATCTTCTCCCCAGCAGCGCATTGCGAAGACTGTTGATGGGAATCTCCATGGGAGCAACCGCGGTTTTCATTATTCGGTCGCCCATAGGCAAGCGATCCGGTGCTCACTTCAACCCCGCCATCACGTTGACCTATTTCCGACTGGGCAAAATCGGCAAATGGGATGCCGGCTTTTATGTTGTATCTCAGTTCATCGGCGCAATCTGCGGCGTGGGCCTTTCAGCACTTTGCCTGCGCAGCAGCCTGGCCGTTCCCGCCGTGGACTATGTGGTTACAGTTCCAGGATGGGGCGGAACAGGCGCTGCATTTTGCGCGGAGTATTTTATGGCCGCGCTCCTCATGCTGGTCGTGCTCTGGTTCTCGAATCGACCGAAGCTTGCTCAATACACCAGCTATCTGGTCGGGTTTCTGATTACGTTCTATGTATTTTTCTTCGCGCCCGTTTCAGGCTTCAGTATTAATCCCGCGCGTACAACCGGGTCAGCCGTATTTGCCGATGTGTGGACTGCGGCTTGGCTCTACTTTGTTGCGCCGCTGCTCGGCATGATGACATCGGCGGAAGACTACATCCGTGGTTACGGCATAGAAAGTGTCCTATGCGCCAAGCTGCATCCCGACCCGAGCTATCCGTGCCCGTTCCTGTGTCAATTTCCCTTCCACTTTCACTCGCAAAAAGTGGACCCCTCAGTCGAAGCAGATCACCAGTAACGCCGTGAAGAAAGGACTCATGCGGAAGCCGACGCCTGATTTTTGGGTTGTTTGAGCAAAGGCCCACTCGCTTTTTGCATCTCAACACATTATGTCTACTCAATACGACGCAATCATTATCGGAACTGGCGCCGGCGGTGGAACGCTCGCTCTGCACCTGGCTCAAGCCGGTAAGAACATTCTCATCCTTGAACGGGGACCGTTCATGCCCCAGGAAAAACTGAACTGGGATACCTCCGCAGTTTTTCTCGAGAACCGATACCACACCAGGGAAACCTGGCAGGATAAAGACGGCAAGGACCTGCATCCACAGCAGTCCTACTTTGTAGGTGGACAGACAAAAGTGTACGGCGCAGCCTTGTTTCGCATGCGCGCCGAGGACTTCGGAGTTATCCATCACAAGGGCGGTATATCGCCGGCGTGGCCCATCGCCTACTCCGATCTGGAACCCTACTACACCCGCGCCGAAGAACTCTTTCACGTCCACGGGGACCTTGGAACCGCTCCTCCGGTGCCCGGCGGTTTCGGATCCTCCTTCGATCCCACCGAGCCGTTTCATTCCAAAAAGTATCCTTACCCTTCGCTCGCCAACGAACCGCGTATGCAGTCCATCGAGGAAAATGTTCGCAAGCTCGGCATCAACACCTTCCCGATTCCGCTCGGGCTCAAGCGCAACGAGGCGGACCCCCTTGCCTCAAAATGCATACGCTGCGATACGTGCGACGGCTACCCGTGCCTGGTCCATGCAAAATCCGATGCGGATATCAACTGCATCCGGCAAATCATGCATCTGCCCAATGTCACGCTCATGACAAACTCCCGCGTGACACGACTGCTTACCAACAGCGCCGGTACTGCCGTGACTTCGGTCGAGGTGATCCACTCCGGTGTCGGCACGCCATATGGGGCCTCCCCCGAAACCTCCGCCGACAATGCTCCAGCTGCATCGAGCGACGGTAAAGCTGCCACCTACACGGCCGCTCTCTTCGCCGTGTGCGCAGGCGCTGTAAACTCCGCCGTTATGCTGCTGGCATCAGCCAACGATAAGCACCCGAATGGCCTGGCCAACCAGTCCGATCAGGTTGGGCGCAACTTTATGTATCATCAGGCCGACGCACTGCTCGCCATCAGCACCAACCGCAATGAAGACAGCTACACCAAGACCTGGGGCACCAACGACTTCTACCTTAAAGATTCAGACCCAGCTTATCCGTTCCCGCTCGGGCAGGTGCAGCCAGTTGGCAGCTTCCACTTCGAAATGATGAAGGGCGATACCCCACCATTCACTCCGGACTTTGTCATGGAAGGAATGAAGCACCATGCTGTTCCCTGGTGGCTGACGACGGAAGACCTGCCCGACCCTGAGAATCGTGTCACTCTGCATAACGCTACGCCACTTTCGGTCGAAGCTTCTCAACCGGGTCTTCCTGGAGCACACCCGTCAGGAGACACGGGCCGCACCAACGAGTCGGAGCCCGTAACAAACGCCGCGCCTGGCAGGATTCAGCTCTCCTACACGCCAAACAACGTCGAGTCCTTTGAGCGACTCAAGGAGCGCTGGGTCGACATCCTCAAAAAGGCCGGTCACGCAAGCGCCTCCGTTCCGCTCCACGCCTACTTCAAGAAGCGCATACCCATTGAAGGGGTCGGCCACCAGAATGGCACCTGCCGAATGGGCAACGATCCCGCCACCAGCGTCCTCGATCCGCACTGCAAAACACACGACCTCGACAACCTGTATGTGGTCGACGCCTCATGCTTCGTCTCGGCCAGCGCCGTCAATCCTTCACTGACCATCATTGCCAACGCAATCCGCGTTGCAGACCATCTCTTGGCAGAACGTCTCAAGTGAAAAATCGGATGGAGGAACGGTGTCATGCCGTGTTCCACCTATTCTTTTGCGAGGGGCCCGCAAAAGGGATCAATCGTGTCGAGGGAGACAAGTTTTCAGGCATTAGACCCGCCTGGCGCCGGGGTTCACCAACAAGCCCCGGACACAGGTCGTCTGATAAAGCGCTGCGCCGTTCGGTGCGCGATCGCCGTCTGTCGCAGGTGAACAGCGTAGGCCGCCCACGCGCGTTCGAGCGGTATTGTCGGACGGGCGATAAACCGGTCCCGCTTCCGAATCTCGCATGGGAGCTGACCGAAGGCATAGGTCCAGGCCATCGCCGACTCTGCTGCCAGCGCATTCGCTACAGCGGCAGGATACGTTGTGCACGTGATCTGCCTGCGACCAATTGAACAGGAATCAAATCAAAACATTTGCGGGCTGTTCACGGGGCGAACTGGGTCGAGAATGCGCTGGTTGGGTCAATCGGCGCATTCAGGATTCCCAACGCCTTCAGTTGAGAGTAGGTTTGATTCCAGCGCTCAGCTGTCATGTGGCCAACTTGATCTCCGTCGCTTTTGTCACCTTCGACAAAGCCTCCATCGCGTAATGCTTTTGCGGCAAATGCTTCTTGCTCAGGGTTCAGTGCGGGGTTGAGCTTGAGCAGGTATGCATTGGTCGCCGTTGGGTCGCGGAGATACGCCTGCCAGCCTCGAGCGGATGCGTACGCAAACTTTCTCAGAAGGTCGGCATGTTGAGAGGCAAAATCCCTTGTAGTAAACGCAACGCGATACGGATCGTAACCCGATGAGCTGATCAAAAGGGCCCTGACGTCAGCTCCAGCCTGTTTGGCCAAAAACGGTTCATTTGTGACAAAGATCTGTTGCACATAACCCTGATCTGCCAGGAAATTGGCGATGGACAGGGTAGCCGGAATCTGGCGCACGTTGTTGAGTTTGTACCGGGCAATAACGTATTTCAGCCATGTGGCGCCGGTTTGCGCCGCAATGGTGGAGCCTTCAAGATCTTTGAAGTCGTGGATGGGCGAGTTTGCATGCACCATAACGGCCTGGGGATCGTGTTGCATAGTGGCGTAAAAGCCGACAAGCGGCAGTCCATTTGAGTTCCACTCCAGCACCTGGTCGCTGGAACCGAGCCCGATATCGGCTTTGCCTGTCGCGACCATCTGCGCAGCGCTGCCGTATTGCGAGAGCGGAAGAAAGCTGACATCAAGCCCTTCGGATTTGTAATAGCCAAGGAGTTGCGCAGCATAGAATCCGCCGTGCTCCGGTTGTGGGTACCAGTCAAGCTGCAGGCGAATGGGCGCAAGGCCGCCCGGCGCGGTGGGCGGCTTCGTATGGCAGCCGCTAAGCGCACAGGCCAGAAGGGCACAGATAGAAAGCACGATAAAACGGGGAAACCTCTCAAAGCGCATCGCGCACCTCACAGCCAGCTAACTTGCCATTACTGATTAGCACAGTATCATGCGCCAAATAAAGAAACGCCCGGTCTGAGCGCGATTCAATTGCTTTGGGCCAGGATCTTCCGGTGGAATTTAGCCACAGGGAATGCCTGTGATACGTTTTTACATGGGCCGAGTCTCGACATCTCGCCAACCCGGAAAGCACGATTCCAAGAATGCGCCTGCGATCAAGCTTGAGGTCGATAGAAGCGAAATGGCGGCGCTGGTAGCGTTTACGGCCCGCACTCTGAAGACGGCAAGCCCCCGCCCCTTTGGCGCCTCCATCGTCAATTCAAAGACTGGCGAACGTTTACTGCGCGCTGTGAATGCCGTGGCTCAGGAGATTGACCCCAGCTCCCACGCCGAGGTCCGCGCCATTCGCAAAGCAACCAGGAAACTGAAGAAGCTATCGCTTGCCGGATACACACTCTATACGACTTGTGAACCGTGCCCGATGTGCATAAGTGCAGCGCTCTGGGCGGGCCTTGATCGGGTAGTGTATGGCGCAACCATTGCCGATGCCAACCGCCACTGCAGGCAGATTCACATTCCGGCAACCGAGGTGGCCACGCGAAGCGATATGAAATGCGAAATCTTTGGACCATTTTTACGGGCCGAGTGTTACGCTCTGTTCACTCATCCGAGGATGCTGCGCACTTTTCGGCTTTGGCCGACTCGCAAGCGTATCTAAAGCCGGAGGTTCCCGATGCGGAACGGACTCGCCGCCGATCTGTCGCAACTGCTGGCCGACCCGGCGCGCGTGCTTACTGCTCCGGCGATTGTGGAGCGGCTGTCCCGCGATTTTTACTGGTACTCGCCGATTCTGCTGCGCCAACTTGAGGGCAAAGTCGGCGAGGTTGTTGTGCAGCCAGTGGACCTGGGCGAGCTGATGGCGGTAATGGGCTATGGATTTCGCCATCAGGTGCCCATCACGGCGCGCGGCTCCGGCACCGGGAACTATGGACAATGCATCCCGATTGAGGGCGGCATCGTACTTGACCTGGCATTGATGGACAAGCTTGAGCAGATAACTGCCGATGGAGTGGCAGTGTGCGAGCCGGGGCTGCGCCTGGCAACGCTGGAAGTGGAAGCGCGCAAGCAAGGGTGGGAATTGCGCATGTATCCCTCGACGCTGGCCAAAGCGAGCCTGGGGGGATTTCTGGCGGGAGGTTCGGGCGGCATAGGGTCCGTTGCGCACGGCGGCCTAAGGGATTTCGACACTGTGCGTGCTTTTGAAGTGGTCACGATGGAAGACCATCCGCGCGTCGTGCTTCATGAAGGCGAAGCGGTGCACCAAATTCTTCATGCCTGGGGGACGAATGGCGTGCTATCGAGGATTTGGTTCGCGCTTGCGCCTAAGGTCGAGTGGACGCAGTTTACGGCGACCTTCGACACCTATAATCAGGCATTTCGATTTACACAATCCATTGCGGTTGACACTCACTGGACCAAGCGCCTGGCAACCGTTTTCGAGTGGCCTATTCCATCGTACTTCCTGCCGATCAAGCATGTGGGGCGAGAAGGAAAATCGCTGGCGCTGCTCATGATCGCAACCGCACAGGCCGAAGATTTGCGGAAAGAGGCTGAGGCATCCGGGGGCGAAGTTACCTTCTGCGGCAAGTACGAAGGGCCACGCACGCAGCCGCTGCTCAGCGACTATACGTGGAACCACACAACTCTGTGGGCGATCAAGGCCGACCGGGCATTTACCTATCTGCAGTGCGGTTTTTCCCCTGCGGAGTGCGAAAAGCAGTTTAGCCTTTTGCGCGAGCGCTATGGCGACGAGATTCTCTTCCACATCGAGTTCATGAAGAATGGCGAAGGAGTGGTCATCCCCGGTGCAATCCCGGTGGTGCGCTTTACAACGGAAGATCGGTTGAACGAGATGATTGCCTACTGCCGATCGATTGGTGTGTTTGTCGCCAATCCTCATGTAAATACACTCGAGGATGGCGGCCGCTTCCGCGCCGATAATATTCAACTGCTGGCCAAGCAGAAGTACGATCCGCAAGGGCTTCTCAATCCGTGCAAGATGGCGAGTTTCCAGAGGAAGGCGGCCGTAAAGTGAAGACGTGGATTCCTGACGCGCGCAATTTCGCGTATCTCTCATGGAAGCAGGTAGACGCGCTCCCGCGCGAGACAACTCTGCTGGTGTTGCCGACCGCCGCCATTGAACAGCATGGTCATCACCTGCCGCTAGCCACGGACACACTCATTAACAACCTTCTCTTGGGCAAAGCTCTTGCATTGCTTCCGGCGGAGTTGCAGGTATACGCGTTGCCCCCGGTCTGTTATGGCAAGAGCAATGAACATCTAGGTTTCCCAGGGACGCTTTCCGTTAGCGCACAAACGTTTCTCGCAGTGGTGCGCGATTTGGGTGCGAGCATTGCCGCAAGCGGGTTCAGTAAGTTGGTGCTCTATAACACGCACGGAGGCAATACATCCCTTGTCGACGTTCTGGCTCGCGATCTGCGCGCGGAGTTTGGGCTGCGTACTTTTTCTCTCTTCGGATCGCCTGGGGCGAAGTTCGAAGGCGTAGATCCACAGGAGCGGACGTATGGATTTCACGCAGGCGAGATTGAAACCGCATATCTCTTGCACGCTACTCCTGAGCTGGTGCATCGCGATCAGTTCACGGCCAACTATATCGCGCGCGTCGATGCGCCGGAGGCGCTGAAGCCAGAGGGTTCGGCGGCCAATTTTGCCTGGCTCACCAGAGATATAGCGCCGAGTGGAGTTTTGGGCGACCCGACCGCTGCGACAGCGGAGAATGGGGAGCGGTGGTCAGACGATGCTGCTGCGCGCATTGCTGAGCTGTTGACAGCAATGCACAACTTTGAACCGAGGCACGGAGCCTGACGATGAGGCTGGTCGACTGCGGCAACGGAGTCCGGCTGGAACGCGGCGTGACGTGCCGGCTATCCGATGGCGTGCGCCTGGTATCGGATCATTACTATCCCGCGGGCGGCGAACCGTGGCCTACACTTCTGATGCGCCAGCCTTACGGACGCGACATCGCATCCACGGTTGTCTATGCGCATCCCGCCTGGTTTGCCAGGCATGGATATCACGTTGTCATTCAGGATGTGCGTGGGCGCGGCGGCTCAGAGGGCGAGTTCTATCCGTTTCGCAACGAAGGCAGAGACGGCGCGGAGACAATCGCGTGGCTGAAGGGGCACAGAGCGTGCAATGGACGGATCGGAATGTATGGGTTCTCCTACCAGGGGGCGACACAATTGCTGGCCGCGGCCGAGCAGCCTGAAGGACTCGAGTGTCTCGCTCCGCACATGACCGCCGCGGATCTCTATCGCGGATGGTTTTATCATCAGGGCGCCTTGCGGCTGAGCTCAAGCCTGGGATGGGGTATTCAGATGCTGCGCGAGGACGCGCGAAGGCTGAATCTCCGTGAGGCAAGCGAAGTGCTTGAGAGAGCCTGGTCGAATGTCCGCTCGCAGGCCAGGTGCGCGCCCTACGCCGACCACGCCGCCATCGCGAATCCTCAACTGCCTTCTTACGTACGCGACTGGTTTGATCATCGCGATGCGGGGGAGTACTGGTCCGGTCAAGATATCAGCACTCGCTTGAATCGAATTGAGGTGCCGGCGCTGCACGTGGCGGGTTGGTTCGACACTTATCTCCAAGGCTCGATCGACGGATTTCTTGCTTTGCAAGCGAAAGCTGGAACAGAGCATAGCCGACGCAACCAATACCTTATTGCGGGCCCCTGGGTTCACATCCCCTGGGGTGACCGAGCGGGGGAGGCACATTTTGGCGAAGCCGCAAACCTGAACACCGATGCAATTCTGCTGCGTTGGTTCAATCATTGGCTCAAAGATACTGGCGAGTTCAACGAAGAGCCGCGCATTCGCCACTTCGCCCTGGGCGTGAACAAATGGATGACGGCCGAGGAGTGGCCTACTACTCCGAGCCACACGGTTTATCTCCATAGTGAAGGCAATGCCAATTCTCGAAGAGGGGACGGAGTGCTGGCGATTGCCGCGCCCGATCAAGACGAGCCTCGCGATTTGTTTGTCTACGACCCGGAGGTGCCTGTTGTGGCGCCGGGAGGGGCGGAATTGATGAGCGGATGCTTCGATCAGTCAGCGATGGAGCTTGGCAATCATCTTTTGGCCTACACTTCGCCTCCCCTTGAGCGGGAGATGGCTCTCTTTGGTCAGCCGAGGATGCGGCTCTATGCTTCGACTTCCGCCGCGAACACCGACTTTACGGCAAAGCTGGTGCGCGTAACGGCAACGGGCCGTGCGGAGTTCCTATGCGTTGGAATTGCGCGCAGTTCGTGGCTTTTTCGCGGAATGAAATACGCGGCCGACACGATTAACGAGTGGGAGTTCGCCCTTGAGCCACTATCGGTCGTTCTTGGGGTTGGGGACCGGCTTAGACTTGAGATCGCGAGTTCGGCGTTTCCTCTCTATGACCGCAATCCTTCAACGGATGTCGAGCCGCACCACGCAAGCGAGTGGACGTGGGGCCGCTCGACGCAGCAGGTGTTGCATGGCGCGCAGTTTCCCTCGGCGCTGTCTCTGCCTGTTACGGGAGAGCCGGGATGGTGATCTTGCCTGACCAATTGACTCCGGAGATCGCGCTCACCGGCGTGACCAAGCGCTTTCGCAAAGGTGCTGTCGCGCTGGAAGGAGTCTCGCTGAATGTTGAGCATGGCGAGTTTGTAAGCCTGCTTGGGCCTTCTGGGTGCGGCAAATCAACGCTGCTGAAGCTGGTTTCAGGGTTGATATCGGTCAGTGAAGGAAAGGTGAGCGTGAGCGGGATGACGCCAGAGAACGCTCGAGCGACAATGAGCTTCATCTTTCAGGATCCGACGCTCTTGCCGTGGCGCACCGTCGAGCAGAATGTCGGCCTCGGACTCGATCTGGAACACGCGCCTCGCCAACTGCGCAAAGAACGCGTCAATGCCATGTTGAAGATGGTTGGCCTGGCGCAGGTTGCCGGCAGTTATCCGCGCGAGTTATCCGGTGGAATGAAGATGCGAGTCTCAATAGCACGTGCCCTCGCGAGCCGGCCGCGCATTGTGCTGCTCGATGAACCATTCGCAGCGCTGGACGAAGTTACCCGCGACCGCATGAACGAAGAACTGCTCCGTTTCTACACTGAGCAGGGGTGGACGGTGCTGTTTGTTACACATTCAGTTGCCGAAGCGGTGTTTCTCTCCACCCGGATTGTCGTACTCGCCGCTCATCCGGGCCGCGTCGCGCGGGAAATTTCAATCGATCTGCCATGGCCTCGCAACGAAGCAACCCGCGAATCGAAGGCATATGAGGAACAAGTTACACGCATATCGCGGCTACTGCGGGAGGTGCAGCACACTTGAAGAAGCGTTGGCTCGTCGTCAATAGCGTGATTGTGTTCAATAGCCTCATCGCGATTTGGGCAACCATCGTCGCGGTCTTGCATCTGCCAGCCTACATTTTGCCCGGTCCACTGCCTGTAGCGCAGGCACTGGTTACAAGATTCTCATCCCTTCTTGATTCAACTCTGATTACAGGCGAAGAGGCAATTGTGGGCCTCCTGGCGAGCATCGTCGTGGGTGTAGCGGTTGCAATGCTGTTTGCTCAGTGGCGCGGGCTGCGGCAACTGGGATATCCGTACACGATTTTGCTACAGACGGTTCCTATTCTGGCGATTGCACCATTAATCATAGAGTGGGTTGGCACCAGCATTTTTTCCGTAATGATTGTGACCTTCGTCATTTGTCTTGGATTAAGCCCGTAAAGTTCTGTAGAAGCGTCAGAGTGGCGAGCGTCAGCGAGCCACCCGTTTCATTCCTTAGGATGTTGTTTACAAGACGACATTTCCAAGGAGGAAGCAGATGGCTCGCAAGGGACAGGGTATTGA
>DATKWA010000014.1:0-44156 GCA_035529815.1 Occallatibacter sp. | reverse complement strand
CGCACCAAAGACAAATTGCGCCAGGCCGCAACCAATCACATGGCCGCTATCGAGACCAATCCTGAAAGAATCAAAGCCTTCTTCAAAGATCCACTCGTCGCATATGCCGCTTAGCAGTATTTTCTTGCCGGATCAATAGTCCGGCCGTGGATGCGCTTGTCGGCTCAGCGCTCTTCCCAGTGGTCCAGATACGCCTGCGCCTCTTCAAGGCTCTCGAACTTCTTGCCCTTCAGCGGCGTCATCTGCGCATGGTTGACGCCCGATTCCACTTTTCCTTTTCGATCTGGATCGCGCACCTTGCACGGCAGTACCGTCACGCCGTAGTGCGCCAGAACGTCGCGATACAAGGGTTCAGGGCCGGATCGTAGAAGTCAGCAGACAACACGCCCTCGCGAAGATTGTCCAGAACCGCAACCCGCGGTGAACCGCCAAGGCGACGAAAAGCCTTCTCGTGAAGCTCGGCGCACACACACGCACTCGACCGGAAAGCCAGCAGCCGAACACATTTGCGACTGCAGCCCAGTGTAAGAACAAACAGCTGCGTGTGCCGGTACTTGCCGCTATCCGGATCGCGCACCACCGGCCCGGTGCCGTAATCGACCTGGCACTCCTCGCCGGGTTTCGTCTCGATGATCACCCGCGCTTCAGGCGATACCGCTCCAGGTAACTTGAGTACGAATCGCTGAACACTCTGATAGCTGCTTGTGAACCCGTGCTTATCGACAAGATCCTGCCAGATACCCATCGCGTTGCGGCCTCGCGACAGATCCAGCTCGATCATCTCCCGATACGGTTCACTGGCTCCGGACGGGCGCGTGCTGCCTTGCTCCGGCAACGTCACTCCCGGCAAAAAGCCGGTAATCACTTCGTTGGCCGGTTTTTCCGCTTCTTCGCTAAAAGGGTCGGTGGCCACCGAACTGGCCGACTTCGCCGGAGCCTTGCGCCCCCAACCTCCAGGCGTGCGTAGCGCTATCCCGACCGACCTCAAGTATCCGCCAGCGCCGTCTCGCGACGGACTCCCGTCGCCCCTTCGATCCGACGCAGGGACCAACCAAGACGCCCCAGCGCAATCACCTGTTCCTGCTTCGCTTTTTCCAAGACATTACCCATGCCAACAGAGGCTAATTTCCCCCGTCGGAGCTAATGTCTTAGGCCACTTCGCTATGGCCGGTTTTGAGGTGATAACCTATGGCCGCTTTTGGGTGATCGCCGAGGAAAACTCCCCTCTTTTGATGCAGGCTACGCATCACCATATTCAGTCTCGCCACCGTGTGGCGTTTCCCAGTGCCTTCCCGGACACTCCTTCGTCAACTCCGCGCGTTCGTCCTGATTGGACTTGCGATTCTCAGCCATTCACTTGGCTTTGTAACTCAGCAACTACCGGCTTGCCCATCGGATGAACGGCTGAGGCGCGCGCCAGGAGATACCAGGCGAACCAGGCTGGCGTCGTCCAGAGATAGGCGGCCGAGGCCACCTTGATGCCGAGGACGAGTTCGATCTCGATCGTGAGGCTGGCGATGGCGAGAAGGACCAACAGGAAACGGGAGCGCGTGGCGTAGGCGCCTTGCAGGAGAGCCGGTATTGCGAGGACGCCGTCGTAGACCCATGAATAGGGCGCGGCGAGGAGCGAGACCAGCACCAGCAGGTGGCCGCGGGTTCTCCAGTCCCAGCCTTGCCGTCGTGGCCAGAACCAGGCGAGCGCCCAGACAGATCCGAGGGCGGGGACCAGATACTGGAGCCAGATGGATTGCGGGCTGAAATGAAGGCGCAGAACGACAATCAGACACGGAATGTATTCGCTCCCCAAGTTTGCGGCATGCATCATCTTTGCGTAATCGGACCAGGCCGATGGGTAAATGAGCCAGGCGAGAGCGCAGCTTGCGGCGATGGCAACCAGCGCACCAGCCAGAATTCTGTAACTCCTAGAGAGGACTATCCACACAAGGAGGACAAGTCCGAAGGGGAGGAAGAGGTGAGGCTTAAGGGCGCATAGCCAGAGGGAGGCGCCGGCCAGGAAGGGCCGCGACCGATGCAGGTAGAGAAACAAGACATAGCCGAGAAGCGCGAAGACAGAGGTCTGTCCCATGATTGCGCAGATCATGGCGGGTCCGAAGGAGAGGCCAAGCCAGTGCAATTGGTTTTGAGGGCTACCGTGCATCTTTCTGAGGAGGTGGACGGAAACCAGCACACAACCAACAATGCCTAGCGACCATATGAGGGCTGCAAATCGGGGCCCAATGAGGCCGAGCGGGAGCACGAACGGCAGGACCCAGGGTGGGTTGCGCATGTAGAGGATTTTGTACTCTGAGTTGAGGCCGGCGGCGTGCTCAATGCGCATCATGGCGGCTGGGTCGTAGGGATTGGCGTGGTGGATGAGCTGCTGCCCAGTGGACCAATAGACGACGAAGTCGCGCCCCCCCGCAATAGTTCCTGAAAAGGGAACAACGCACAGAAACAAAACGGTTAATGCCAGGGCCAGCGCAGAGACGGTTGCGATCGCAAAATCGGCGAAATCAACACGCGGTTTGGCCTCGGAGAGATCCGGACTGCTTGCCATGATGGCTATTCTACGGTCTGCCCGTCGACGACTTCCATTGTTCGCGTGCCTACCACGCCAAATATGGTCAAGAAACTTTCAGGTCATGTAAACGGCGCCAGCCTATACTGTCCTTGCTGTAAACGGCTGTTTACAGCGAGTAGATGAGTCACGCAAGAGCGATTCCGTAAGTAGTTGATTTATAAGGAGCGAGTTGAGGGCCGAGAATGGCATGCGGCATGCAATAAAGAGGGCACTCAGCTGAGGCTGGGTCATTAGACACTCTGGGAGGAGAAATCAAATGAACAAGTTCCTTTTCAATCTGTATGTCAAGTTCCAGGACCTTAAGAACGGTGAAGAAGGTCAGGATCTGGTCGAATACGCTTTGGTCGTGGCTCTAATCGCTTTCGGTGCAACTGCTGGCATGGGCGCGCTGGCAACTGGCATTAACAACGCATTCAACACCATCAGCACGTCCCTCGCCAGTTCCGTCGGGTAGTCCAGGCCTGGCCGAGTGACGGCCGGTAATCTGCGCTTGACCGGTCCTTTGCGGGAGAGATAAGTTCGCCAGATCGCCCCGCGGCGTACTTCTCTTCAGCAAGGGGTCAATCCAAAACTAGGTCTTCGGCGGGCAACTATTTGTCGCCGGATTCTCTTTAGCGACGCAAGCTTCAATACGGGAGAGTGCGTGAGGCGATGCAATTGCCTCACGCACTCTCCTTTGCGTTTTATGCCCAAGATTAAACGAGCAAATACACCGCGCCGGTACTGCGCGTGGTCCTGGGTGGCCGATACCGTCTAGAATGATGCACAACATGAAGATGAACAGGACACGCGGCATTGGTCTGCTCGTATTGCTGTTGAGTGGCGGGATTTCGATGCTGTGGGGTGTGGCGATCGGGTTGAGCGTAGAAGGCGGAGCGCTGGACTTTCAGGCGGTCTACTTCGGCACGCGCTGCCTGCTTGAGCATCACAATCCTTATAATGTGGCGGAACTGGAGGCTGTTTACAAGGCCGATGGCGTGGAAAGCCCTTCGGAGACCGCCAGGCATCGCCAGACCGTAACGCTTTATGTAAATCTGCCGACGACTTTTCTTTTTGTGGCTCCTCTTGCGAAGCTGCCCTGGAGCGCTGCGCAGGCGATTTGGCTGGTGTTGCTTTCAGGATTTTTCTTGCTGGGCGCAATTTTGATGTGGCAACTCGGTGAGGACTATTCTCCGGGTGTCACTCTTTTTCTGATTTGCATCCTGCTTTTAGAAAGTGAACTTACCTTTGCAACCGGCAATACGGCCGGCATTGTGATCGGCCTTTGCCTAGTGGCAGTGTGGTGTTTTGTTCGAGAGCGATTTGTGATGGTGGGTGTGCTTTGTCTTGCGGCCTGCCTGGCCATCAAGCCCCATGACGCAGGACTGGTGTGGCTGTATTTTCTAATGGCGGGCGGGGCATATCGCAAGCGCGCACTTCAGGCGCTGGGGATTACGGCCATTTTGAGTGTGACTGCTCTGATGTGGGTGACTCACGTCGCGCCGCATTGGCTCTCAGACTGGAGCGCCAATATGGCCACGATTTCGGGGCCGAACGGCCTCAATAATCCCGGCCCCGGCTCCGTGACCGGAAACACTGCCGGCATGGTGATCGATCTTCAGGCGGCCATAGCCGTCTTTCGGAACGATCCGCGCATCTACAACGCGATCAGCTATGCGATTTGCGGGGCGATGCTGCTGATCTGGGCTGCGACTACGCTGCGGTCAAGGTTTTCCCCGGCGCGGGCGCTGTTTGCGCTGGCCGCCATTGTGCCTTTGACGATGCTGGTTACCTACCATCGTCCGTACGACGCGAAGCTGCTGCTGCTGACGATTCCAGCGTGTGCGATGGTGTGGGCGGAGGGCAGAGCGATTCGCTGGGTTGCGCTGCTGGTTTCCACCGTGGGCATCGTGATGACGGGCGAGGTGCCGCTGGCGGTGGTTGTGATTCTCACCGAGAAGCTGCATGTGGGTACGGGGATCATGGGACAGTTGCTGCAAGCTGTCGTTACGCGGCCAGCCTCGCTTGCTCTGCTGGCGATGGCTTTGTTCTATCTGTGGGTTTATCTGCGGCGCGCCGGCGCAGGTACAGGCGAAGAGTCAGCAGAAAAGGTCGCGCGGGAGGCCTTATCGGGGCTGCTCAGAACGCCATAGGCGCCGAAGGAGCGCATGACACAGCAAGGACCATCGAAGACCGGGCTTCGCGCGTGGCAGCACGGCGTAGTCTTTGTGCTTGCGTGCGCTGTGATTATCTCGCGGCGGCCTGATGCTGTTTTCCATGCACAATTCTGGGGCGAGGATGGCGCAGTCTGGTATGCCGATGCCTATAACTGCGGATGGTGGGCGACATTGTTCCGCGAATTCTACGGATATTTAGAGATATTTCCGCGCATTGGAGCCTTCCTTGCGCTGCTAGTGCCGTTGTCTTTTGCTCCTTTTGTGCTGAACCTCATCGCTATCGGTGTTCAGGCGTTTCCAGTGAATGTTTTGCTTTCTTCTAGGTCTTCCCCGTGGGGTGGCCTGAGACACCGCGTCCTCCTAGCGGGCGTCTATCTGGCATTACCGAATTCTTGGGAAATAAGCGCAACCATTACGAATTCGCAATGGCTACTCGCATTGATCGCTGTCCTTCTGCTCGTGGCAACCAAACCGGACAGCACAGGGGAGCGGTTGTTGGATTTGTGTGTTTTGTCTCTCTGCGGCCTGGACGGTCCGTTCTGCTTTTTCATGCTTCCGATCGTGATCTACCTTGCATGGAAGCCTCGCGATCACTGGCGGTGGTTGGAGGTCATTGTTCTTGCAATGTGGGGGTGTGTCCAGGCGTGGACTCTTCTGAACGGGGGATTTTCAAGTCGGCCACATTACCACCTTGGCGCGAGCCCCGTAATGTTAGCTCGGATTCTTGCAGGCCAAGTCTATCTTGGTGCATTGTTCGGTGGTGTTGGGCAACGGCCTCAAATCGGCTTTTGGTTCCTCGTCATGTTTATTGCGATAGCCGCCGGTGGGACTATCCTTGTCGCCGTCTGCTTCCTCAGGACGCCATTGCCGATGAAGCTTTTTCTACTATTTTCCGCTTTGGTTTTTGCAAGCTCCTTGGCTGCGCCCGGGCTCGGGCGCAGACCGCTCAACGGAACTACCGCATGGGAGGTCCTTGTAGCCGGGGCGGGTAATCGCTATTGGTTTTTCCCAACCCTTGCGTTCGCATGGACGATTCTATGGTGTTATCAGAGCCGCGCCCCCGCTCTCAAGGTCATCTCGGCCTTTCTTTTGTGCGTCATGTGTTTTTCGATCGTTCTCCGATGGCAGCATCGTGCCCTTCCGGATATGCTTTTTGCAGAGGAGGCGCGGCGCTTTGAATCGGCGCCAGTGGGAACCTCTGTTACGATCCCGGAGAATCCTGAAGGCTGGAGTCTTAGTCTCGTCAAACTACCGCCGAGATGACTCTGTCTATGCTCGTCTTTGCTCACCCGTGAAGAGGAACCTGAGGGTTAGGCAAGAACGCAACTGCCAGCAGTTCAGAGGGTAGCTGCATCTGCAGGGGTGACTCTTCTCTTCGCAGTGTCTGGCGACCTGGATTTCATCGTAGAGCCGGGTAGCGCGGCGACGGAAAGTAATAGCGCCTCTGCAATCAGGAAATAGTAGTTGGCGAATGCCTGCTTGCTGGTTGAAACAAAGATCAGCAGGGCGATTGCATAGGCTGCGGCGAACATCGCTGTATTGCGCCGCCGGGATTGCACAGCCCAAACGACGAACGCCAACAGAAGCAGGGGGCCAATCTTCATCATGACGGGGAAGGGGACGGCAAAACTGACGGCATCTGGGCGGAAGGGCTGCGCTAGGTGGAAGAGGACCATGTCGTGCCACAGCCCGCGAGGGTTCCAAAAGACAAATGGCAGCGCCGTGGCGGCACCAACTGCCACAGACAGTCCTGTTAATTTCCAATACTGTTTCCACTGAAATGGACTGACAAAATATCCGATTAACGGCAGGGCGAGAAAATTGTATTGCTTGGCGGCCAGAAACAGGCCGAGCGCGATGGGGAGCCACCAGCGTTTTTTAACTGCCGCATACAGGGTGGCGCTCAACATCATCAAAACCAATGGTTCAGTGCAGCACCTGTTTTCCACCAGCCATGTGAGCGGACTTAGCAGCAGAACAGAAACGACTGCAATGCCTCGCCGGTCAGGGCAGATCGCCAAGGCAAACAAAGCCGAGATTGCCACGGCCAAGATATAGGAATATCTGACGTCGCCTAGCATGTACCCTGGCAGCGCCCACAAGAGAGTGAGCGGGGGATATTGGAATCCGACTCTTACGCGCCCGTTGACAACCATTCCCGGGCCGTAAAACAAGGTTGTGCGCAGGGAATCGTATATGTTGGCCTGGGTTGTGCCATAGGGATCGATGCCCTGCAGCAGACTCTTGCAAGCGTCGCGCTGAAATGCGAAGGTGTCTACGCTGTTGCCCGGAATCGCCCGGTTGAAAAAGAAAGCAACGCAAGAATGAAACAGGATCAGTACGGTGAAAAATAGCCAGACCTGGCTGGCATGGCGATGCGCAGGTTGGGCCGCATTGCCTTGTTGAACTGGTTGTGCGAGAGCGGCACAACCGAGCGCGACCGCAATGAGCATCATTCCCAGGGGAGCATAGATGCTTAATCCCCAGATTGGATGAGTTGCACTTTTCGTAACGATTCGGGCCCATAGAACGAATGCCGTACACGTGGCCAAGATCACCGTGCCACCGGCGGAGGCCAGAAGTATGGCGGTTCGATTTCCCCGCTTGCAATTTTTTAGAGGTCCAGGCCGTACTTCAGCAATGGGCATGTTGAATTCGTCTTACCTCGCGATATCTCTCTGTCGTCAGGCAATGAACTTGGGGTCAGACACAACAGGCGATTCTCAATACGCTCATTCAAGACTGATTCGTGACCAAGAGCCAGTATATCCGTAGTTTCCAGGGCACTATCACCATTGGTGTAGAGCCGCTTTGACGCCCGCCGATCTTCCACCAACCACGAGTCCCCTCGGATTCCCCGCGGCCTTTGCCCTCCGCTTTCCCAAAAACCCCGCAGCCGATTCTCCCCCGCGTCTTGCCGATCATTACCACACAAAAGCGCATAATCTAGACATGGGTTCCTCTATTCATATCTTCGACAGCCCCCAATCCGGCCTCTCCCCGACCCGCGCCGCGGAACAGAATGAACTCCAATTAGCTGTCTTCCTATTCCCTATTTCCTGTTTTTCCGCCCTACCCCCCTCCCCCCTATATTCTGTGAAACTGTGAGATTTTCAATAACCGAAATAAAATAAACAACTTACCCCCGCAATGCCCGTTACCATCTAGCCACTAGCTCCCTCCCGCTAAAATAGGACAACCAGCACAAACAAAAAGACTTGCGCTCAAATATAGCTCCAGTGCCAACAACGAATTTTCGGAAATTTATGCCCCAAAAAATGGGCCTGATCGCCTTTTAGGGTCTCAATCCGTATTTTGTTAAGGCCGAGAGATTGCTCCGCACCATTCCTGACACTGCTCTAGCGGTAGGATTCGTCGCGGTGGATGACGAATTCGGGGTAGGCGCCTCCGCCTAGTTCGTGGAGGTCCATGCCGACACGTTCGCCGTCTGCTTCTACGCGGAAGGGGACGACGCGGTTGAGGAGCCAGAAGAGCAGATAGACGAGCGGAAGGAACACACCGAGCAGGGTGGCGATACCGATGAGCTGGGCGACGAACTGGCCGTGCTGGGGCGAGAAGAATCCGGCGGCGAAGAGGCCCCACAAGCCGGCGGCGGCGTGGACCGAGACAGCGCCGGAGGGGTCGTCGACCGAGAGGGCGAGTTCGAAGAGCTCGACGAGCAGGGGCGTTGCGATCCCGGCGACGAGTCCGATAAAAAGCGAAGCGGCGGGGGAGACGAGGGCGGCGCATGCGCTGGAGGCGACGAGGCCTGCCATCCATCCGTTGGCACAGAGACTGGCATCGGGCTTGCCGAAGCGGATGCGGGTGACGGCGAAGGTGGCTGCGAGGGCCGCTGAGGCCGAAAGCAGGGTGTTGATGGCGGTGAGGGGCAGCGCGGCCATGGGGGCGTGGAGCCAGAGGATTGCGCCGGCCAGGTTCCAGGCAGCGAAGCCGACCAGACAGATGAGACAGCCGAAGAGTACGTAAGCGGCGTTGTGTCCGGGCATGGCTGTGGAGAGGCCTTCCCTGGGGAATTTGCCGCGGCGCGGACCGGCGATCCAGATGACGGCCAGGGCGCTGAGACCTCCGAGTACGTGGACCGTAGCTGCGCCGCCGGGGTCGAGGAAGCCGGAGCCGAGAGAAAAGTTGAGTCCCAGCTGGGCGAGCCATCCGCCACCCCAGATCCAATGGGCGGCGAGCGGGAAGACGAATGCGGCGAGGACGGCAGAGGCAGCGCAGCCTGCGTTGAGGCGCCAGCGATCTGCTCCGGAGCCCCAGGCGAGCTGGGCGGCGAGAGCGACGGCAAGAAATTCAAAGATGAGAGCCAGCTGGGACTGAGCCGGAGCGCTGGCGAGTCCGCCGAGCATGAACGGACCAGCGCCGAGCCAGTTCCATGGCTTGCCGGCTGTCTGGAAGATGTGGCTGATGCCGCCGGGCAGGCAGCCCGAGAAAGCCGAGCCGATGATAGCGAAGACGATGGCGGTGACGGCGAAGATGGCGAGGTTGCCAAGCAGCGCCTGCGCGGCGGAGCGGGAGCGGCCGAGGCCGGTGTTAATGAGGGACAGGCCGGCGATGGCCAGCGGGGCGATGAGCAGAAGCGCGAGAGTGAGGGCGATGAGGGTGTCGGAGAGGACGGGCAGAGTGAGATTCATGGACGGATCTCTCCGGGCGCGGCCCTGTGTCCGCGGATGGCGACGGCCAGGCCGAGGATTTCGACGGCAATGCCGCAGACGACGAAGACAGCGCGCTGCGCGGGGTTGATGAAAAGCACGAGTGCGGTCATTGAAAGAAAGAATCCGGCTGGCATGACGAGGAGTCCGGCGTACTTCATGGTTTTTCCTTTCCAAGGCTCAAGAGGTCGGTACGGAGCGGGATGAGATAAACGGCGGCCTGCTCTGTTCTTCGTTGAGCAGGTCCGCAGGGCCAGCTGTTTTCAGGGTCGACTGTTGCGCGTTGATGAATTCCAAGGAGAATTCTATCGCAAGCCGTGGTTGGGCTCGTGGACTTCGTGTCAATGTGAGGTGATTTGGGTGCGGAGGAGCCAGACTCTGTGATTTCTAGGTGCGGGTTGATTGCGCGACGATTCCCTTACGGGTTCCTTTTGCGGGGTGGTCAATAATGACATATGTACAGCCGTATCGACCGGGCCCACAGGGCTCTTCCCGTAGTTCTTGGAATAGTGACGCTTTTGGATGTTGGAGTGCTGCTGGTGTGGGATGCTGCTCCGCAGCTCTTTCCTGCCAGAGCGCACGATTGGGTGGCGGCGTTTTCTCTGACGGCGATTGCTGTTGCCTACCTTCTCTACCAGATTGTGCATCGGCCTTCGGGGAGAGAGTTCATCAAGGCGGCGATGCTGGCAGTTGCGTTTCTGTTCTGGGCGGCGAACCAGTTCTGGCCGGATTGGCGGCAGGCGACGGTGTGCAACGACATTGCGATTGCACTTTTTGTGCTGGATGTGTTTCTGATGATGATTGGCTGGCCGCCGGTTTCGTCGGACGGCTCATTTGCCGAGACGATTGGGGACGCGGGCGCGGAATAGGGGCGTGGATTCTGTTCTGCCGGACTGTTTTTCAGCAGGGTGGCCAAGCGCGTGTTTGGCGTGGTATTTTGGTAGGCACAATCCCATCCACTGGTACGCAAGCAGCCAGGGGTATGATGGGTTGTTTCCAGCAAACACTCTTATCACAACTCATTTAGTAATCAACGGGTTACGAAGCCGATTTTGCACAAGTTTTTTTGCATTTTCTGCTTTCAGGCCTTTGCGCGCACGTTTCGGACTGTTATATTGATTTTTCGGGCTTCTCCGCCTCTCGGGTGGGCTTTACCCAAGAATAAATTTTGTACACAACCTGTGTGACCGTCGGCACAGCGGGCGCACAGCAACGCGAAAAACCAGCAGGAATAGCATTCATGGCGCAAATTTTTGACCGCAGCTCCAACGCGCTCGCTCGCATGAGCCTGGTGCTGACAGGGCTGATCGTGATCGCTCTGGGAGTGACGCTCAATCAACTGCAACGTTCGCCGTGGGTTACGCGGCAAGGACAGCGCGCGGAGCAGCCGGTTCCATTCAGCCACAAACATCATGTGCAGGGGCTGGGTCTGCAGTGCCAGTATTGTCACACGACGGTGGAGCGGTCGAGCTACGCGGGGATTCCGCCGACCAAGACGTGCATGAACTGCCACGCGCAGATCTGGACGAACGCGCAGTTGCTCGAGCCGGTTCGCCACAGCTGGGCAACGGGGCAGTCGATTCCGTGGATCCGGGTGCACGATCTTCCTGACTTTGTTTTCTTCAATCACTCGATCCATGTGAACAAGGGCATTGGCTGCGAGTCGTGTCACGGGCGTGTGGATAAGATGCCGCTGATGTATGCGCAGAACACGCTGCAGATGGAGTGGTGCCTGGACTGCCATCGGAATCCGGCGAAGAATCTGAGGCCGACCAGCCAGGTTTACAACATGGATTGGGAAAGCCCGGCTAGCGACAGGCCGGTGTGGTGCGCAGTGGCTGATGAGAAGTCTGGCGTGCCGACGGCCGAGAGTGTGAATTGCGTGACGAAGGATCCCAGTGGAGCGGGTGCGCAGATGGCTTCGCTGACTCTTCCGCTGATGAGCACGCATGGGCTTGCAGGGGATGTGGCCGCGAGTGCGTTGCCGGCTGCCCCGGTCTATCAGAAGTTCACCAGCCAGGATGAGTTGGGACATTTTCTGTTGGTCCAGTACAAGATTCGCACCCCGAAGGACCTGACAAGCTGCGAGGTCTGCCACCGATGAGCGGACCGATCAACAGCAACGGGAAGAGCGGAAGCACGAACAAGGCGGGGAATGCCGTGGAACACGAGACGAAAAGCGCCGCAACTCCGATGACTCTGGCGCAGGTGCGCCAGGAGTTGAAGGGCGTGCGAGGCAAAAAGTTCTGGCGGTCAATCGATGAACTGGCCGATACGGCGGAGTTTCAGGCAGCGGTAGAGCGGGAGTTTCCATCCGCGGCGCAGGAGTGGATTGATCCGGTTTCTCGGCGCGGGTTTCTGAAGGTGATGGGTGCTTCGCTGGCGCTGGCCGGGCTGGCTGGGTGTACTAAGCAGCCTGAAGAGACGATCTATCCCTATGTGAAACAGCCGGAAGATCTGGTGCTGGGCAAGCCGATGTATTTTGCCACGGCGCATCCGTTCACGACCGGCGCGGTGCCGGTGCTGGTGAAGAGCGATGAGTTCCGCCCGATCAAGGTGGACGGCAATCCGGAGCACGCGTACAACCAGGGCTCATCCGATCCTTATACGCAGGGAACCCTGCTGGATCTTTACGATCCGGATCGCTCGAAGCGCGTGCTGTATCGCGGCGAGGAGCGGGAGTGGGCAGAGTTTGCGCAGACCCTGCAGCTGAAGGTAGCGGGGACCAAGGATGGGACCGGCATCTACTTTTTAAGCGAGACCATTACCTCTCCGACGTTGGCGCGGCAGTGGAAGGCCGTTCAGGCGGCGTGGCCCAAGGCAATGCTGGTGCAATACGATCCGGCGCTGGCTGGGACCGCGGCATCCAAGGGATTGAATGTTCACTGCGCGCTGAACGATGCGGATGTGATTGTGTCGCTGGACGCCGACTTTTTGTCGAGCGCAAGCTTCCCCGGATTTCATCAGCTGGTTCGCGAGTACGCAAAGCGGCGCAAAGACCCAAACAACCTGAACCGGTTGTATTCGGTGGATAGCACGCCGACGACCACTGGCTTGAAAGCCGAGCATCGGCTGGGGTTGCGGGCGAGCGAGATTCCCGCATTTACGGCGGAGTTGGCCAAGGCTGTGGGTGTGGCAGGCGTGAACGCGCCGGCATATGCGTGGACGGACGCGCAACAGAAATTCCTTGCCGCGCTGGTGAAGGACCTGAAGGCCAATGCAGGCAAGAGCGCAGTGATTGCCGGGCTCTATCAAGATGAGTCGGTGGCGCAGTTGGCGCTGGCGATCAATGCGGCGCTGGGCAATGTTGGGAAGACGGTGACGGTTGCTCCGGAACCGATGAATCCGCTGCCGAGCGATCAGCTTGCGGACTTCAAGGCGCTTGTTGCCGATTTGAATGCGGGCAAGGTGGATTGGCTGGTGATTCTGAATGCCAATCCGATTTATACGGCGCCCGCTGACCTGAACTTTACCGAGGCTTTCGGCAAGGCGAATGTGGTCGCGCATCTGGGTTCGCATCTGGACGAAACGGGACAGATCGCGCACTGGCACATTCCTGCGGCGCATTATCTTGAGTCGTGGTCGGACGCACGGGCGTATGACGGGACGGTTTCGATCGTGCAGCCGATGATCGATCCGCTGTATGGCGGCAGGACGTCGCATCATGTTTTTCAAGTGCTGCTGAATGAGCCTATGCTCAGCCCGTACGATGCGGTGCGCGAGACGTCGAAGCCCCTTATCAAGGGCGACTTTGACAAGGGCTGGCGTGCGGCGCTGCACGCGGGATGGATTGAAGGCACGGCGTACGACACGGCGACAAAGGCGAGCGCAGCAGCTGCATTCAAGGGCTCCGTTCCGACGCCGACGGCGAAGGATTCGCTGGAGATTATCTTCCGGCCCGATCCGAATATTTACGACGGGCGCTGGTCGAATGTGGGCTGGCTGCAGGAGTTGCCCAAGCCGGTGACGAATCTGAGCTGGGACAATGCAGCGATTGTGAGCGGGGCAACGCTGACGAAGCTGGGTCTGGAAGAAGACGACATTGTTGAGCTGACCGTGGGCAACGGCAAGGTGAAGGCGCCGGTGATTGTTGCGCCGGGGCATCCTGATAACTCGGTTACGGTTTATCTGGGATATGGGCGTGAGTTTGCGGGGCGCGTGGGTTCGGGCGCGGGTTTCAATACTTACCTGATTCGCAACACCTGGGCGCCGTTCAATGCGACCGGCTCGATCAGGAAGATCGAAGGCAAGTGGGGCATTGCGATCACCAAGAGCCACTACCAGGATCATCGCGGAGCGATGTTCGGCCAGCAGGGCACGGGCAATAATTCACTCGAGGCAGATGAGGCGCTGGGGCCACGCGGAATTATCCGCTACGCGACGCTGGACGAGTTCAAGGCGCATCCGGGATTTGCGAACGAGGGCTTTGGGCGCGAAAAGACCGAGATGGATACGACGCTGTTTCCCAACTGGTCTTATAACGAGGGCAATGCCTGGGGCATGTCGATCGACATGAGCAGCTGCGTGGGCTGCAATGCCTGCATCGTGAGCTGTTATGCGGAGAACAATATTGCCGTCGTCGGCAAGCAGCAGGTGCGCATCGGGCGCAACATGCAGTGGCTGCGCATCGATACTTATTTTGAAGGCGATCTTTCTGCGCCGCGGGCGCACTTCCAGCCGATGGCCTGCCAGCACTGCGAGAACGCTCCCTGCGAGCAGGTTTGCCCGGTGGGGGCCACGGTGCATACGCCGGAAGGCCTGAACATGATGGTCTACAACCGCTGCGTGGGCACGCGCTACTGCTCAAATAACTGCCCGTACAAAGTGCGGCGGTTCAACTTCCTGCTCTACTCCGATTATGAGACCGAGAGCCTGAAGTTGATGCGGAATCCGGATGTTTCTGTGCGTTCGCGCGGAGTGATGGAGAAGTGCAGCTACTGCGTGCAGCGCATTGAGGCGGCCAAGATTGATGCGGACAAGGAGAACCGTCCGGTGCGCGACGGCGAGATCGTGACGGCGTGCCAGCAGGCTTGCCCGGCTTCAGCGATTACCTTTGGCAACATCAATGACAAGCAGAGCCGGGTGGCGAAGCTACGCGCAGACGAACGCAGCTACCAGGTGCTGGCCGACCAGAACACGCGTCCACGCACAACGTATGTGGCTGCGGTAATTAATCCGAACCAGGAACTTGAAGAAGCGCCGGTGGAGCATTTGCCGGCAAAGGGTTGAAGTAACGATGGCAACCAGTGAACTGAAAACCAAAGATCCCGGCGTCGATCCAGCAACGGGAGAATTCCGAGTTCTAGGACAGAACCAGACCTTCAGGTCGGTCACCGAGAAGATCTCGCGCATCGTGCTGACGCCGCATACGCCGCTGGGCTGGTTTGCGGTCTTCGGCATTGGCGGAGCGGTAGCGACCATGCTGATGGTAGCCGTGGCGTGGCTGTTCCTGGTGGGCGTGGGCATCTGGGCAATCACGCAGCCAGTGGCCTGGGGCTTTGCCATCATCAACTTTGTCTGGTGGATCGGCATCGGCCATGCTGGGACGCTGATTTCGGCGATTCTGCTGCTGTTCAAGCAAGGCTGGCGCAACTCGATTAACCGCTTCGCCGAGGCGATGACGATCTTTGCGGTGGTCTGCGCCGGGTTGTTCCCGCTGATTCACGTGGGCCGTCCGTGGCTTGGATACTGGCTGCTGCCGCTTCCGCTGACCATGAATGTGTGGCCGCAGTTCCGCTCGCCACTGCTTTGGGATGTGTTCGCGGTTTCGACCTACGCGACAATTTCAGTGGTGTTCTGGTACATGGGCATGATTCCAGACTTCGGGACGCTGCGCGATCGGGCTGATTCGAAGATTGCACAGTACATCTACGGAATGCTGTCTGTGGGCTGGCGCGGTTCGACGCGGCACTGGATGCGCTACGAGACGGCATCTTTGCTGCTGGCCGGACTGGCAACGCCGCTGGTGCTTTCGGTGCACACGGTCATCAGTTTCGACTTTGCGGTGGCTGTTCTGCCGGGCTGGCACACGACGATCTTCCCGCCCTACTTCGTAGCTGGCGCCATCTACTCCGGTTTTGCGATGGTGTTGACACTGGCGATTCCGCTGCGCAAGTTCTATCACCTTGAAGGTCTGGTGACCATTCGGCACATCGACAACATGGGCAAGGTGATGTTGGCGACAGGCTTCATCGTCTGCTACGGCTATGGGATGGAAGTCTTCATGGCCTGGTACTCAGCCTCGCACTGGGAAGCATTCATGATGTGGAACCGCATGTTCGGTCCGATGGGGTGGTCTTACTGGGTGCTGGTGACGTGCAACCTGGCGATTCCGCTGACGACGCTGTGGTCGCGCAAGCTGCGCACGAACATCACCTTCATGTTCCTGCTTTCCATCGTCGTGAATACGGGTATGTGGTTTGAGCGGTTTGTGATCGTGGTAACGAGCCTCTATCGCGACTTTTTGCCGTCGTCGTGGGGCACTTATCGCGCGACGAAGTGGGATTACATGACCTATGCGGGAACCCTGGGGCTGTTTACGGCGCTGTTCCTTTTGTTCGTGCGTTTCCTGCCCATGATTCCCATGAACGAGATTCGAATGATGCTGCCGAGCGCCAAGGTAACACCTAAAACAACCGCGAAGGCTGGTGAATAAGATGCCCCCACGCGAAGGAACGTACGGCCTGCTGGCCGAATTCGACAACCCCAGTGACCTGGTGCGCGCGACCAAGCAGGCGCGTCAGGACGGCTGGCGGCGCATGGAATGCTACACGCCCTATCCGGTGGAAGAGGCGGCTGAAGCTCTGGAGTTCCACCGCAACAAGGTTCCGCTGATTACGCTGGTGGGCGGACTAATCGGCCTGGCGGCGATGTTCTCGCTGGAGACATGGATCTCGGTGCTGGCGTATCCACTGAATATCGCAGGACGCCCGACGTATTCGTGGCCGGCGTTTGTTGTGCCTGCCTACGAGTGGACGATTCTGTGGGCGGGCCTTTCGGCGTGCTTCGGAATGCTGGCGCTGAATGGATTGCCGGCGCTCTATCATCCGCTGTTCAATGCGCCGAATTTCCGTGATGGAGCGACGACGGACAAGTTCTTCCTGTGTCTTGAGGCGCTTGATCCGAAGTTTGATTTGCTGGAAGCAAAGAAATACCTTGAGAGTTTTCAACCGGCCTCGGTTGTGGAGGTGCAGTACTAATGCAAGTTCACCTCAATCGAGTTTTCGGACGTGCGGTTGCAGCGTCAGGCATGGCGGTGCTGTTTCTGGTGGCCGGGTGCCGGCAGGACATGCAGAACCAGCCGAGGATGTTTCCACAGCGGGGCACGGAGTTTTTCGCGGATCATCGCGGGGCGCGTCCGCAGGTGCTGAACACGGTGGCGCGCGGGCAGTTGCACGAGGACAGCTACTTCTATACGGGCGTGGTGCAGGGCGCAAACGGCTATCGCGAAGAGCGGGATCTGATGCCATTTCCTGTAACGATGGAAGTTCTGGCGCGGGGGCAGGAGCGGTTCAATATCTACTGCACGCCTTGCCACTCGCGGGTGGGCAACGGGCTTGGCGAGATTGTGCAGCGCGGCTACAAGCCGGCGGCGAACTTGCACGACCAGGTACGGATGTCGCAGCCGGTTTCGCACTACTTTTACGTGATGACGCACGGCTATGGAGCGATGCCGGACTACTCGGCACAACTGTCGCCGGTGGATCGCTGGGCAGTGGCGGCTTACATTCGAGCGCTGCAGTTGAGCCAAGCGGCCCCACCCGCCGATGTGCCAGCAGGTGTGCATGTGCAGGACCTTAAGAGCCTGGCCGCGGCTACGGGGCATCCTGAGTACGCCCAGCCCTGGGCTTTGCCGGAGACGGCGGTGCAGGCGTATCCGCATGTGGCTAAGGAAGGCACACCGGGGATGGCTCCGGCCAATCCGGCAGACCCATTGATCAAGATTCCCGCAAGCAAACCGGCCCCAGCAACGGCCGGGAAGTAAGGACAGACGGAATGGCTCACGAATCACAACCGATAACGCACGCGAAGGCGCTCCCGGCCGACTTGAGCGCGCCGGCCTTTGTTGACGGCTGGAAGACGCGCGCGCTGATAGTGGGGGCAGTTTTCTCTGTCGCCGCTGTCGTTCTGGCGCTGCTGGGTCAAGGGCAGGACCAACTAGGGTGGGACCACTTTATGCGCGCGTGGGTTCTGGGCTTGCTGCTGACTTTCGGGTTCGCTGTGGGTGGCCTGGCGCTGTTGATGGTGCAGTACTGCACGGGCGGCAAGTGGGGCTTGTTGATCAGGCGTCCACTGGAGGCGATGAGCCGGACCCTACCGCTGGTATTCGTCTACTGGCTGGTGGTTGTGATCGAAATGAAGAGGCTCTTCCTGTGGGCCAAGTTCACGAGCGTGAGCGACACGGCGGCGGCGCTGCAAGCCGGAGCAATCAACGAGATTGAGGCGCACTGCCTGAACTTCAAGCGTCCGATGCTGAACCCCGGCGCGTTTATCTGGGTGGGTCTGCTCTGCTTTGCAATCTGGGCCTTCTACACGTGGCGGTTGAATACGCTGGCGCTACAGCGCGATGCTGACTCGCCGGACAGCACGCATTACTGGATCAAGAAGTTCGAAAACATCAGCGGGCCGGGCGTGGTGGTCTATGCAATCACGATGACGGCCGCCGTGATTTACTGGGTGATGTCGATGGACGTCACCTGGTACTCGTCGGTGTACGGACTGCTGTTCCTGGTTGGACAAGGCTACGCGGTTCTGGCGCTCTCGATTATCGTTGCGCTTTCCTTGTCGCGGGCCGAGCCTTTCAAGACGATTCTTCGCCAGACGGAACAGCACGATCTGGGCAAGCTCACTTTTGCCTTTGTGATGCTGAATATTTATCTGGCCTTCGGACAGTTTTTGATTATCTGGTCGGGAAATCTGCCCGAGGAGATTCCCTGGTATCTGGATCGTATTCGCGGCAACTGGGGCATCATCATCACCCTGGATTTTATCTTCCACTGGCTGATTCCGTTCACGCTCCTGCTTTCGCGTGACATCAAGCGGAACAAGAAGCGGCTGATGTGGGTTTGCGGCTGGATTGTGTTCGCCAAGGCCTTCGATCTGTTCTGGCTGATCGAGCCGAACTTCAAAGACGCGGCGCGCAATCTGCATTTCAGCTGGGGGATTCTGGAGTACATCGCCGTGCCGGTAGCAATGTCGTCGTTCTGGCTGGCATACTACTGCACGCGCTTGAAGACACGGCCTCTGGTGCAGACCAACGACCCGCATCTGGCGGAGATTCTGGAGCCTGAACATGCACAAGCCTGAGAATCACGGTTCAGAGCAGGAGCGCGAGAAGATCGACACCTCAGCAGGTTTTGAGCAGAGCGACGTCAAAGTTGGCGGGCTGATGGTTTTCATCGTTGCGATGGGCATCTTTGTGGCGGTAACAGCGGTCCTCAGCTATGGGATCGGCAAAGTGATCAATGCGCATCTGGACAAGGAAGACGGTCCGACGAGCAAGTGGGCCAAGACGGTGGATATTCGCCAACTCGGCAATTTGCCCAATAATCCGCAGATGCAGAACAAGGTAGCCGAACTGACGCAGCAATTCCCGACGCCCCGGGTACAGGTGGACGACGGCAACCAGGATGTGGCTGACCTACACGCGCGCGAAGATCTGCTGCTGGATAACTACAGCTGGGAGGATGCGGCGCACAGCAAGGTGCGGATTCCGATTGAGCGTGCGATGGAGCTGATTGCCCAGCATGGCCTACCGGTGGCACCGGCGGCACAGACTGCGCCGTTGATGACGGGGGATTCGGTTCCGGTGGTGCAGGCACCTTTGACCAATGGATTTGCACGGACAGCGTTTGAGCAGGACGAGGCGGCGGCGGAGGCTGCCGAAGCCCGCCAGCGCGAAGAAAGCAAGTAGGAACTATGACGCGTAGGATCGGTTGAGATTTTCGCCTTCCGACGCATTTTGTAAAGAGCACGAAAAACACGAGGCACGCAACATCTCCGGCGGCATGGCGAAGCCGGAAGAAGGAAAGCGGGAATCATGCAGAGCACAGGCACAATTCGGAGAAGCTGGCGCAGCGCGGGAATCAGCGCAGCAGGCATGCTCGCGGTTTGCCTGGCAGTTGCACCTCCTGCGTTGACGGCCCAGGTTTCGAGCTACGGCGACAAATCGATGGGATCATCCGATAAGGCGCCAACGCTTCTGGATGGCGTGGGCATCGATCAGCATCTCAACCAGCAGTTGCCCCTGAACCTGACTTTTACCAATGATGCAGGCCAACAGGTTGCGCTGGGCAGTTATTTTGGCAAGCGCCCCGCGATTCTGGCGCTGGTCTATTATCGCTGTCCGATGCTCTGCTCCGAGGAGATGGAGGGGATTGCCAGCGCCTTGCAGATGGTGAAATACGTTCCGGGCAAGGACTTCAACATCATCGTGGTGAGCATCGATCCCAGCGAGGGAACGGATCTAGCCTCGGCCAAGAAGCGGGAGTATTTGAAGCGCTACGGTCATCCGGAGACGGCCGACGGCTGGCACTTCCTGACCGGAACGCAGCCAAATATCGATGCGCTTACCAAGGCGGTGGGATTCCGGTATGTGAAGCTGCATTTGCCCAACAGCAATCTGGTTCAGTTTGCGCATGCCAGCGGGATCCAGATTGTGACACCCGAGGGGAAACTGGCGCAGTACTACATGGGCGTGGAGTACTCGCCCAAGGACATGCTGCTGGGGTTGAATGAGGCGTCGTCAAACCGGATCGGCTCGCCCGTGGACAACATACTTACGTACTGTTACTGCTACAACCCGATCACCAATACGCACTCGCTGGTTGTGGCGCGGGTGGTGCAGTTGGGTGGCGCCCTGACACTGGTGTTGCTGGGCGGGTTCATGCTGGTGATGTTCCGCCGGGACTACCACAACAAGGACGACGCAAGCCAGGGCGGCAGCCTCGACGCAGGGCAATCTCCGGACGCGGATGGCGCTGAGGGGACAACGGGGACAGGAACGCCGAAATCGGGGAAGCCGGGAACAGGCAAAAAGGTGAACGGATAAAGGAATGAACGATATCAGTCCAGTACTCTGGCAATTTCTCGTCAAGTGGATGACGAACTTCGCGCTGTTTCCGCCGGAGGCGTCGAAGATCGCGCCGCAGATGGACGCGCTGTATTTTTTTATGGTGCTGGTGAGCCTTGTCGGCCTGACGATCGTAGTCCTACTGGTGGTCGGCTTCTCGATACTTTACAGCAAGGAGCGCCATCCGAAGGCTATTCAGATCGAAGGCTCAACGCTGCTCGAAGCAACTTGGACGATCATCCCTCTGGGTTTGTTTCTGATCATGTTCGTGTGGGGCGCGCTGCTTTATTTCCGCATATACACTCCACCAGCCAACGCGATGAACATCTACGTGGTGGGCAAGCAGTGGATGTGGAAGGCGGAACACGAAGGCGGGCAGCACGAGATCAACTCGCTGCACGTGCCGACCGGCAAGCCGGTGCAACTGACGCTGATTTCGCAAGATGTGTTTCACAGTTTTTCGATCCCCGCGTTCAGGGTGAAGCGGGAAGCGATTCCGGGTCGTTATACAACAGTGTGGTTTGAGGCCACGACGCCGGGGACATATCACCTGTTCTGCACACAGTATTGCGGCACCGACCACTCGCAGATGATCGGCGACGTGGTGGTGATGACGCCGGCCGACTTCAAGAAGTGGCTGGCCGGCTCGACAAGTGGCCATTCTCTGGCGCAAGACGGCGAGCGGTTGTTTGCGAGTTTGAGTTGCAACGCCTGCCACAATACGCGGCCGGACGCGCGCGGACCGAACCTGGCGAACGTATATGGGTCGAAGCTGACGTTGTCGACTGGCGAGGCGATCACTGTTGACGACGCCTATCTGCGCCAGGCGATTTTGAATCCTTCACAACATATTACGCAGGGATACGCGCCGATCATGCCGACCTATCAGGGGCAAGTCAGCGAAGAGGGCGTGATTGACTTAGTCCAATACATCAAGCAACTCGATTCGGACTACCGGGTGCAGCAGACCACGACCACAACCGACCTGCTGCCGGAGAGTGAACAAACTGCGGCCCCGGCGGCAGCGAAGCCGGCGGGACAACCAGGGAAACCGCAGGGGAAGGTGAACCCATGAGCTCCACAATTGTCAGTCTTCCCGATCAGTCGACGGCCAGGATTCCGAAGACGAACTTCCTGACCAAGGAGAACGGCCTTCTGAGCTGGCTTCTGACCGGGGATCATAAGCGGATCGCAATTCTATATCTGATCTCGATCACGTTCTTCTTTTTTATCGGCGGTGCGCTAGCCGGGCTGATACGGCTGGAATTGCTGACGCCGCAGAGCGATCTGATGGCGACTGACACCTATAACAAGGTGTTTACCATGCACGGTGTCATCATGATCTTCCTGTTTCTGGTGCCGTCTGTTCCGGCGACTCTGGGCAATTTTTTGATCCCGATGATGCTCGGCGCCAAGGATCTGGCGCTGCCGAAGATCAACCTGCTCAGTTGGTATCTGTATGTTGTGGGCGGCTGCCTGGTGATCTACACGATGGTTGCGGGCGGCGTGGATACAGGCTGGACATTCACGACTCCGCTCTCGACGCATTACGTAAACACCAACGTGATGTCCACAGGCATGGCGGTGTTCATCGCCGGCTTCAGTTCGATCTTTACGGGGCTGAACTTTATTGTCACGATTCACAAGATGCGGTGCCCAGGGATGACCTGGTTCCGGATGCCGCTGTTTGTGTGGGCTCACTACGCGGCTAGTATCCTGATGGTGCTAGGTACGCCGGTACTTGCCATCACGATTGTTCTGATGGCTCTGGAGCGGACGGTAGGTATCGGCGTCTTCGACCCAACCAAGGGCGGCGATCCGCTGCTGTTCCAGCATCTGTTCTGGTTTTACTCACACCCGGCGGTCTACATCATGATTTTGCCTGGCATGGGTGTGATCTCGGAGACCATTTCGACGTTCAGCCGAAAACGGGTCTTCGGGTATACGGCGGTCGCATTCTCGTCGGTGGCGATTGCAATCTTCGGCTTCTTTGTTTGGGCGCACCATATGTTCATCATGGGCATCTCAAACTATGCCGTGTTGGTGTTCTCGCTGCTGACAATGCTTGTTGCGGTGCCGTCGGCGATCAAGATTTTCAATTGGGCATTCACGCTGTACAAGGGCTCGATTACCTTTGAGACGCCGATGCTTTACTCTTTCGGCTTCATGGGGCTGTTCACGATCGGCGGCATGACCGGCGTATTCCTTGGAGCATCGGGCACCGACATCCACCTGACAGAGACTTACTTCATCGTGGCGCACTTCCACTTTGTGATGGTGGGCGGCATGTTGATGGCGTTTTTGGCGGGGATTCATTTTTGGTGGCCGAAGATGACAGGGCGAATGTATCCGGAGAAGATCTCTCAGATGGCCGCCGTGATTACGTTTGTTGGATTCAACCTGACATTCTTCCCTCAGTTCATTCTGGGAACGCTGGGCATGCCGCGGCGGTACGCGGCCTATCCGCCGGAGTTTCAGGTGCTGAACGTATTCTCAACGGCTGGCGCGACGATTCTGGGCGTGGGCTATCTGATGCCGGTTCTATATCTGACGTGGTCCTTGAAGTACGGCGCGATTGCGGGCAACAATCCCTGGCAGGCGACGGGGCTTGAGTGGCAGACACAGTCGCCGCCTCTGACGGAGAACTTTACACGGATTCCGATCATGGATCACGAAGCATACGACTACGAGTGGCTTGAACAGCAACAGGCGAAAGAGGTGGCAAGTGTCGGATAGTTCCGCAATCGCGCAGGGCGCAGTGGCGGAGGCAGGAACCCCTCACGGGGAGCACCCGCCCTATCAGCGCCACCATTTTGAATCGATGGACCAGCAGGCAGACGCCACAAACTTTGCGATGTGGCTGTTCCTGGTGACCGAAGTGATGTTCTTCGGCGGGATGTTTACGGCGTACCTGATCTACCGTAACTGGTACTATCCTGCGTTCGTATCCGCTTCGCATCAGCTGAGCATCGTCTGGGGCACAACTAACACCGCCGTGCTCATCACTTCCAGCTTTACGATGGCGATGGGCGTTTGGTGCGCTGAAACACGGCGCAAGAGCGGACTGGTGCTGAGTCTCGTGCTCACGCTTCTTCTTGGCCTGGTCTTTCTGGGGATCAAGAGCATCGAGTACCACGAGAAGTGGGAAAAGCACCATGTTCCTGGACTGCACTACAGCATGGAGGCATTCCTTAACCCCGCCTCTGACCCCGCGGTCTTCAAGGAATATCACGACAAGCCGATGGCGCTGGACATGGCGCGTCACACGGAGCTTTACTTCTTTCTCTATTTCGCGATGACGGGCATGCACGCGCTGCACATGATCGTCGGCATGGCGATCCTGATCTACATCATCTTTCGAGCGCGGGCCGGGGCCTACACCTCGGGGCACGTGACGTTCGTTGAAAACTTTGGGCTCTACTGGCACTTTGTGGACATCATCTGGATATTTTTGTACCCGCTGCTGTATTTGATCAGCAGACATCAGTAAAGGACCAAGAAGCATGAGCGATCTAAAAGAAATCGAAGAAGCGCAGCATCATGTTGTCAGTCCGAAGATCTACGCGATCATCGCTATTGCGCTCCTGGTGCTTACAGCTACAACGGCTGGGGTGTCGTACCTCGAACTGGGGGAGTTCAACGCGGTGGTTGCGCTGGCCATTGCGGTGTTCAAGGCCATGCTGGTGGTGCTGTTTTTCATGCATGTAAAGTACTCGACCAAGCTGACCAAGTTCACGGTCGTCGCGGCAATTTTCATGCTTATGGGGCTGATCAGCATGACGATGGCCGACTACATGAGCCGCGCCTGGGGACGGTGGTAGAAGACAGCTATCAGGTGCCAGCTTCTAGCCGTTAGCTTTTCACGAAGGGCCGCCCGATGGGCGGCCCTTCTGTTGCAAAAGTGTCCCAGGATTCAGTGAGTGAATACGGAGGCTGATCGGCGATGAGTGCGTTAGGACAAGACAGTCAGACTCCGGAAGAGCTTGGCAGGCTGGCGAGCGATCCGCGCGTGACGGTGCGCCGCGGCGGCGCGCCTGGCAGGGAGGGAATCTGCGTTGTGTACTGGATGCAGCGGGCGATGCGGATTGTGGACAATCCCGCGCTCGATGTGGCCATAGAGGCGGCCAATCTGCTTGGGGTTCCGGTGGTGGTGTATTTCCATGTGATTCCCAACTATCCCAGCGCCAACCTGAGGCATTATCACTTTTTGCAGCAAGGGCTAAGGGATGTGGCTGAGGACGCGGCCGAGCGCGAATTGGCCTTCGTGGTTCGCCGGTCACCGGCGAAGCTGGAGGAATTTCTTGAGGAAGTGCAGGCGGTGCTGCTGGTGGGCGACGAGAACCCCTGCCGCGCGCCGGAGCGGTGGCGGGCGGCGCTGGCGCGCCAGCTGCAAATTCCGTACTGGACGGTAGACGCAGACGTAGTGGTGCCGTCGCGGGTGTTCGGGCGGAGCTTTGCGATGCTGCATCACTTCAGGCCGCGGCTGAAGGCGGAGCTTCCGAAGTTTCTGGATGAAGGCGCCCGGCCGTCACTGTTGCCCTCCCGGAGGTTCGACAAACGGGTTGAGCGGTTTTCTCTTGCCGAAGATATTACCGAGGGGTTTACGAAGCTGGACCGCGCGGTGGCCCCAGTAGACAGCTTTACGGGCGGAACGCATGCGGCGCTGCAGAGGCTGGAAGAGTTTGTAAATTTTGGACTGAAGGACTTCGAAGAGACGAGAAACCGCCCGGAAACACGGGGGACGAGTAGGTTGTCGCCTTATCTGCACTTTGGGAACATTGGTCCGCTGACGATTGCGCGGGCGGTGAAACGGGCCGTGGCGGGAGGCAAGGCTTCAGAGGCGGCGGTCGAGAAATTTCTGGAGCAGCTGATCGGCTGGCGAGAGTTGGCAGTGCTTTTTGTACGTCACGAGCCGAATTATGACAATTGGGAGTGTGCTGCACCGTGGGCCCGGAAGACGCTGATAGAACACGCCGGCGATCCGCGTCCGCATCGCTACAGCCTGAAGGAGTTGGAGCGTGGCGAGACGCGGGACGAGCTTTGGAATGCGGCGCAACGGGAGATGGTCGAGACGGGGTGGATGCACAACTACATGCGGATGTACTGGGGGAAGAAGATTCTGGAGTGGGCGCCGGAGCCGGCCACGGCGTTCGACTGGGCGGTTCTGCTGAACGACCGGTACGAGTTGGATGGACGGGATCCGAATGGCTACGCGGGGATTGCGTGGGCGATCGTGGGGAAGCTGGACCGGCCGTGGTTTAATCGCCCGGTGTTTGGGTTGGTGCGGCCGATGACGGGGGCGTCTATCGCGCGGAAGTTCGATGCGCGGGCGTATATCCGGCAGCAGGGCAGAGCGGACTGAGGCGAGGTCGGGGAGGCGAGGGGTGGGCAGAAGTCGCAGTCACCCTAAGACTCGAGTGTTAGATCATTCCAAGACCGCAGTATTAGAAATGACCTATAATGGGCGAAAGTTCCAATCCCGGAAACTGTGTGTTTCACATTGCGTAATCCAGTAGCTTCTGCCCTATACCCCCACGGAAGATGAAGTGAGGGGAGGCCGGAGCAAGACCCCGGACGCGTGTGAGAAATCAAATATTTGAAGTCTATAAGGCGAGTGAGCCTGCCCTGACCGGCGGGATCAGGGAGCGTGTTTGCTGTGCCATGGCGGGCGAGCCTGCACCGTTGAAGCGGGCTGTTGCATTGATAGCGTGGGCCCTGGCGGCAGCGGTTGTGCTGCCGGTTGCGGCGGCGACTGCCCAGCAGGCCAATGCAGGCGGGCAGGCGAACTCCGGGGTGCAGCGGGCGGATCTGCCTCCTCAGGTTGCTGAGGCCGAGCGGTTCATGGCAGAGCGTGGATGGAGGCCGGGCCACAGTCTGGCTTTCCGCGGCGTGGGGGCGCGGCGAGCGAACTGGCCGATGGCCATGAATGGAATAGCCGCAAATGGAATTGAAGCCGGGAGTGCAGCGACCGCGACCTGGCAACCGCTGGGGCCGACGGCAGTCGAGACGCCGGGGTTCGGGCTGGTGACGGGCCGTGTATCGGCGCTGGCGCTTGACCCTTCGGACCTGACCGGCAACCGGCTTTACCTAGGGACAACCGGGGGCGGTGTTTGGGTGGCACAGAATGCTGCGACGTCGAACCCGTCGTCGGTGGTGTTTACGCCTCTGACGGACTCTCTGGGAGCCTTGGGCGGAGCAGTGGACGCATCGATCAGCATCGGCGCATTGACGGTTCAGCCGGGCGGAACGGGCGTGGTCCTGGCGGGCACCGGCGATCCGAACGATGTGAGGGACTCCTACTACGGGAGCGGGATTCTGCGTTCGACAGACGGAGGCAACTCGTGGAGCCTGATTGCAAGAACGAGCGACTGGGAGCAGGGGCTGGGCATTACCGACTACACGTTTGCCGGTGAGGGGTTTGCGGGATTTGCGTGGAGCACGGTGAATCCGCAACTTGTGGTGGCAGCGGTGTCGAAAGCCTACGAAGGCACGCTGGTAAACGCGGACCTGGCGGGCAAGAGCTACGAGGGGTTGTACTACTCGCCGGACAGCGGAGCAACGTGGCATCTGGCTACCATTACGGACGGCGGCGGAAACATTGTGGAGGGGCCGCTGGCGACATTCGCGAGTCCAGATGGCAACGCAGCTACTTCGGTTGCGTGGAATCCGGTGCGGAAGCTCTTTGTGGCGGCAGTACGGTTTCACGGCTACTACCAGTCATCGGACGGCATGACCTGGACGCGGATGAGCGCGCAGCCGGGCGCGGGTCTGACGGTGGCGGCGTGTCCTCACAATGCAGGGAGTATCGGGTCGATCGCCTGCCCAATTTTTCGTGCCACATTGGCGGTAAATCCTTCCTCCGGGGACACTTTTGCCTGGACGGTGGACGCGAACGACCAGGACCAGGGGCTTTGGCAAGATCAGTGCAATTTGAGCAGCGGGGTTTGTGCCAGCCAGAGCATCTCGTTTGCCAAGCAGTGGAGCACGGCGTCGCTGGAGACCAACACGCCGCAAGGGGCGGCCACGATCGCCAACGGCAGTTATACGCTGGCGTTGGCGGCGGTGCCGGCGGGTCTGGGCGCGGGGCAGGACACGCTGCTTATGGCGGGCGCCAACGACTTGTGGAAGTGCAGCCTGGCGATGGGCTGCGTGTGGCGGAACACGACCAACGCGACGACCTGCCTGAGTGCGCAGGTGGGTGAGTTTCAGCATGTGCTGGCTTGGAACGCAGCCAATCCACTGGAGATGTTTGTGGGTAACGACAGTGGCCTGTGGCGCTCGATGGACGCAATTGGGGAGAGCGGTCAGGCCTGCTCGCCCGCGGACGCCAGCCACTTTCAGGATTTGAATAGGAACCTTGGTTCTCTGGCCGAGGTGGTGAGCCTGGCGGGGAATACCAACTCGCCCTACACGCTGATGGCGGGGCTGGGCGTGAACGGTACGGCAGGCGTGAAGAGCAGCACGACGTTTTCGGACTGGCCGCAGATTCTGGGCGGTTATGGTGGGCCGGTCGGGATCGATCCGGTTACCAGTTCCAATTGGTATGTGAACACGGGGGCGGGGGTTTCGATCTACCGGTGCACGCAACAGGCGAACTGCACGGCCGTGGATTTCGGAACGACCCCGGTGGTGAGCGACGCGGATGTGAGCGGCGACGGGGCCGCGATGTCGACGCCGGCGCCGTTCCTGGTGGATCCGCTGGACTCGACGCAATTGCTGGTGGGGACCTGCAGGGTATGGCGCGGGGCGGCGGATGGAAGCAATTGGAGCACGACGAATGCTGTGAGTCCGATTCTCGATACCGGGATCACTACAGGGGCGTGCAGCGGGGACGCGGTGATTCGGTCAATGGCGGCTATGGCGCTGCCTACGGGTGGCGAACGGGTTTATGTGGGCATGTACGGCTCGGCCACGGGCGGGGCAAACCTCGCAGGCCATGTGCTGAGCGCAACCGTGAATCCGTCGTCGAGCGGATTGCCGGCGTGGCAGGATCTGACGCTAAACCCTGTCGTCAACAACAGGGCCGCGCTGAATGCGTACGGCCTGGACATCTCCAGCATCTCCATCGACCCGCATGATGCGACGGGCAACACGGCCTATGTGACGGTGGAGGGAGTCCAGAACATTTCAGAGAATATTCGGACGGTTTACCGGACAACCGATGGCGGGGCGCACTGGACCGACCTGACGACCAACCTTCCGCAAATTCCAGTGAGCAGCATTGCGGTGGACCCGCAGAACGCCAATACGGTCTACGTGGCCACCGATCAGGGAGTGTACTTCACGACGCAAGCGGCCAGCTGTGTACAGACGCAGGGCGCCTGCTGGTCGGTATTTGGAACCGGGCTGCCGGCGGCACCCGCGGTTGCGCTGAGTGCCTCGCCATTGGGGGCAACGTCGCAAGTGCTGGTGGCAGCAACGTATGGGCGAGGGATTTGGCAGACGGCGCTTTGGACCGCCGGCACGAACCTGACGACGGCCGCGCCGAGTCCGGCGTCGATTACGTTTGGTAGCCAGGTTTTCGGGGCTACGAGCATCGCACAGACGATTACCCTGCAGAACACAGGCAGCCAGGCGCTTGCGGTGACGGGCATAGCGATGAGTAGGGATTTCAGCGAGACCGATACCTGCGCGAACGCAAGCGTTGCTGCGGGTTCGAGTTGCGCCATCCAGGTGACGTTTACTCCCAGCGCGACCGGCAGCCGCGAGGGTGCGATGACGATCGGCGCGAATGTGTATGGCGGGCAATTGACGGTGGATATGACGGGGACCGGGGCCCCGGCGGGGGTGGTGAGCATGACTCCGTCGAGCATCTCATTCGGACAGGTGCTGGTTGGTTCAACGTCGCCTGCGCTGCAGGTGCAGGTTGGCAACAACAGCGGAACGGGGATTCCGATCAGCAGCGTTGCGATTACTGCTCCCTTTACGATTGCGAGCAACTCGTGCGGAACAACGACGCTGGCGGCCAATACCAGTTGCCAGGTGCTGGTGGAGTTTGCGCCGACGCAGTCGGGAGCGGTGGCGGGCACGCTTCTGTTTACCGATGGCGCCGGAACGCAGACGGTGGCGTTGGGCGGGACCGGGGCGGCGCCGGCGACGGATACTTTGAATCCAGGAGCGTTGAGTTTTCCGGCCACGGCCGTGGATTCTCTGTCGGCACCGCAGACCATTTTGCTGACGAACACCGGGGACGCGACGCTGACGTCGATCGATGTGACGGTCAGCGGGGCGTTTCAGATGTCAAACAACTGCGGAGGGCAATTGATCGGGCACGCGGCATGCACGATCAGCGTGCTATTTGCGCCGACGCAGTTGGGTGCGGAGTCGGGTACGCTGACTGTGTCGGATGCGCTGCGGACGCAAACGGCGATGCTGAACGGAACAGGTGCGGCTACGCCGACACTGAGCGTGAGCCCGACGAGCCTGACGTTTGCGACGCAGCCGGCGGGCGTGCCGAGCGCGCCGCAAATGGTGACGGTGACGAACACCAGCAGTGCGGCAATCGTCAATGTGGGCTTCCAGATCACGGGAGCAGCCGCGGGCAATTATTCGCTTCCCTGGACGACCTGCGGGGCCACGCTGCTCAGCGGTGCGAGCTGCGCTGTGCAGATTGTCTTTACTCCGCCGGCGACGGGGGCAATTGGGGCCGTGCTGACCGTTTCGAGTTCGACCTTTGGCGTTGCGCCGGTATCCGTGTCACTGAACGGCGGGATGCTGGGGGCGAGCGGGCTGAACGCAAGTCCGTCGCTTCTGAACTTTTCGACGGTGGGCGTGGGGCAGACGAGTTCGGCAATGACGGTAACGCTGACCAACAACACCGGCAATTCCATCGGTGCGCTGACATTTGCGGCCGTCGGACCGTTCGCGGTGGCGCAGAACACGTGCGCAAGCGGGCTGAATGCCGCGGCCAGTTGCACGGCGGCGGTGGTTTTTCAACCGACGGCGACCGGGTTGGCAAACGGCACGCTGACGATCAGCTCGGCTTCGCTTTCGACTCCCTTGACGATGGCTCTGGCGGGAACGGGCTTCGATTTCGCGGTGGCGGTCTCCGGATCAAGCAGCTTGACGGTAGCCGCCGGACAGACGGCCGATTACATGGTGACGATCACTCCGGCCAGCGGAGGCCAGGGGACATTCACCTTCGCCTGCGGCACTTTGCCGGCCAACGCGCTGTGCTTGTTCAATCCCGCGACGACGACGGTGAGCTCAGGAGTGACGGGGAACGTGACGGTGGAGATTTCGACGGGCAAATCGGGATCTGCTCGCCTGGAGAACCCGGCGGGATGGCAGGCTCTTCCGATGCTGTGCGGGTTGTTGCTTTTGCCACTGATGCTTGGCCGGCGGCGCAAGCTGCTGCTGCCGCTTGTGCTGCTGCTGGCGACGGCGGGCGCAATGACCAGCTGTACCAGTTCGGGCTTGGTGACGAGTGGAGGGACCGGAAAATCGGGGAGCGGCTCAGGCACGCCCGCAGGAACGTATTCGATTCCTGTCACCGTTACTTCGACCGGGGTCTCGCACGCGGCGACGGTAACTTTGACCGTAGATTGACCCTGGTTGTGCGGGCATGGAGAGGAAAGTCGGATCGGGCAACGGGCTATACTTTATCTTCGGGCGCCGACGTTGGGCCTGGCAGACTCAAGTGCGTTTTGAAGAAGGCGTTTCGCGGAGTGGGCAGGCAGGATGGGCCGATAGGGCGAGGTCTGCAAGACAATGGAGATGGGGAATAATAGGGAATGATCGCCAAGGTAACCGTGGAAGAAGTGGTGCGTGTGGCTGAACTGGCTCACCTGAAGTTGACGCAGGAAGAGACTGTACACTTGCGCAGCGATTTGAACGCTATTCTGGACTACGTGGCCGAGCTGAACGAGCTGGATACGGCAGGGGTGGCTCCACTGGCCCAGATGAGTGAGCTGCCGGGCGAGCTTGGGGATGCGGCAGACCTAAGTAGTCGCCGGCCCGACCAGGTGCAGCCCTCGCTGGATCGTGCGACTGTAATGCAGCAGGCGCCGGAGACCAATCAGGTCCTCTTTAAAGTTCCGAAGGTGATTGAGCGGTAGGAGCAGCAGACCGTCCCAGGCAAGCAACGAAGATGCGGCGGGCGAGGACGTGCAAAGGAAGGTTCGATTGTCCAGCGAAGTGAACGCAGCTGAAAACTATGTCGAGAAGCCCCGGACACTTGCGGAGTTGAGGGCGGAGATTGCATCTGGCCGGACCAAGGCCGCGAACCTGGTCGCGAGCTACTACGACCGCATTGCGAAGATCAATCCGCGGCTGAATGTTTATCTGAGCCTGACGAAGGAGCGGGCGCTCGCGCAGGCGGATCGTGTGGACCAGGCGGCTGCCAAGGGCGATTCACTGGGAGAGCTGGCGGGCATTCCGGTGGGGATCAAAGATGTGCTGGTGATGACGGGCGCGCCAGCCACGGCGGGGTCGAAGATTTTGGAAGGTTACCGGCCTCCCTACGATGCGACGGCGGTTTCGAAGCTGGAGGCGGCGGGCGCGGTGCTGCTGGGCAAGATCAACTGCGACGAGTTTGCGATGGGTTCGTCGAACGAGAACTCGGCCTACGGGCCGGTGCGTAACCCGGTGGATACGGAGCGGGTTCCGGGGGGATCGAGCGGCGGATCGGCGGCGGCGGTGGCGGCGAATATGGCTGTGGCCACGCTGGGCACCGATACGGGCGGATCGATTCGTCAGCCGGCCAGTTTTTGCGGTGTGGTGGGCGTGCTGCCGACGTATGGACGGGTCTCGCGCTACGGACTGATAGCGTTTGCCTCTTCTCTGGATCGCGTGGGACCGTTTGCCGGCAACGTGCGCGATGCGGCGACGATGTTGGGCGTGATTGCAGGTCACGATGCGAAGGATGCGACCAGTTCTCCCGCACCGGTGCCGGATTATGCGGCTGAGAGCGACAAGCCGGTGGAGGGTTTGCGGATCGGCGTGCCGGCGGAGTACTTTGCCGAAGGACTGGACGCAGAGGTGCGGGCAGCGATTGAAAAGGGAATTGAGGCGCTTGAAAAAGCCGGATGCACGGTGAAGAAGGTTTCGCTGCCGCATACCAAGTACGCTGTGCCGACCTATTATCTGATTGCGACGGCGGAGGCGAGCGCGAATCTGGCGCGATTTGATGGCGTGCGCTACGGCTACCGGTCGCCCGCGTCCGAAACTCTTTCCGACATGTACAGCCACTCACGCGACGAGGGGTTTGGCGCCGAAGTAAAGCGGCGGATACTGCTGGGAACGTATGCGCTTTCGGCGGGGTACTACGATGCCTATTATCTAAAAGCCCAGCAGGTGCGGCGGCTTTTGGCTGAGGATTTCCAGCGTGTGTTTGCTGGGTTGGATGCGATTGTGACGCCGACCTCGCCGATACCGGCTTTCAAACTGGGCGAGAAGACGGGCGATCCGCTGGCTATGTACCTCGCCGATATTTATACGGTGACGGCGAGCCTGGCCGGGATTTGCGGGGTGAACGTGCCATGCGGGCAGACGAAGGCAGGCTTGCCCGTAGGCATGCAGGTGCTGGCGACGCATTTGAACGAGGGAACGGCATTCAGGGTGGCGCGCGCCGTGGAGGCCGCGGAGCTTTAGGAGCGACGGAAATGAAGAAAAGCCCAAGGATTGTGGTGGCGATACCGGTCTTGGCAGCGCTTTTGTTTGCAGTTCCGGCGCAGGCGGCTCCACGCAAGGGTCATAGCGTATTTTTGGGCGGGGCCAAGACGGTTTCCTACTCGAAGGCAGGTGATCCGGGCGGCGCAGCGACGGGTGAAGATTCGTTGAAAATTCGTGCTCTGGTTGTGGACGGGGTTGTGAAGGAGTGGACGACTGGTGATGCGCATGATGTGACCGACCGCAGCTTTGTGGTGCGGCGGGTGCTGCGGATCAACGATACTTTGCCGGGCGACAAAGGTGGGCACTGGGTTTGGCAGCGGGGTCCGTGGCTGCTGGTGGATCGGGTTGGCGGCCGGGTGACTCCGCTCAAGCTGCCGGATTACGATCCTGGCGTGAGCCAGGTGAGTTGGTTTCGCGACTACGGCGCGTATTGCGGCGTGACGGCGAGCGGCAAGAGTCTGTATGCGGTGGTGGCGCAGTTGGCCGCGCGCAAGCCGGTGCTGGCGAAGAAGTTGGCGGCATTCGATGAGCAGAACCGCCCAGAGCAGGCTTGTGGCGATACGGAATGGCAGCGGGAGCCGCTGCGCGTCACCTTTCACCCGACGGGGAAAGATGCAGTGAGCTATGACATCGTTCCGGGTTCGGCGGTGCTGGTAGAGGACTCAGGCGATGATGCGGATGCGCCTGCCGCGGACGCGGGGGCCAAAGCGCAATAGCGCGCCACAAGGTGGCGGATCAGCAGGTCTGCGAAGCAGTTACGCCTGTTTGAGCTTTGCGACCTTCCGCCGACCCGCGAGAGTCCCACTTCTCAAGTCTCCGTGGGACCAGAGCTGGTTCGAGACAAGTTGTCGGCCCGGAAGGGCTTTTTGAGCCAGTGCGCGGGGCGCGAAGGGGTCGATTCGGATTTGGCGCGCCTTGACACACAACCGGGCGCGCGTATCTTATCTTTCTAGGCATTCTTTTGGAATCCGGGCGGATAGGGCAACGGTTGAACGTTGTAGTTTTTCGACGGAGCGCCAAAGGAAAGCTGTGTCGAACAGGAAGCAGACGGCTGTAGGGTATTGAAGGGCGGTTGAAGGCGCGCGAGTGGAACCTAGTTCCTGTTGTGCGCGGATCGAGCCGTTGAACCCAGCGTCTGGCCAGAGCCTGGGCTGGAGTGGACCGACAGCCAGGACCGTTCCCGGAGACAAAACTATTTTTCAGGAGCCCGGTCGAAGGCCGGGTGTGCCTGTGCCCTGAACGGAAGCGCGTTGCGACCGGAGGGTGAGCAAAGGATGAACGTGGCTACGAGTTTGGCATTCTTTTTGGCGGCACCGGCCGGGGCGAGCGGAGGCGGTTTGACGATGCTTCTGCCTCTGCTATTGATCCCGGTGCTTTACCTGGTGATGATTCGTCCGCAACAGAAGCGGCAAAAGCAGTGGCAGGCGATGCTGGGGTCAATCAAGACCGGCGACCGCATCACCACGGCCGGCGGCATCCGCGGCATGATTTTATCGATCAAGGATGATACGATCGTGATTCGCGTAGCCCCGGACAACCTCAAACTGGAAGTGGCCAAGAACGCGATTGCCTCCGTTACCACACAGGAAGGGACTTCAGCCTCCTAGGTTTTGGATTGGCGAAGAGAAACAATGAAGAAAAATCTCAAGAATAAAGTTGCCCTGATTTTTGCGGTCCTGCTGGTTTGCCTGTACGGCATCTTTGGGATTCCCACCGGCCTGAGCGGCACGGCTCTGCTGACAGCGATGAGCAACCGGATTCATCGCGGTCTGGATTTGAGCGGTGGTGCGCATCTGATTCTGCAGGTACAGGTTGCTGACGCGGTGAGCGCGGAAACCGACAACACGGTTCAGGGTATCCAGCAGGCCCTGCGCAAGGCTAACCTTACGTTCTCGCAGGTTTACAAGCCCGACCCGAAGAAGCCGGATGTCATTCGCGTCGAGGGAGTGCCTCTGGCGCAATCGAGCGCGGTGAGTACGTTGCTGGATGGCAACGACTACTCCAACGAGTTCGACGTTGCTGGCGGCTCGAACAACTCCTTTACGTTGACGATGAAGCCGACGTATGAACGCGACCTGGATAGCAGAACGGTGCAGGCAGCGATCGATACGATTCGCGACCGCGTTGATTCGCTAGGCGTGACCGAACCGGTGATTCAGGAGTACAACCTGGGGGCGAACCAGATTCTGGTTGAGTTGCCTGGCATCAGCGACCTAGACCGGGTGAAAAACATCATTCAGTCCACTGCGCGGCTGGAGATCCACGCGGTAGTGGGCGGCCCGTATCAGACGGAAGCGGCTGCGGTTGCCGCCGCCGGTGGTGTGCTGCCTGCTGACGAAGAGGTACTACCCGGTTCCGGGACCCTTGGCACTGGTTCTGAAGGCGAAAGTTTTTACGTGCTTCAGCGCGTTTCGGTGGTTGCTGGAAGCGACTTCCGCTCCGCCGATCCGGGCACGAACTCGAACACGGGTCAAAGAACCGTGAACTTCACGCTCACGAACGAAGCCGGCGACAAGTTCTGGAATTACACCAGCGCCAACATAGGCAAGAGCATGGCCGTGGTGATGGGTGGGCACGTTCGCGAGGTCGCGACCATTCAGAGCGCGATTCGCGACAGCGGTGAAATCACTGGCAGCTTCAGCCAGGACGAAGTGATGATGCTGTCGAAGATGCTGCGCACGGGTGCACTGCCAGCCTCCCTGACCTATCTTGAGGCGAGCACGGTGGGTGCCACGCTGGGCGCGGACTCGGTGCGCGAGGGCGTTACGGCGGCTGTTGTGGGCGTGCTGGTTGTCTGGGTCTTCATGCTGATCTACTATCGCGGGTCGGGCGTGAACGCGGATCTTGCGCTGTTTCTCAACTTGGTGATCCTGCTTGGATTTATGGGCTTCACCAATTCCACGCTGACCCTGCCTGGCATTGCCGGAGTGATTTTGACGATAGGCATGGGCGTGGATTCGAACGTGCTGATCTTCGAGCGCATCCGCGAAGAGGTCCGGGCGGGCAAGGCACCCTCGGCGGCTGTGGATCAGGGCTTTGCCCATGCGTGGGTCACGATTGTCGATACGCACGTGACCACGATTGTTTCAGCGGCGATTCTGTTCTTGTTCGGAACCGGGCCAGTGAAGGGTTTTGCGACCACACTGACCTTCGGTTTAGCGGCAAACCTGTTCACCGCGGTGTTTGTCTCGCGGGTGATTTTCGAGGCGCACCTGAACCGGTTGAAGCCGGGGGAGATGGTGTCCATCTAGGATTCGGAACCATAGCTGCCGGGTCGGAATTGCCGTTCGGCGGCGGAACACAATTGAGAGCTGGCGGCCAACCGGCCTTCAGCCTCCAGGAAGCGGAGAGAACCAGTGGAATTGTTTCACGGCGTAAATGTGAATTGGCTTGGGAAAAAGTGGTATTTCCTGGCTTTTTCAATGATCTTCAGCGTGGCCGGCATCATCTCGATGGGCTGGCACTGGCAGCATACCGGCCATCCGGTGCCGTTGGGCGTGGATTTCCGCGGCGGCACGCAGGTGCAGGTGCAATTTAGCCAGCCTCCCGACATTACGCAGATCCGCCAGGCGACAGATGCGGCTGGCATCAAGGGCGCCAGCGTTGTGATTTTTGGCGAACCCGCGAATCACGAGGTCCTGGTCAGTTTGCCAGAGCAGACCGACGAGAGCGCGCTCGATACGGGGCGGACGGAGATTGAAAGAGCGCTTCAAGCGCACTACAACAATCCTTTTCAGGTGCGTAACGTGCAGGTTGTCGGTCCTACGGTAGGGCGCCAACTGGAGAAGCAGGCCGCCTTGGCCACGATCTACTCACTACTGGGCATGCTGGTCTACCTGTGGTTCCGCTTCCAACTGATATACGGCGTGGCAGCGGTGGTGGCCTGCTTTCACGACACGCTCATTACGGTAGGCGCGTTTGCGCTTACCAATCAGGAAATCAGCCTGACGGTCATCGCCGCCATTCTGACGCTAGTGGGCTATTCAATGAACGACACGATTGTCGTTTTCGATCGCATCCGAGAAAACCTGCGTATGAGCCGGCGTGAGCCGCTTGCGGATCTGGTCAACCGCAGCATTAATCAGACGTTAAGCAGAACCGTGCTAACTTCTGGCCTGACCTTCCTGACCGTGCTTTCGCTGTACCTTTTTGGCGGCGAGGTGCTGAGGGGCTTTTCATTTGCGCTGGTGGTGGGTATTCTTATCGGGACCTATTCCTCGATCGCTGTGGCTGCTCCGATGCTAGTTGCCTGGCAGGAGTGGCGTGGAACGAAGGGAAAGGCGGTACAATTACCTGCCGCGAAAAGACCCCGAGGATAGGTTTTTCGGGCGATGGACAGAACACGTTTGCAAGAGTTCCGCACAAATAGACTTCTGGCGGACGATGAAGTGATTGAGAAGGCCTTTGGCATCGAAACAAAAGAGGCCCCAGGCAGCAGGAAATACGAAAATTTTGCAACATGTTTGCAGGGAAGCCGTTGTTCTGATAAGGTGAACACGCTTCTATGGAGACGGTTTTTTAGCACGGGAACATTTGTGGTTCTCGCGGTGTCTAATTAGGAGTAACCAACATCCGATTCGAGGCTGGCCATGTTTGAAGATTCCACGTTTGAATCCGGAGGCAGGATCAAGACCAAGAGTGGCCGTTGGATGATGTTCACGGGCATCATCAACGGTTCAATTCTTGTTCTTCTCATCCTGATTCCGCTGATCTATCCCGAGGCGTTGCCGAAGGGCGCCATGCAGACGATGCTGTTTGCGCCTCCGCCGCCCCCTCCGCCGCCTCCGCCTCCACCTCCGCCAGAGGTCGTGCATGTTGTTCATGTGCAATCGGAGATGATGAACAACCAATTGACCGCACCAACGAAGATTCCGCATAACATCACGATGGTTGCCGAGAAGGAAGCGCCCGTCTCCAACATAGGCGTGGCCGGGATGGAAGGCCTGGGCGGCGCCGCAACCGATAGCATGTTTAATAACAGCGCACCGAAGGTGAAGGTTGCTCCGCCGAAGAAAGTGAGCATCTCAGCTGGTGTGATGGTGGGCATGCTGATTCAAAAGACTCAGCCCGTATACCCGCCGATCGCCAAGGCGGCGCGTGTTTCCGGTACTGTGGTGCTTCAGGCTGAAATTTCCAAGCAGGGCATTATTCAAAATTTGCACGTCGTCAGCGGTCCGGCCATGTTGCAGCAGGCGGCACTGGATGCCGTGAAGACGTGGCGCTACAGGCCCTACCTGCTCAATAATGAGCCGGTGGAGGTAGAGACCACGATTAACGTGATCTTTACCTTGGGTGGATGACAAAATCTCTGGCTCTCTGCTGCATTCTTGACGGGGGGTCGTACTTTTTACGTGAATGCGATTCCTGAATGGAGGCTGCATTCCCAGCAACCCGCCGCGGCGGATAGTTTCAAGTTCACAAGAAACTCCTCAGGAGGAACGATTCAGTGATTCTCGCTCAACTCGCACACTTCGCTTCGCACACGGTCAGCAGCCTGGCACTCTTCCAGGATGAGCAGACGATCAGCTTCAGCCCCATGGGGCTGTGGGATCATATGGGATGGTTGGCCCGCTCCGTGGCCATTCTCCTTTTCATCGAGTCGATCTGGTCGCTGGCCGTTATGATCGACCGTTACCTGTACTTCTCTGCTGCCCGCAAGCAGTCGCGCGAGTTTGCGCCCAAGGTTGCCGGCGCGCTGAAGGACAGCAAGCTGGAAGAGGCGATCAAGATCGCCGACCGCAACAAGAAGTCACACCTGGCAGAGGTCGTCACGGCTGGCTTGCAGGAGTTCCGTGCCTCTGGCGGCGCCGCCACTGAAGAGACCATAGCAAGTTCGGGCCGGGCGTTGGAGAGGGCTGAAGCCATCGTCCATGCCAAGCTGAAGAGGGGGCTCTCGGTCCTGGCCACCATCGGCGCGACGGCTCCGTTCGTCGGACTGTTCGGTACTGTCGTCGGCATTCTGAACGCCTTCCAGCAGATCGCGACCCAGAAGACTTCGGGCATCGGCGCGGTTGCAGGTGGTATTTCAGAGGCCCTCGTTACAACAGCCTTTGGACTGCTTGTGGCGATTCCGGCCGTTATGGCCTTCAACTACTTTACCGGACGTGTCGAAGCCTTCGACGTTGAGATGGATAACTCATCGAGCGAACTCGTCGACTACTTCATCAAGCAGAGCCACAAGCGCTAAGCGAAGCGGCTGCCGGTTCGAGCGAGAAGCTGCGTGTGCAGGGGAGCTCAAATCTCTCCTGCACATGGGGTTTATCTCTCGCAGAAGCTGGCTGACTTTTGAGAGTAACGCCGGACGGGATCCGGTCAAAATTTAACGCACGGAGCCCCGACAATGGGAATAGCGGTACGTGACGTAAGCAAAAATGTCAGTTCCAACATCAACGTGACGCCAATGGTGGACGTGATGCTGGTGCTGCTGATCATCTTCATGGTCATCACGCCCATGCTTCAGAACAAGGTGGCCATCGACATGGCGAAGGTAGAAAATGCTGTGTCCATGCCCGACGCAGACAAGGAAGACGCAATTGTCGTTGCCGTGACCCGGGATGGCGGATTGTTTCTGGGGCAGGACAAGATTGCTCCCAGCGAGCTCGGCTCGAAGGTTGCCGCGAAGCTGGCCGACAAACCAGGCAAGACAATCTATATTCGGGCTGATGCGCGGGCGCAGTACAGAGCGGTAGAGGACGCCATCGATGACGTGCGTACTGCCGGCGTGGACGAAGTTGGCTTGCTGACGCAGAAAAAAGAAGGCAACCTCGCGGGCGGCGAATAGGCCTGCGGTAGTGCAGTCAGTCCCTTTAACAAATTTGCAGTAAACGAGGAGTTTTAAGCCATGGCAATGTCAATGGGAGGGTCGGGCGGCAGCATGGCCGAGATCAATGTTACGCCCATGATCGACGTACTGCTGGTGCTGTTGATCATCTTCATGGTCATCGTGCCGGTGACGCCCAAGGGTCTGGATGCGTTGGTGCCCCAACCGCCCAAAAATCCTACGAAGCAGCCGCCGCCGAGCGACCGTACGATTGTTGTTCAGGTTTTTTATCACCCTGGCGCAGCTCCTTCGTACAAGATCAATGACACCGACGTGGACAAGCGCGATCTGCTGTCCCGGCTGACTGCTATCTACGCGAACCGCGCAGAGAGGGTTATGTTCGTGAGAGGCGACGACGATCTGAACTTTGCATCCATTGCTGAAGTCATCGACATTGGCCGCGCGGCCAATGTCGATCACATCGGATTAATGACTCCGAAGATTCAGGCTGGTCAATAGCCGGGCGCGAACCGAGCCGCTTCCTCGTGGAGGAAGTCGGCATCGGCTGTATGGAAGCCGTCGGCAGCTTCAGACTGAAAGTGTGGAAGCTGCGGAAGATAAGGCTGGCGAAGGTGGGGACGGGACGGCTTCTGAGAGTTCCGGAACTTCCAATTTTCTAGTCACATTCGGAAGCAGTATGGCCGGATGGAAACAGGAGTACAATTTTTCAATCTTGGTTTCGGATGCTCCCGCCCGCAGCCAATTGCAACAGAATCCAGGCGCGCCACCGATAGTTACTCGCCTGAAGGAGAAGGATACGAACATGAATGGACCCGCACGTATTACGGCGTTCGCCATCACCCTTGCCGGCATGGTGCTTTCCATGAGCGGGTGCAACCAGCTCGCCGCCCGTGACCAGTTGAACAAGGGCGTGGAAGCGTACAAGAGCGCCCACTACGAAGAGGCGATTGGTCACTTCCAACAGGCCACTCGTCTTGACCCGAGTCTGCCCATGGCAAAGACCTATCTTGCCACAGCTCTGGCGCAGAATGTGGTGCCCGGCCTGGATACGGCTGAAAACCTGAGGACTGCACAGCAGGCAATCGACATTTTCAAGGACGTTCTGGCCAAGGATCCAACCGACGTCAATAGCCTGAAGCAGGTCGCAGGCATTTATTACCAGATAAAGAAGATGGACGAAGCCAAGGAGTGGCAGAAAAAAGTTCTGGCTGCGGACCCGAAGGATCCTGAGGCTGCCTATACGATCGGAGTGATCGACTGGGATCAAGCGCACAAGAATGTTCTTGCTGCTCTGCAAGGCGCCGGTCTGAACGACGACGGTGAAGGAAATGTGAAGGCGCCCAAAAAGATCATGGAGACGATAAAGGAGCAGAATGCTCCGCTTGTGGCCGAAGGGCTGCAGTATCTTCAGCAGGCGGTCGCCAACCGGGCCAACTACGACGACGCCATGGCGTATCTGAACCTGATGTACCGCCGCAAGGCAGACCTTGATTATGGCGATGCAGGTGCGGTGAAGGCGGATATGGCAACCGCTGAGATGTGGCGCACAAAGGCCATGGGTACCCGCAAGGCCAACGAAGCTAAAAAGAATGCAGGGCCAGGCGGTATCACCATGGATTCGAGCGGCAACCTGAAGTAGACAAGCTCTCTTCGTGTGTCAACAGTGACGGCCCCCATCTGTGATGGGGGCCGTTTTTCTTGGATCAACCATGCAGCCGTACTTCACGAGGTGTTCCTTGCTTAAGCCGTTTGCCTCCCGATCTTCTTTGCTGCTCATGCTTGCCTGCCAGTTGGCCACCGCTATGACACATTCCGATCTGGCCGCTCAGTCGGTTACTGGGGAAATTGCCCATCCTGCGCCAATGCAAGCGGTGGAGACCCTTGGAGGCTTGACCGCACACAACGATTATGAAGTGCTGGACGTGAGGGTTTGCGGGGACGCACTTATCCATGTCGTCGCCAGGCCCGCAGGAGCGCCGGCCTTGAAGGCGGCCCGGCCCTGGATGCTCGACGGGGGGGAGGGGTGTCCTGGAGCGGCTTTTAAATTTAGTCAGACCGGGGAGGGGGAGACGACAACGCTGACGACGGCGCGGCTGACAGTGTCGCTGTCTGCTAAACAGGGTAGCCTGACCTTCAAGACGCTCGGCGGGGAAAGGCTAGTGCAGGAATATCCGAACTTGCCGCGCACGTATCTGCCCTCTGAGGCGGCGGGGCTCTACCACGTCGAAGACAGGTTCCTGCCTGACGCGACGGAGGCCATTTATGGGCTTGGCCAGCACCAGAGCGGGCTGTTCAACTATCGAGGCAGCACGGTGGAATTGGGGCAGAACAACACGGACGTGGCAATTCCTCTGCTGCTTTCGAGCAAAGGATATGGAATTCTCTGGAATACCGCTTCATTTAGCTACGTGGATAATCGGTTTCCGCTGAATATCAACTTTGAGTCAATGGCCGGGGACGGGGTTGACTATTACGTGCTCTACGGGCCGGGGATGGATCAGATCATCCATGAGTACCGGAGCATGACCGGGCACACCCCTCTGCTTCCGGAATGGGCATACGGGTTCTTCCAATCGAAGGACCGCTACCAATCGCAGGCCGAGATTCTGGATATCGCAAACCAGTACCGGACCCGGCATATCCCGATGGACGCCATAGTGCAGGACTGGTTCTGGTGGAAAAAGGGCGGCGAGGGCGATCCGGTGTTCAACAGCAACTACACGGACGTGCCGGCCGAGTTGAAGACGCTGCACGATGAGCATGTCCACGCGATGATCTCGGTATGGGGGCTAATGGATGACACGTCCAAGAACTTCCAGGAGATCAAACGGCGCGGGTACGAGATCGGCGACACGCATGTGTACGACCCGACTAATCCGCCGGCGCGGGATTTCTTCTGGAATCAGCTCGCGGGTAAGCTGTTCGCGCAGGGCTGGGATGCATTCTGGCTGGACAGCGCGGAGCCGGAAGAGCACTGGCCGCATATGGGCGACGCGATCCTGCGGGACAAGCAACTGCATATTGGCAGCGGCCTGGAATACACGAACATCTTTCCGTTCGAGCATAACCTGGGCGTTCAGAACCACTGGAAGCAGACGACCCAGGAGAAGCGGGTGTTTCTGCTGACGCGATCGGCGTTCCTGGGGCAGCAGCGCGTGGGGGCGACGGTGTGGTCGGGGGACGTTTACACGACCTGGTGGGCTCTGCGGCATCAGGTGCCTGCGGGACTGAACTTTGCGCTGTCAGGCTTCCCATACTGGACGACCGATATTGGCGGCTACCATCAGCCGTATCCAGGGTTTGCGAATCAGCCGGAGTATCAGGAGCTGTACGCGCGCTGGTTTGAGTACGGGGCATTCTGCCCGATCTTCAGAACCCACGGCCACCGCGATCGCAACGAGCTGTGGATCTATGACCGCGTTTATCCGGGACTTCTCGCGATCGACCGGCTGCGCTACAGGCTGATGCCTTACATCTACTCGCTGGCGTGGCGGGTGACGAATGAGGACTACACGATTCAACGGCCGCTGGTGATGGACTTCAGGACCGATGCGGCGACGTGGGATATTGGCGACCAGTTCATGTTTGGGCCGTCGATTCTGGTGAGCCCTGTGCTCGAAGAGCATGCGACAGAGCGGAGCCTGTATTTGCCGGCCGGGACGAGCTGGTATGACTTTTGGACGGGCGAGAAGACTGCGGGCGGAGCGAAGGTGACAGCGGCCGCACCGATTGACCGGATTCCGCTGGATGTGCGGGCAGGATCAATTGTGCCGCTGGGGCCGGCGATCGAATACGCGCGCGAGGCGACGGACCCGATTGAGCTGAGGGTTTATGCGGGCGCCGATGGGGACTTTACGCTCTATGAGGACGAGGGTGACAGCTACCGCTATACGAAAGGCGACCACGCGGAGATTCCAATGCATTGGGACGATGCGGCGCGGACGCTGACCGTGGGCGCGCGCCAGGGAAGCTACAAGGGAATGGCGGCGAAGCACACGTTCAATGTGGTGATTGTTTCGGCTGGACACGGAGTTGGGGGCGACGCGACGGCTGCGCCGGACAAGACGGTTGTCTATTCGGGCGAGAGGACTTCGGCGACGTTCTGAGGGAACGATAAAAGCCGGAAATTTTGGGCTGAAAAAACTCGCGTGCCTGCGACAAATGCGCACAAATGGTGCTTGCGAAAAGACGTCGCCAGACGGGCTTAAGGGCTGATTTTGGCCTGAAAAGCCAAAGAAAAACGTCGAAAAACGTCGAAAAACAACGCCATCGTTACTACTTGTGC
>DATKWA010000013.1:0-27188 GCA_035529815.1 Occallatibacter sp. | reverse complement strand
GACTACGATGGAGGCTCCGACGGAGGTTCCGGGTGCGAGCTTGTGATCGGCGTTGTTGGCTTCGAGCCAGACCTCGATCGTAGTGCTGTTGGGATCGAGGGCGGGGCTGATGATACTCACCTTGGCTGGAACACCGTTTTGTAGCCCGGGAACATTTAGAGTTGCGGGATCGCCGATGTGAAGCTGAGCAGCCTGCGCCTCGCGGATGTGAAGGCGCAGGACCACCTTGGAGACGTCCATGACGATTAGCAAAGGAGTGCCTGCGGGTGCGACATCGCCGGGCCAGACAGCGCGATCGGCAACGACACCGTTGATCGGACTGCGAATCTCCGCGTACTCAAGTTGGGCCTGGGCGTTGAGGTACTGACCGCGCACAGATTCCATTTGCCCCTTGGCGGCCTGCTGCTGTTGCTTCGCGCCGGATGCATGGAGGTTTTCGAGGTGCTTTTGCACGGTGCGATACGTGTTTTGCGCGGCTGTAAGGGCTACGCCGCTTGCATCAAGCTGTTTTCGTGGAATAGCCCCTTCTTTATAGAGATTGCTATCGCCTTCATAAATGCGCTGTTGCGCATCGAGATTTTTCTTCGCGTCCTGAACGGCAGCCTCAGCGCTAAGTATCTCCTCGGGCAGCGTAGAAATAGTGGTGGTTGCGTAGGTGGCCTGCGCCTGGTCGTAAGCACCGCGAGCGGAAACGACGCCCGCTTGAAGATCCTTGTTGGCAAGGACCGCCAGAAGCTCGCCCGCATGCACCTTTGACCCGCGATTGACGTAGAACTTTTCGACCGGCGCACTGATCTTGGGCGAAAGCGAGGCCTGATGGAGAGGGTAAAGAATGCCCTGAGCTTCGATCACGTCTTCGATCGGCTGAGACTTAGCGACTTCGGTCTGCACCGTCGGAGTCGGTCTGGCATCCGAGATGGAGTTGCTGCTGGAGCAGGCACTCAGGGACACAGTAACCGCGACCAGCGCGGTGGAGAGAACGGTCTGGAGGCGAGTCAATTTCACAGTCTCCCGGTGAGCGTGGCTAGGTTGGCAATGGCGGTGGCGAAGCGGGTCTTGGCATCGTAAAGCGCGCTGCTTTCCGTATCGACGGCGGATTCCGCGGTGACTACTTCCAGAGCGGTCGCGGCACCGACGCGGTATTGGAGCAGCGTGAGCTTACTGCTTTCGACTGCATCGTCGTAAGCCTGCTGGCGAATCTGAAGATCTTGGGCCGCCAGCTGGCCTTCGTTATAGAACAACTCGAAGTCGCCGATGGACTTGCGGCGGGCGTAATCCAAGTCCGTTTGCGCGGTCCGTTGCAGGGATTTTGCGTCACGTACCTTGCTCCATGTGGAGCCCCATGTGAAGATCGGCACGGTCAGCGAGCCCAGGGCAGAATAGCCAAGATTCTGCGCAACTCTTCCGTTGGACAGTGTGAATTCCTTGGCAAACTGATTTGCGTCGATACCGTAGTAGTAATCGAAGGTGAGCGACGGCAGATATCCTAGACGGGCGGCGATAAGGTCTTTGTCGGCGGCCTTAGCATTCTTCTGCGCGGCGTCAAGCTCTGGGTTCGAGGTCGACGCCAGCGCCTGCGCATCTGTGCGGGGTGGCAGGGAGAGAACCTGGCTGGGGTCATCGGCCAGTTCGTAGGGCTGATTCACATCATCAAAGATGAGCAGGGCCAGCGCGACTCGGGACTGTTCGAGCACCAGCCGGGCGTTCTCGACGGCGGATTCGATGTCATCCGCCTGAATGCGCGCCTTCAGAACATCCGCGTAGGCAGCGTCGCCATTATTCTGCCGCTCCAGCGTGATTTTCAGAAAATTGCGAGCGGAATCCAGTGTCTGCTGGGCGGTGACAAGCTTGCCTTGCGCACCATAGAGAGTCGAATAAGCCTGGATAACGGTGACGAGCAGGCCGCGCTCGGCAATCGTGGCCTGGTCCTGCGCAACCGCTTTAAGCAGAGCGGCGCGGCGGTACTGGAAGAGAAGCGGTCCGGAGAGCGCCTGGTGGACATCAGCTTGGGCGATATATTCGTGGACACCGTTGTTAGCGATAAAGCGGGCGGCGAGTGTGCCATTGCCCTCAGTGTAGAGGTATTGCGAAATCCCCGTTACGTTTGGAAGAACGGCGGCACGGGCCTGCGTGGCCACACCGGCAGCGAGCCGTGCCTGGGAAAGGGCGGTGGCGAGCGTGGGACTGAGCTTCCTCGCACGCGCAATCGCATCTGCTAGCGTAATTTGCAGCGATTTGGTGCTGGCAGAAGTTGTCTCCGGCTGCGGCGCGGGTGTCACTTGCGGCACATCGCTCTGTTGAGCGAATACCGGAGCTGAGAGGAACAGCAGCAGCGATATGAACCTGACCGAGAAAAGCTCTCGGGAAAAACTCATAGACTCTCCTGCGTAAGCCCGGCGACACAGGGATTCTGGGAATTGCTGCGGATGAGAGTTCGCAATCAAACGCCTCCGAGTTGGACTCAAGTCTGTCGCACATTTGCCTTTATAGATTTCGTTGGCTTAACGGAACCTGAAGATTGCATAACTCGCTCTCCTCAAATGCCGTGGATTGCGGCCTCAAACACTTAGGATACCGAATTTTGTCCAACGAGGGGAGCTCTCGATTCACGAAAGAGGTCAACTCTATCGCACAGATGGCCTCTTAAGCACAGTCCGAAGTTCGGCAGAGGAGGCGTGCAGTAGCTTCGATGGTCTTAACGGTCTGCTCGACCTGGAAGCGGCGGTACTTTTTATCGAGGATGGCGAGCCATCGCGGCACCTGGCGAAGGCGTGGCCGCGATACCGATTTGCCGCAGAACCTGAAGCCGTTTGCGCCTTCTCTGCAACCAAAATAGGTGCAGGGCGGCGAGAGGCCCGTCGCGCCGCCCTGCGATGCCCACTATTGCTTACCGTGCGTGGGACATGTCCCAGCGGAAACCGAACGAGTAGGTCGGCTGGTAATACTCGCGCTGGATGAAGTATTGAGGACTGCCCTGGTAGAACCCGAAGACCTCGTTGTTGAGGTTTTCGCCCTGGAACAGAAGCGTCCATTCGCCAAGCCGATAGCTTGCCTGGGCATCCACCTGCAGGTGAGCGAAGAGGTAGAGATCGCCGCCCGGCCCATTAATCCCCCCGGCCGAGGCGTTGGCGTCGGTGTACGAGTACGAGTAGATGTTGGCTCCGTCATAGGCGAAGCCGCCGCGCAGCGCCAAACGGCCCTTATCGTACGAAGGCATGATGTTCCACGAGGGCGCCTGCCGCAGGAGCGCGGGTTTGTCGGTTCTGTTGCCAGGATTCACGTCGGTCGCCTGCGAGGTGGCCCAGCTATAGTTGGCGATCAGGCCCGTGCCGCTCAGCAGCCCAGGAAGATACGTGAAGTGCTGCTCGAAGCTGAACTCGAGGCCCGCAATATAGGCGCTGCCCGCATTCTGCGACTGAACCACGTAGCAGTTTGACAGATTGACGGAGGTGCAGATCGGGTCCGGTCCCGGCCCGCGCTGTTCCGTAACGAGCGGATCTGAGATGTTCTTATAGAAGAACCCGGAGCGGATCATCCCAATTGGCTGGAGAAATCTCTCGTAGAGCACGTCCACGTCGTTGGCGTGTTCCGGCACCAGCTTGGGATTGCCCACCGTGATCGTTGGGGGGAAGGTAGAAGCATCCTCGGCCAGCGACGCCGTCAAGTATTGGGGGTCGGGGCGGGAGATGCCACGTCCGTAGGCCAGGCGGAGATCGGACTCGCTATCGAGCTTGATCTGCAGCGAGGCGCTGGGCAGCGGATCGACATACGAGTTGCCGCCCCGAATCCACGGGGAACTGCTGGCGCCCGTGGCGTCGAAGCTATAGGTCGTGTCGTTTGTTCCCTCGAAGCGCAGGCCCGCGATCAGGTTGAACCGGCCCCAATCGAGGGTGTTCATGATGTAGCCGGCGCTGATCTTTTCCACCAAGTCGAAGTTGTTGCTGTTGCCGCCTTTGGTGGTGGTCATCATGAAATCGCCAGGGTTAGCCTCCAGAAATTTGTTTGAAGCCTCCCAACCGATGCCGTGGCCAAACTTATAGGCGCCGTTATAGTAGTTTCCGTTGTGGAAGCTGTCCACAAAATTGGTCATGCTGATCCCTGAGTCGTTGTTGTATTGCGTCGTTGGATCATTTTGATTGTTGACCAAGGCAGTGGAGGTGTAATCGTACTCGTAGGAATCGTCGAACTTGTGGGCGTTGCTGAACCATCCGCCGAACTGGAGCAGCCCGACATGCGAGTTCCATGTGTAGCTGCGGCTCACCGAGGCAGATCCCTGAAGATTCAGTTGCGACGCCTTGCCGTGGAAGGTATCGGAAATGCTCTGGAGCGAATAGAGATCGGTGTTATACAGTTCCGAATAGCAGGCGGAGTTGAACTGGGGCAGGTGCGGATCGGTTGCTCCGGTGTACTGGCAATTGCTGGGCGTGACCAGGGCCGGGGAGTAGATGTATTGTCCGGGATTGTTCGGATCGGGCGCACTCTGAGTCGTGGTCTTAACGGCGAAGGAGTTGATCGCCTCACCGCCGTTGATCGGGTTCTTCATCTCCGAGCGCGCCACCGACGCCTCCCAGTTGGCCGACCACTTGCCTGCTGCGTGGTCGCCGCCCAGGATCAAGTCTGCAATCTGGAAACCTTGCAGGCGCCTTTCGGTGTAGAGATTGTGCTCTCCCCCGACCGGGTTCGTCGAATTCGCGTTCGGGACGGTAGAAAGGGCGTAATCGTAGCGGTGACCCCAGTCGTCGAACTGAGAGAAAAGGCTACGCGCCCAGAGCCGTGAGTTGGGACCGAGTTTGTATTCGAGATCGAGGCCACCGCCGCCCCTCCGGCGGTCGTAATAGTACTGGCGGATGTCCATGTCAGAGAACTGGGCAGGGCCGGCCTGGACGATGGGAAGCGGTTCGATGTCGTCGATGCCGCGGCCGTTGTAATCGAAACTGCCGCTAAACATCACGCCCAGCTTCTTCGCCACTCCGAACCGCCTTCCCGCCGTTACGCCCAAGCCGCCGACAGGGACGGTATTGATAATGGGAGTAAACCCACCAGTGCCAAAGACGGACAAGGTTGGCTCCTCGCCGGCCATTTTGGTTTGGAGATTCACCGAGCCGCCGATGGCGTCGCCTGGCTGGTCGGCCTCGAGCGTCTTGTAAATCTGCACCGAATCCACGAGGTCGGAGGGGATGGTGTCGAGCCTGACATTGCGGACGCCTCCCTCTGGTGATGGCACTTCGATGCCATCAATCGTGGTGTTGCTCAGGCGCGGCTCGGTTCCTCTTATCTGAACGTACTTGGGAGCACCCTCGTCGCGTTCCGTGGTGACGCTGGACAGTCGCCCGACCGCAGCGGCGACGCCGGTGTTGGGAAGACTCGTAATGACTTTGGCCGGAAGCACATCGAGAATGTTCGAGGTTGATCTCTCCAGGTTAATTGCTTCGGCGTCGCCGCTCGCCTGTGAGGACGTGACAAGCACCTGCTGAGATTGCGTGGCCACCTGAAGAACCGCGGGGATACTGGTCACCTGGTTTGCGGCAGCCGTCACGTGCAACTGTAAGGTCGCAAAGCCTACATAGGAGATCGTCAATGTGTACTTGCCTGGCGCCACCCCGGCCAGCGAAAAGTGGCCCTGGTTGTCGGAAACAGTTCGCATTCCCGTAGGCTGCAGGCGAATCTCGGCTCCTGCCAGGGCGGCCGAGCTCAAATCGCTGGTGGTGCCTGAGATGGTAGCGGTTTGCGCAACTGCTGAAGTACCCAACAGGGTACATAGCAGAAACAAAGTGAGCGAAAGCGGGAAGAGTGCGCGTCGCATGGATGTCCTCCGTTCAACTCGTGTATGGTTCGTCGGCGCATCCGAACGGATGCCCTGAGGCCCATCTGCACGATGCGATGTCCCCAAAACTATTGGCGCAGCAATACGCAAGTGTGAAAAGCACGTAAACCCACCTTTAAATGAAGCTGAAGACTTTCTTCAGGTTCACCACCCGGCACTCGAAATCGGGCCCGCGCAAATAGCAGCCCTTGTCGCTTAAGCTGCGGAGTTTGTGCCTTCAACGGCTTCCGCTTACGCCATTCGCGCGTCCATATGGCAGGCATCGTTTCCATCGGGAGGTGAATAGGTTGGCTCGTAGCTGCAAGCTCTTGCTATTGTTTGTGTGCATTACTACATCCGCTTTGTCGAACATCTCGGCGCACGCTCAAGTCCTCAATCACCCATCCGCAGATTGCCAAAACCAGAGCACATCATCGATCGCCGACTCCGACATCTCAGGCACAGTGCTGGATACGAACGGCGACGTCATCGAAGATGCTCGCGTTCAGCTATCGATAACAGGTTCACCAGCGATTCTGCGCCAGATGACTTCGGGCGCGATGGGACAGTTCGATTTCGCAAATCTCGAACCGGGCACGTACGTCGTAGAGGTCTCCCGCGATGGGATGACAACATTTAAGTCGGAACCGATCACACTGCGGTCGGAAGCACCGGTTATCGTGCCGGATGTGGTTCTTCGTGTTGTCGCGGCCACAACGAGCGTGATCGTAATGGACGAAGAAGCCGCCTCTATCGAGCAGGTCAAAATCGCGGAGCAACAGCGGGTGCTCAAGGTCTTTCCGAACTTCTACTCGAGCTTCGACTGGAATGCTCCTTCAATGCTGCCGAAACAGAAATACCACCTGGCAGCACGGACGCTGATCGACCCAGTTACGTTTTTGACAACGGGAGCAATTGCGGGAATTGAGCAATATAGAAACGTCTTCCCCAGCTTTGGGGGTGGGATAGACGGTTACGGAAAACGCTACGCGGCCGCATATGCAACCCACGCTTCAGGAGAGTTGCTGACCCGGGCAGTGTTTCCGTCCATCTTTCATACCGATCCGCGGTACTTCATCATGGACAAGGGCAGCACGAAGGCGAGAGCATTTCATGCGATCGCATCGACGTTCGTGACGCGCGGCGATAATGGCACTCAAAAGGTGAACTTCCCTGAGATTCTCGGCGATTTTTCGGCCGCGGCGCTATCCAATGCCTATTTCCCAGCCCAGGAGCGAGGCGTCAACCTTGTGCTCATCAACGGATTTGGCAATCTTGGAGGAAATATGCTGGACAACCTCTTCCGGGAGTTTGTGCTTAGCCGCCTAACGACTCGGGCGAAGCATTAACATGCGGCGATTCGGCATCTTCATTCCTGTCGTGCAGCACTTCTAGGGACTGGGAAAGAGAACACAATTCCTCGTGAGTGCCTCGCGCGTTTTATCCGAACGTGAAGATGCCTATCAATTCGCGTATTGTCTCAAAGTTGGACGTCTTGAAGATCGAGTTGCGAAGGCCGATACTGCTTATGTACCAAAGGAGGCAGTCCAATGGCGGCAGTTTCCCGTATTCAGAGCTCGGGCGCGGACACTTCAGCCTACGTGCGCCAAACTCAGTCATCGAACGTAGGCAGAGCAGCGGCCTCGTCACAGCAGCCGCTGGCAACTCTAAAGGACGATTCAGTTAAGCTCTCAATGGCCGCCAACATAAAGCTAGCCAAAGATATTTGAAATTTGCCTCCGCCGGTCGTCTGTCCGATGATCTTGCTGTCTGGACAAGAACAGAGGAGGACGACCGGTGGAGACATTCACAAAGCTGTTTGGCAGCCTGCTGCTCTTTGTATACCACTGTTTTGACCGGGTTGTGATCAACGGTTATCTGAGCGGATTGTCCCGGCCGGGGCAGGTGGTTCATTTCTTTCAGAACGTTGTCGGCGAGCCGGTGATCGGCAAGGAAGTGCTGTCGCGGCGGACCAACGAGTATCAGGCTTGGGTGGAGGCGTTTGCCCGCAACCACGCCCCCATCGAATGGGCCGAGCCGAAGGTGCGCAAAGAGGATTATGTGCGTCCTGCGCTGCGCCGCATGGAACGGGCCGGGCGGCACGGCGTGTATTTCATCCTGAAAAGCATGGAACAGGGCCAGACGTTCCGCTCGGCAGTGCCTCGCTTTGCCACCGCCGATCCCAACTACCGCATCCTGGCTCGCCAGCGGAGCCGCTTCACGCACTACTACTTCTACATCCGCGACGAGACGCTGGGGCCGATGGTGATGCGCGCGGCCTCGTTCTTTCCCTTTCAGACCACTTACTATCTCAACGGTCATAACTTCATCGAGAAAGAGTTAGTCCGCGAGAAGGTCGGCTTCCGCAAGAACGACAACGCCTTCCTGGCCGTCTCCGACCCGGAGGCTCTGCAAGCCGCCGCGGATCGCTTTACGTCCGAAGTGATCCGCAAGCGGCTCGAGTACTGGACGCTTATCCTGGGGCCGAAGTTTTCCAAGCGCGAGCGGGAGGCGATGAACCTGCGCCGGTTCTATGCCGTCAGCCAGATCGAATACTGCCGCAACTTCATCTTCAAGCGCAACTTTCCCATCCACAGGATCTTCGAGCGCGGCTGTGAAATCGGCCTGTGGCGCATGACGGCCAACAAGATCGCCGAGGTCTTCGGGCAGCGCGTCACCAGGAAGCTGAAGGGCAAGCTGAACACGGTCGTCGAACAGATCGAGCATGGCCATCACATCTTTCGCGCCTACTATCGCAACGCCTTCATCAAGCAATACGAGAAGTTCTCGACCTATCTGCGCAATGAGGCCTGCTCCAACAATCTGGCCGATTTCGGCTTGAAGAAGGGCCTGGATCATCTCGCCGCCGTGCGCGAAAAGCTGCTCGCGGTCACCGGCCGGTTTGCCGCTTTCCAGGCCCAATGGCTGAACGTGCATGTCGATTTTCCGCTGCTCCAACGGCTGGCGCTGCCCATCGCTGTTGGATCGGCAAAGTACCCCGGCATCAAGATCCACGACACCCGCATGATCCGCCTGATGGAAGTGCTGATGCACAGCAGCACGGTGGTATCCGGCTGGACAGCTCGCCAAATCCACGAGGCGATCCTCACCAGTTTCCGCATCGGCGCGGACCGCTATGGCCTCAATCAACTCCGCTACGACCTGCGCAAACTAAAGGCTCATGGGCTGCTCGCCCGCGACGGAAAACGATACGCCTATCGGCTGACGGAGAAAGGAACCAAGGTCGCGCTCCTCTTCATCCTCTTCCACAAGCAGCTATGCGGCCCGCTCGCCAACAGCCTCTTTCATCATCAGCCCGCTGCCGCCCTACGCCCCAGCAGCAAACTCGAAACCGCCTTCCACAAAGCCGACCATTCCATCCAAAACATCATCCAACTGCTCGAAGCTGCCTGAATTTGTTGAAGTATTCCTATTTACGAATGAAACGGTAAGAATCTATAACGGCGCGTTACAGATGCCGGAGGCCATGTACCTCGGCCAGCAGGTCGCTTTCAAGGGCTCCGGCGTGCTCTACTTCTATCTTGCCTTCGAACGCGATGAAAAAGGTGGACCAAGTCTCTCGGCAAGCGTGCTGTTCTGGCGAGAGCGGATCACCTTATTGAAATCGCTGTGGGACAAAGTCGAGGCGATCCATCCCCGGCCTGCGAATCTTGGGGTCCGCAACGACAAATTCTAGTGGGCCGACAGTCAGCCTTCTACTGACTGGGACTCCTGCGAGAAGTTGCTCGACTTTGTAATCAGCGGCTGGATCGAGTTGTGGAAGATGCACTGCCCCGGCGGCCTGCCGAAGTTGCCGTAAAATCGGCCAGCCAGTTCGACTTCAGCATCCGCTTGCGCAATGTGCAAAAAGGTCCAGAAACCTCAATTCTTCCCCAAAAGGCTGAAAAAATGACTCGCCAGGATGCCCGTAGGCGCGTTTTCTCAAGGCGTCCCATAGGATAGGTATCCCTTTTTGCGCTTCGCGTCAGATCAGGATCCTCTCTACCTCGCTGAGCGAGATTTCGTCGTCGCGCCGGTTGTACAGCCCGGTAGTGCGGGCGCTTTCATGGTTGGCGATCTGCTGGGCAACCTCAAGCTGGCCTCCGTTCCGGAGATAGTCCGTGATCCCGGTTGCCCGGAAGGTGTGGCAGCTGATTTCGATCCTGATGCCGGCCTCGCCGGGCCTCCGGCGCATCATCCGCCATATGTCGTACTGGACCAGGGGATTGCCGGTCAGCTCGCCGGTGCGCCACCTCGTTGTCCGGAATAGTGGCCCTTTGCGGTCCTGGCCGATGCCGGCGGCGATGTACTCCTCGAGGTAGCGGTCGAGATTGTGGTGGGTTGCCCAGTGCCAGCATTAATTATTGGGTATGGGCCTAGCTTCCGGGCTCTGCGGAATCGTCCGAGGCGGCGATCGCGAGTACGGTCCCAGTCAAACTCTCGGTTCCGGGCGCGGCTGCGGTCTGGGGCATTGTCACGACGTTGGGTTTGGCCAGCATGCCAGTCACGGCCTTTTCTGCGCCTACGACGGCACTGGAGATCGCTCCAGGATCGGCGGACGCAATGGCCGTTGCCAGAGTGACGGCCGCGGCCAGAACGGCGGCAATCTGGTCGAACTTCTGGAGGGTCTTGACTGCGGCGTTCAGGCTGGCCGTGCATTGCGCCAGGCGCGGCTGATCCAGCTTTAGCTGAGCCAGCGTCGCCTGAATATCCGCGGTGACCATCGCGTTCACATTGTCCAGCAGGGCGTCTCGCTGGTCTTCCAGACTAGTGTAGGTGGTGGCATCCAGGGTCGAACCTTCGTTGGTGAGCCGGGTTTGGATGCTGGCAGCTATCTGCTGGAACTGCGTCGCTTGATCGGAATAAAAGGACATTGCTCTGTTCCTCCTGGAACACCTGTTTAGTACGCCGTTGCAACCTTCGCGCTCTGCGTTGCGATATCTTCCAGGTACGGTTCAACGATCGTCCCTAGTTGCTTCTTGCTCATGTGCTGTCCTTCGTCATACAGTTTCTGGTGTCCTTCGCCTATATCGGTCAGTATCTTCACATAGGCCGCCGCGGCCTGCTGCTTCTTTGCGATCGCCTCTAGGTCCTGCTGCATCTGCAGGCGAATCGTAACCGCGGCGAGAGGTTCCTTCTTTCCGTACTTGTGCAACAGGTCCCCGTAATAGCCTTCGGCTGAAGTCTTCTCGGTGGCGAGAACCAGGGGATAGTCCGTGCCCGCAATCTGCTCCAGGCCCTTCAGGTATTCCTGCAACTGCGGATTGCAGTCATGGATTACTTTGCCCGCCTTGTTGCTTCTATATCCAGCAGTCAGAGCGTCCACGATCTTGGTGGCCAGCCCCACACCGGCAGTCGCCTGGTTGGCAGTCATGCCGATCTTCTGGAGACCGGCCTGCGTGGCCTGAACCGAGGCATCGCGGCTGGTCGTGCTGTCCGTCGAAATGGCGGCGAGGGCCGCGACGTAATCGACCAGCACTTTCTGCGCGGCCAGCATATCCGGCTCCTGTGCCTTGTAAGTCTCGGCCTGACTCAGGACATTGGGCTTCTCCTTATCGCTGACATAGAGCGAACGGCGCGTGGCCGAGCCGGCAAAGTCGGCGGCAATGTCCGAGAAGCCGGCCGAGGCGCCTTTGGCCGACGCGGCAAACTTGGCGACGGCGGAAAGATCGGCGCAGGAAGTGCAGAGAAAAGGCAGGATCAGGCCGAGCGCGGCCAGCCGGAGCGAGGAGAAACATGTCTTCTTAACGAACGCAGGCGGCCTGGCGTAGGAAGGCGATGGACTGCCGTAAGCGCATGAGCTCGACATAGGCAGATGATTTTAGCCGCAGCAGCGGCGATGCACAATCGATTTCCGCCGCAACCCGAAGGGACGGGGGTCAATTTCCCAGATTTCGTTGTCGCTCGTCGCTCGAAGATGTCCAATGTTCGCCGGTCCTCGTTCCTAGAACTCAAAAAGTGACTCCCGTGGTTGTCCTCCTAATAGTGTTTTCATAGAGTGATTCCTGTAGCAGCAACCTGATCCAGAGTGGCTGCGGCTGCGCCGTAGCGATAGCCGGTCTGCAGCCAGATCTCGCGCTGGGGCTGGAATTGCGCTTGAGAGGAAGTCGAAGCCGGTGTATAGGGAAATTAGAAAAGTTACAAGAAACGCATAACTGTGCTAACCTTCCTATACATGGACCCAATTCGCAACCCCTATGCACCTGGTGCCGGGAGTCCCCCTCCCGAGCTGGCTGGCCGCGGCGCCATCCGAAAGGATGTGGCAGTGCGTCTGCAAAGGCTCCGTCTGGGCCGGCCCTCCAAGAGCGTGATGCTGGTCGGTCTCCGAGGCGTGGGCAAAACCGTGCTCCTCGACCAAATGCGAAAGGACGCCGAGGCTGCGGGGATTAACACGGTCCGCATCGAGGCGCCAGAGAACCGTTCGCTTCCGGCACTGCTCGCCCCCTCCCTCAGGCTCGCCCTGCTCCACCTCAGCAAGAAGGAGGCCGCAAGGGATTATGCGATCCGAGGACTTCGGGCCCTGGCTGGGTTTGCCAGCAAGCTCAAGGTGTCCTACGCCGACATCGAAGTCGGCCTGGATTACGAACCTGAGCCGGGCCTGGCTGACAATGGCGATCTGGAGGGAGATCTAACGGCCCTCCTGCAGCAAGTCGGAGTTGCAGGGAAAGCAGCGGGAACTGCCGTCGTGCTTTTCATCGACGAGCTCCAATATGTTGAAGAGTTGCAAATGGCCGCTCTGATCTCCGCGCTCCACCGCTGTTCGCAGGAGCAACTGCCCGTCACGGTCGTCGGCGCCGGCCTTCCTCAATTGCGTGGCCGGATGGGCGAGGCCAAATCCTACGCGGAACGGCTATTCGATTTTCCAGAGATCGGGCCGCTCGATCCCCCCGATGCCAGAGAAGCCATCGTCAGGCCCGCTCAGAATGAAGGGGCCGAAATCCTGGAGGAGGCAGTCGAGCTGATCATTGAGAAAACACAGGGGTATCCATACTTCTTGCAGGAATGGGGCAAACATACGTGGGACATCGCTGCGGAAAGTCCGATCAAGCGACTCGACGTACTGAATGCTTCGGACGAGGCAGTTGCTGCTCTTGATGAGAGTTTCTTCCGGGTTCGATTTGATCGTCTGACTCCCAGCGAGAAAAAATACCTCCGGGCGATGGCCGACCTCGGACCCGGGCCCCATCGATCCGGGGACATTGCCGACGAACTGGGACGAACTGTGCAGTCACTGGGTCCGACTCGCGCGGGCTTGATCGCGAAGGGCATGATTTGGAGCCCAACCCACGGAGACACTGCGTTTACTGTCCCACTCTTCGACGAATTTATGAAGCGCATCATACCAGGGAACGAATGGAAGACAATCGGAAGCTAATCGAGTGCAGTCAGTGTCACCAGACTCGTAACTCGTGATGGCTTGCGTGTCGAGCAACTGCTGCGCAGGTAGCGCTGGCACCCAGCGTTATGCCGGTTCAAGGCCCTTCGATATCCCCAGTCAACGCATTGTTGGAGAAAGCTTCTCCCTCTTCGGCGCCCGCTTCCCCGCTATAGACGGAGGCAAAGACCTCTTCCATACGCCCCTCTTTGTACAAATCATCGAGCGAGGCCAGGCCGAAGGTGTCGAGGAATAACTGGGTGGTCCGCCAGATCCTCTCCCGCCGCGGGCCCAGGCGCGGTGAACGAGCGATCAGCTTCCGATTCCGCAGCGTCTGGACCGTTCCCGCGCTCTCGATGCCGCGAATCGCGTTGATGTCGCCTGTGCTCACAGGCTGCTTCAATGCCACAATCGCCAGCGTCTCGAGCGCTTGGCTGGTCATGGGCTTCGCCTTTCGCTCAGGAAGCAGCCGGCCGATCAGATCGGCGTATTGGGGCTTGGTCTCGATGCGGACGCCGTGCGGCCGGCGCCTAAGCTGGATTCCCCGGTCGGCGGCCAGCAGATCGGCCTCGAACTCACGGAGCGCCTCATCGGCCTCATCTTCGGTGACATCGAGGCACTGGGCCAGAGCCTGGATGGCGACCGCATGGTCGGATGCGACCAGTAGCGCCTCGATCTTCGCCTTCAGCTCCCACGTCTGATCCACACCGTGCCTCCTTTAGCCCGTATTTCCTTTTTCAATGATAATTCTGAATCCTCGGACCGTCTGAATCGTCAATGTTTATGAGGGTACAAGCGCGGTGACGGCGTTCTGGAGATACGAACCCAATGGGTGAGAAACAAAACCCGCCTTTTCACTTCTCTTTCAACTCGTCGCTTAAGGTTGATTTTCAGGGATCATGAATCACCTCCGACGCCGGCCTGTTGCTGGTTAGGGAGTTGGACGAGCGGCTCAGGCTCGGCCAACTCATCTCCGACAACCTGACCGATAATCGTCGCGGCAAGAACACGCAACTGCCTTTGCCGGATTTGCTGCGCCAGTCGATCTACAGCCGCCTGACAGGATATGAAGACCTCAACGACGCCGACCGTCTTTCCCGTGACCCTACCCTCCGCCTGATTGGCTCGGAGAAGATTCGCGACCGCGGCGCGGCTCTGCCCTCCTGGCGCCATTGGTTTGAGACTCAGGTTTTGACGCAAGCTGCGAACCTTAGCGGCCTTGCGGCCATGAACCGGGAACTGATTGCAAAGGCCGAAGGACAGGAAAGGTCATGGCGGGCGGTGCTGGACATGGACTCGACCAAGATTCCGGTCTACAGCGAGCAGTAACAAAGCGCCTACAACACACACTATGCATCCACCCGCTATCACCGCTGCTGTTGTTCAACAGCGGGGGCGACTGCTTGGCCGCAAAGCTGCGGCCGAGCAACGTTCACAGCGTCGACGATTGGAAGCAGCTTCTGCTGCCGGAGGTCGAGCGACTGCATAAGTTGGGCAAGGAGGTCTGGTTCGGGGCTGATGCGACCTTTGCCAAGCCTGACATCTACGAAGCACTCGAAGAGCGTGGAGCGAAGTACGCGATTCGGATTCCTGCCAATGACTGCCTGTTGCGGGATATCGCGGAGCTGCTGACTCGGCCGGCAGGCCGTCCGGCTCATAAACCAGTTGTTTGGTACAAGGGCTTTCTCTATCGGGCATCCAGTTGGACGACGGTACGCCGGGTGGTGGCCAAGGTGGAGTTCCACGCCGGGAAGTTGTTCCCACGGTTGGGCTTCATCGTGACCAACACGCAGCTCGCGAACCGGAAGGTTGTCCACTTCTACAACCGGCGTGGCAACGCGGAGCAATGGATCAAGGAAGGCAAGCGGGCTGTAAAGATGACGCGGCTGAGTTGCCACCGGTTCCGGGGCAATGAGATCCGGTTGTGGCTCAGCATTCTTGCCTACAACCTGGGGAATTTGTGACGGAGGCTGGCTCTTCCAGCCGGCATCTCAAAGTGGTCCCTGACCAGCTTGCAGCAGCGGTTGGTGAAGACGGGCCGACGACTGGTAAAGCATGCGCGGCACTACTGGCTGGTGCTGGCGGAAAAACACCTGACGAAAGCACGGTTCGCGGCGATGTTGCGCAGGATCGCGTTGTTGCCGCTTCCGGCAAACTAGCCGACCGACCACAACGCCGCGAATCCGAATCACGGAGGGCAAAGGAGGATGGATAGGTGTCGGCGCAAATGACTTGGAGGGCTCTCGATGAGGCGGGCGAGGCAAGGACGGCAGCGAATCGCTCGGCTTTTCTTCCGCAAACGCTGGCTTTTTCGGGACAAACGTTGTTTTGGCCTCGCAATCTGCCTCAGGAGCGATAGAATTCCATGGAACAGGTGCAGAAAAAGGAGATTCCGGGCTAAATGCTTGGGCTAAACCACATGCTAAGTATTATCATCCCAACCTTTAACGAAGAAAGATTCCTGCCCTATCTTTTGAAGTCCCTTAAAGAGCAGACATTCAATGATTTTGAAGTTATGGTAGCTGACAACAATTCGACAGATGCCACACGGTCGATTGCTTCGAAATCCGGCGCAAAGGTGGTCAAGGGTGGATTGCCAGCTCGTGGCCGCAACAGCGGAGCTAAAGCCGCTAAGGGTGAATGGCTGCTTTTTTTGGATGCCGACGTGATCCTGCCGCCGGATTTTCTGGAAAGAACCATGGCGGAAATACAACAACACGATTTTTCCGTCGCCACATGTTTGATTGATCCTCTAAGCGACAGACGAATTGATAGATTCCTGCACGGAGCGGTTAATTTATATTTTCGGACAACGAAAACTTTTTTCCCCCATGCGCCCGGCTTCTGCATCTTCTGCAAGAAAGAATTCCACGAATCAGTCGGTGGATTTGATGAAAAATTAAAGTTGGCAGAAGACCACGACTACGTGCTCAGACTAAGCAGGGTTTGTGAATTCGGCCTGCTCAGAGATATTCGCATCCCCGTATCCGTCCGAAGATTGAACAAAGATGGCCGTTTCACTATCTCCATAAAGTATGTAGCCTCTGAAGCTCATCTCTTTTTCTTGGGGCCAATATATTCAGATATTTTCAATTATAAATTCGGCAATTTTAGTCACCGCCCGGGGACTCGCTCACCATCCTTGTAGATGGCTTCGTCAATAGGCTTCAGGATGCTCAGTTTCCTTTCTTCCTGCTATTCAAGCTACGGGGCCTGGACTCTTGCCACGGTGGGACTTGCATCCACTGATCATGCCAGTTTAGAGTCCCAGCTTGCCGGCCGCGGCCTGCCGGTCCTTCTGATCTTCGCGCGCGTAGCGGTGGACCATGGCGATCGACTTATGTCCAGTCTGCTTCATGATTTGCCGATCGGTGGCGCCGTTCGCACTTGCCTCAGTCACGAAACCGGCACGCAGCGAGTGTCCTCCATAGGACTCCGGGTTCGCGAGCTTCGCGCGCCGGACCAGACGTTTCACGATCCGCCCGATCGAGTCCTTGTCGAGGCCCTCGCCGACGTTGCCGTGCTGTCCGACGCGGCGGAAGACCTGGCCGGCTTTGACGCCCGATATCTTGAGCCAGTTCTCGAGCGCCATGACCGGGCAGGTCTGGTCGTGCACCCCGAGCAGGATCTCGACTTCCCTGCCCTCTCCCTCCTGGTCTGTCTTCGAGCGAGGGATCAAAAGAGTGATGCCCTTGCGGTGCCAGGTGATCTCCTCGACCTTCAAAGCCGCCAGTTCGGAGCGCCGCAGGCTGCCGGCGAAGCCGATCAGCAGAAGTGCCTTGTCGCGCGCGGCGGCGATCGGACCGACGAGCGATCCAAGCAGCTTCACGATCCGGTCCCGGGTGAGCGGCTTCTTCCTTGTCTGGGCGACGCCGAGCCGGCGGCGGATGCCGTGCAGGGTGTCGGCGACCAGGCGATGGTTCATGGTGGCCGGCGAATCGAGCCCCTTTTCCTTGTGGGCGGCGTTGATCGAGGTCAAACGGCGGGTGATGGTGGCCGCCTTGCGCGGTTTCTCGCCATCGGCGGGTTTCGCGAGCGAGGTCAGATAGAGGGCGACTGTCGAGGGGGTGGCCGGAAGCGAGGCCAGGCCATTCTGGTCGCACCATTGGGCGAAGTGGCGCCAGTCCGAGGAGTAGGCGCGGCGGGTCGCCGCGGCCTTGGCCTCCTCCATATATTGATGGGCGGCCTGGACGGTCTCGTATAAAGGATCGTCCGCCGGGAGGTCCGGAAGCCTCAGAGCAGCTGCACCCCCGGCCTCAATCCGGGTGAGGGCCAGATGGCCAAATGCCGGGGGCAGTATCTCGGGCTCGAATTCCGGGGCGGATTGAGCGGCGTCTATCATCCCAAGAGGATTCTCCTAGTGACGTCCATTCAGGTAAAACATGCTCCGACGTTTCTTCTTTAAGTTGTTGATTAAATGGATAGACGTCCGCATATGTACTATCTTTTACCTGAAATATTTTCCGGCAAATAATGAACAAGGTGCGCAATTCAGGCAAATTATTGTTCCAGCTGGTCGGTCTTCAGGTGTAGCATTCCGCCATCAAGTTCTGCTTCTTCCTCGACGGAGGGAACGTGGAGCGCTTTTCTCTTGACGCCGTAAATCGTGCTCACCTCAGCTTGGAACAATGGCCAAAGGTCGACGAACAGGCCATCAAGAATCCGGGCAGGCTCGAGAAGTTTGCGGCCCGGCGCCGCGCCATTGAGCTCCTGCTGGATCAGGCGCCGCGCAGTCAGATTCAGTCCGAGACTGGCATCTCCGCCAGGATGGCGGTGCATTGGCTCAAGCGATCTTTGGGGATCCATCCCGACGGGCGAATCTTTGGCTTTCGTGCACTCATCCCATGGGTCCGCCTTGCGCCTTATCGCCGGCATACTGTCGTTGAGTTGGCTGATGGTTCCTCTGGTTCAGGCGCGTCGGGCGCATTCATCCAGCTTCTCCGGACATACCCAGAGTTGAGAGAGCTGATCGACGAACAGATTCTGAAACGCGCCAAGAGAAAGCAGATATACGAAAGCCGGATTCCGCTAAAGAGCCTCCATAAACGCTTCTTGGAACGCTGCCGAAAACTGAATTTGGATGTCGGGAACAAGTATCCCTTCAACACCGCAAAGCTTGCCTATGGGGCACTGTCCGAATACGTCCGCGATCTCGTCAAAGAAAATGCTACGCGTGCCACCGCTGCCAGGTTCGGCTCCGGCGCAGCCAAAACATTCCAGACCGGTGACGGAACAGCCCGGCCAGTCTTTCATCCGTTTGAACGTGTTGAATGCGATGCACACCATATTGACGCGATCTTCTGCATCTTGATTCCCTCCATCTTCGGCGAGCTGATCCCGAAGGTCCTTCATCGTTTGTGGCTCGTCGTGATCAAGGACGTTGCCTCGCGGGCAATTCTTGGCTATCACTTGAGTCTTCGAGAAGAGTGCAACAAGGACGACATTCTGGAAGCGGTCATGCATTCGCTGAGTAAATGGGAGCCCCGCGTACCACTGATACCCAACATGAAGTATGCACAGGGGGCGGGTTTTCCATCCAGTCACAACGAGAAGCTTCTCGGGGCTTGCTGGGATGAATTCAGTGTTGACGGCGGCATGGCCAATCTCTCCGGCCCTGTGGTGAGCACAATCGAGGACGTAGTGGACGGGCACACCGTTGTCTTGCCGCGCCACAATCCCAATGATCGCCCCTTCGTGGAGCGCTTCTTTGGAGCTCTGGAAGAGGGCGGCTTTCATCGCCTTCCCAACACGACCGGAAGCAGTCCCAAGGATTCTCGCAGGAAGGACCCTGCGTCTGCGGCCATCAAGTACTCTATTCAGCTCGAACACCTCGAAGACCTTGTTGACGTGCTGATCGCCAATTTCAACAGCACGCCCCATAGCTCGCTCGGCTATCGGACGCCTCTCGAATATCTCGATTCCTTGTGCGCAAAGGAGGGCCGCTGGCCACGGCAGGCCGACCGCTCCAGAGTGGAGAGAATACTTAGTTTTCGCAAGGTCGTTGTCGTTCGGGGAAGCATGGATATTGGGCGCAGGCCCTATATCACTCTCTATGGCGTGAAGTACTCCAGCGACGTTCTGAAGAAATCGTACAAGCTGTTGGGCAAGAAGCTTTCCATAGAAATCAATCGCCGCGATCTACGGACGGTCAGAGCCTATTCCGAGAACGGGGCGGAGTTGGGGATCATGCGCGCCTCGCCGCCCTGGCATCTGACGCCCCACACTCTGGAGATGCGGCAGGCCGTTAACTCGCTGGTCAGCAGGAGGGTGCTGAACTATCTCGATCGGAGTGATCCCGTGATGGCGCTACTCGAATACCTGGAGCGGATGGCTCGCCAGGGCAAAACAGTACCGCCTCTGTACCTGGAAATCCGCAGGCTGTTTACCCAGCACCGCGAGGACTTTCGATCCGGAGCGGCACCCGAACCCTTACAAACTGCCCAGGCGAGCGGTCTGGACATAGAGAAGGCTGAGAGCCTCCAGGCTCGGGTATCTCGACCCGAGGTCGAGAGGATTCTTCAAATGCCCGCCCGCCGTAAGGCGATCAATGGTTAAGCCATGAACTTGATCTATCAACTGCCGGAGAGCCTGGATCACCCGCTCGTGCGCGGCCAATATGCGCTATACACGCCGCCGATCGAGGAGTTCATTGCGACGGTCTGCGAATGGATCGATAGCCGCGTGACCGGCGGCTACATCTACGGAGTGTCGCGCCTGGGCAAGAGCCGTGCGGTACGGTTTTGGGTAGAGAGGCGACTGTCGGAGAAATATCACGGGCAGCTGCCTTTCTTCAGGATGGTTTACAAGCGTCACGACCGCTTCTCCGAGTTTGAGCTTCTCCAGGAGTTGCTGGAGGCGAGCCGTCACAGATACGGGAAGAGCAAGAACCGCAATATCATGCTGGATCGGTTGGCGCGGTTCTATGCCATGCGGGCGAAAAACGCTGGCGGCAACCATGTTGTGCTGATGATCGACGAGGCGCAGGATATGCGCGATCCGGAGTATAGGACGATCTGCAACCTGCAGAATGCTCTGGATAGCCTTGGGTATCAACTCACGGTGATTTCAGTCGGATCGCACGAACTTACCTATCAGCATGAAGTGTTCATTCAGACCGGCGATATCCATCTGATCGCAAGGTTCATGGTGCGCGACGCTCCCTTCCGCGGCATCCGCAATGCCGACGAGCTGAGGTTTGTTTTGGACGGATACGACGCGGACACGGAATGGCCGGAACAGAGCGGCATCAGCTATACGCACTACTTTTTCCCGCACGCTTTCGAGGGCGGTTTCAGGATCGCGAAGTACAGCCGGGAGCTATGGAGCATTTTTGCCGAGATGGGGCCACATAGCCCCGGATATAAGCTCGACGTCCCCATGGAGCACATCGCCAAGACCGTGGAAGGTATCTTTCGTAATTTTAGCGATGACCGCATGGTTGAGGAGGAACTTACGCAAGGGGACCTTGCCGGTGAAGTCGAAAAGACCGCATATAGAAGGCACATGAGAGCCATCTCTTTGATTCCGAGCAGCGCCAGAGGCCGGTAGGGGTGGCCGGCCTCGCGTGGCCCAATAAGGCCGTGCGGCCCTATGAATCCCTGTGGTGCCTGACGCAGCGATTCCTGTGGTTGAACAGGCCGTCCCGGTCGGATCTGGTCCATACAATCAAGCTGCCAGCGGAGAATATTTTCGCACTCTCCTTAATCTGCGGGGAGGAAGGCAAACGGCGATTTGAGCAGGAATCATTACGGCGGCTTTTACACTTGTCCGATCTTCAATGGCGCCGCGCCACGCTGGATATGAGCGCGGTCGCGAGCCAGACCTGTCTGGAGATGCGGTTCTGCCGGGAATGTTTGACGTATGCGTATCACACCGTAGTGTTTCAGCTGCTCACGGTCACCCATTGCCCCGTGCACGGCGGCATGCTCGTCCGCGGATGTCCGTATTGCGACAAGGAGATTCCCACCACCTTTAAGAGCCGCCTTCTGCGGACGCCTTTTGCTTGTCCACATTGCAAGAGAGCATTGGCTGAAGCGGCTGTGATCATGGACTCACCGTGCATTGGGCCACACCATGAAATCGCCAAGATCGCAACCTGGTATAGGTGGGTTGCAGGGTTGCCGAGAGCCGAATCGCGTCCCCTGCCTGGCGCCTCAAAAATGCCCCAGATCGATTCGCCGGTCCTACCGCTATTGGAGTTGGCCGGAAGGCGGCCGGCGCCAGGCTCGATCAGATTGAACCGCCAGCCGTTGATGGAGGGATCGCTGCTAAGTGCATGCTTCGGCGCGCGCGTCTTCTGGGAGGATGAAGAAAGCTGTTTTGACAGGGAAAGGAGAAACGCCGCTTGCTACAAATCGTATCGGCGCCATCTCCAGAGGAGGATACCGGACGTGCACCGGCTGCTCGGCGCATACGCCCGGCGCCTGGACGGCGTTTGCGACGAGCCCATTCCGCCGTCTTCCGAGGAGGCGAAGACCGCGGCATTTGCGCTGGTTCTTTTTCGCAATTCCATGGAGGGCTGGAGGGATGCGCATTGTTTTTACTGTCGGCACACCCGCTTGAGCGCGGGGACGCGCGGCTTCGAAATCCCGTTCGAGTCAGCTGGTCTGGGTCCCCACGGCGGGATCAATCGCTTTCCCTGTTCTCGAGCTGAACGCCAATGGCTGCTGGATCATTTCTTTTGTGAAGCCATCCGGGGCATCTTCGCCGAAGCACTTCTTCGAGCCCGCGAAATGGTTCGCTCCGGAGCGTACCAGATGGAAATTCTGGCGCCATCGGAAAGCGAAACGCGGCCTTATTCCCTGGGCATCTTCGATCCACAGGAGCGGCTGGAGTTTTGGTCTCTCCGGCTTGGTAAGGGGACGAAGGGCGCGAATAGGGACAGCGAAGTTAGAGCCTCCGGGGCAGGGAAAGCTGGCGTCCGAAGCCGTTTGGCATTGCCTCTACTGGTCACACGGATCGCTGCACCGCTTCATCCTTCTTTGGCTGCCCCGATCTCCTCGTCCCGTGATGGATCGGCGCCAACTTCGGTGCCGTAGACCGTGGCGAAGACTTCTTCCATCCGGCCCTCTGCGTGGAGTTCATCGAGCGAGGAGAGGCCGAAGGTGTCCAGAAATGCCTGCGTGGTCCGCCAGATCCGTTCGCGGCGGGGCCCGAGGCGCGCCGAACGGGCGATGAGCCGGCGGTTCTGTAGCGTTTCGACGGTTCCGGCGCTCTCGACGCCGCGAATGGCGTTGATGTCGCCGGTTGAAACCGGTTGCTTCAAGGCGATGATGGCCAGGGTTTCAAGAGCCTGCGAGGTGATGGGTTTCGAGCGCCGTTCGGGCAACAGGCGCCCGATCAGGTCGGCGTACTGAGCCTTCGTTTCGATGCGCACGCCGTGCGGCCGCCGTCGCACCTGGATGCCCCGGTCGGCGCCCAGGAGATCGGCCTCGAACTCGCGCAACGCCTCGTCGGCCTCGTCTTCGGTCACTCCGAGGCACGCGGCCAGCGCCGCAAGCGAGACCGGGCGGTCGCAAGCGACCAGCAGCGCCTCGATCTTCGGTTTCAGTTCCCAGCTTTCTTCCACGTGGACCTCCTGTTTCTGTGCTCTCTTTATAACCCGAGCTTGCCGACCGCCGTCTGCCGGTCCTTCTGGTCCTCGCGGGCATAACGATGGACCATGGCAATCGACTTGTGCCCGGTCTGTTTCATGATCTCCCGGTCGGTGGCGCCGTTGGCCGAGGCCTCGGTCACAAAGCCCGCTCTAAGCGAATGTCCCCCATAGGACCCGGGATCGGCGAGCTTGGCGCGTTTCACCAGGCGCTTGACGATGCGCCCGATCGAGTCCTTGTTGAGCGCCGGGCCCACGTTGCCGTGCTCGCCCACCCGGCGGAAGACCAGGCCGTCGGTGATCGAGGCTATTTTGAGCCAGTTCTCGAGAGCCATCACCGGGCAGGTCCGGTCGTGGAGGCCATGCACGATCTCGACTTCCCTGCCCTCGCCTTCCTGATCGGTCTTCGAGCGCGGGATGTGGATAGTGACTCCCTTCTTGTGCCAGTTGAGGTCTTTGACCCGGATGGCGGCCAGCTCCGAGCGGCGCAGGCTGCCGGCGAAGCCTGTCAATAAAAGCGCCTTGTCCCGCGCGCCGGCGATCGGCCCCTCGAGCGCGTTGAGGAGTTTTACGATCCGGTCGCGGGTGAGCGGCTTCTTCCTGGTCTGGGCGACGCCGAGTGTCCGGCGGATGCCGTGGAGGGTATCGGCCACGAGGAGATGGTTCATGGTGGCCGGAGAATCCTCTTTGGCCGCCTTGTGGGCAGTATTGATCGAAGTCAGCCGGCGGGTGATGGTGGCGGCCTTCAGCGGCTTCACGCCCGCGGGGGGGCTGGCGAGCGAAGCCAGATAGAGGGCGACGGTCGACGGGGTGGCCGGCAACGAGGTCAACCCGTTCGCCTGGCACCATTGGGCGAAGTCGCGCCAGTCCGACTCATAGGCGCGCAGGGTGGCCTTGGCTTTGGCGGCGCCCACGTACTTTGCCGCCGCCTGGGCGGTCGCATACAGCGGATCATCCTCGGGCAGGGACGGAAGACTCAAGCCGTCAGAGGGAGGATCGGACGGGGGCAGCTCCGCTTGGCCCGCGGGCGCAATCTGAGGCAGGGCGAGACCGGACGGGGCCGGGGGCAGAATCTGGGGCTCGGACTGTGGGGTGGCGGTCGGGTTTTCGGCCATGGGCTTCTCCTCTCGGAGCCGGCCTCGAGGGGCCTCGGCCGGGGTTGATTCAGCGGGAAGCGAATTTACCGGAATAGAGTGCACTGTTTTACCTGAATGCACGAAAACAGGGTGAAAACGGCCGTTTTGGGCAGTATACGCTATAACGCCTGAGAAGTATATATTATCGGGCGTTAGTTTTGACTTTTATTTTGCGCGACCGCGCATTCACGTATAGACGATGGTATATTGCTTTCATGCCTGCTAAGCCCCGATGGCACGCCGAGCTCAACAAAATCCGCACCTCCATCGCTGCCCTCCCCTCCCCCTTTCTCGACCGGCCGGCCATCGAAAAGCTCTTCGGCGTGAAGCGCCGCCAGGCCAACAACCTGATGCGCGGCCTGGGCGGCTACCGGATCGGCCACGCCGCCCTGGTCGGCCGCGAAGACCTGCTTCTCAAGCTCGACCAGATGGCGGGGCCGCGCGGATACCTGGCCCAGATCGAGCGCAAGTCCCGGGTCGTAGAAGCCCTCGACGCCCTCCGGAGTGAGGCGCGCCCGCGGCGGGTCTCTCCTCCACCCGCTCGCCGCACCAGCTCCCCACTTCCTGACGGCGCCCGCATCTCGGCCCCGGGGGAGCTGACCATCTCCTTTACATCGCCCGAAGACCTGCTCGGGCGGGTGATGGGCCTGGCCCAGTCCGCGGCGGGAGATTTTTCGGGATTTGCCGCGGGACTCGATTTCGATGGAGGCCAGGCTCAGGAGCCGGCCCTGGCGCCGCAAGGATTCAAGGAGCCGTAATGGCCGAGGAGAACTCCGCCCAACTCGGCATCTCCCTTCCCCGCTACGACGGGCCCTTCGACCTGCTCCTGGCTCTCATCCGGCGCCACGAGTATCCGATCGATGCGCTTCCGGTCCTTGAGATCACCAGTCAGTTTCTGGCCTATGTCAAAGCGGCCCGGGATCTCGATGCCGAGTTGGGCGGCGAGTTCGTCGAAGTCGCCTCCTGGCTGGTGCTGCTCAAATCGCGGAGCCTGCTTCCGGCCGGGAATGACGGAGGCCCAACTCCGCGTGAAGAACTGCGGCGCGCCGTTCTCGACCATGAGACCCTTCGAACTGCCACCGAGTTCCTGCGCGATCGAGGAGGGAGAGCGCGGCCAGGGAGCGCCGGTGCCCCGGCTGGGCGCGGCGAGACGGTGCTGGACCTTGCGGACGATGAGGCCCCCACAGTCCAGGACGTACTTGAAGCCGCGGGCCGGGCCTTGGAGGCTGCCCGCGCCGCCCGGTCGTTTGAAGAGACAGAGGGGGACAATGTAACCGTCGAGGAACTGGTGCGCTGGATCGGTGGGAGGCTTGCCTCGATCCCGGCCCGCGCCGCTGTCTCAACCGAAGAGTGGTTTCGGGTTCAGCCGAGCGACAGAGCGCGTGCCGCCCTGTTCTTGGCGCTCCTGGAACTAGCCCGCAAAGGCATCCTTTTGCTGCATCAGGAGGAGGATTTTGCGGCTATTCGCACAAAATCCATCCACGAGATATCCGAATACCCCGATATCGAACCCCAGTTGTACGAAGCCACGCAGGTCGCAGCAGGCTGAGGCGAGAGAGCAGAGTTTTTTCGCGGAATAGATAGCGTATGCACAGCTGACGGTTGGAGGCCGGTAGGTACAGCCAGTAACCAACTTGCTCAAGCCTGACTTTACCCCTTGAAAGCGGGTCAGAGCGGGGTTTTACTCCCCGGCCTCCTGGTAGAGGGAGCGGCAAGATGAAGCTGTGCCCCTTCGGGAGGGGAGATGGGGAGCGCTCGGGAAGTGGCCTGCTTTGCGGCTAGTGAGAGGTGGTCGGCTGGGATCGCCCCGGGCCCGGCGTTCCCCTGCCCAGGGCCCCAAGGTGGGCCACCGCGCGGCTTCAATATACCCTTCAGTTCCCTTCCCTGCGGGCGCCTCCGGCAGCGGTGCTCGACTCTTGCGCCGGACCGGAAATCAGAAAGTCTTCCCAACTGACGCTCCCGACGCCATGCCGTTTGGCAATCTCTTCATCGCCGGGTGCGCAGATCACCAAAGGGGCGACACCGCAGGGATCGCAAAGCATGCCCAGATTGCCGCCCGATTGGTAGCGATGGCGCGCCTGGGCCTGAGAACTCGCGCGATCAGTGCGAGCGGTGTCTGGGCTCGTGCTTTTCAAGCCTGGGCATTTGCCGCATCATAAATTCGTTGAACAAGGGCACGGTGAAGGCCGTCTCGCCATGGCGCTGGCTCCATACCATGCCCTTGTTGATCAGCTGCTGTCGCACGGTAGCGACAGCTCTGGCCTCGACGCCAAGCATGGCCGCAATGTCCCCGGTTTGGCACGGGCCTGGTCCGAGTTCGGCCATGGCGCGAAGATATTTCTGCTGGAGCGGGGTCAAGCGGTCAAAGCGAACCCGGAAGAAATTGGCATCCAGGTGGGCAATGACGCCTGGGGTCGCCTCCTGCACATAGTCTCGCCGGATGGGACTCCCGGGTGCGAAGTTCCATACATGGAAGCCCCATTCCTGAATGAAATAGGGGTAGCGTTCGGTCACGCGCAGAATTTCCTCCACCGCAGCTTCCTCAAAGTCCACGCCTTCGTTCTTTGCGGGACGCACCAGCGCCGCGCGTGCAGAAACGAGATCCAGTTGGCCGACCTCCGGGTAAGTGAAGAGCCGTTCGGCATAGGATTTGGCATTGCCGGCAAGGGCGGCAATTTGCGGCAGCCCGGCTCCCACAAAGAACAACGGCAGATTCCGTTGCGCAACCTCGTGGCAGGCGACAATCAGCGAGGCTAGTTCTTCGGGCGACAGGTACTGCACTTCATCGAGAAAGATTCCCAACGCTACGCTGCGCTCTTTGGCGGCTTCACATACGGCAACCAGTAAGACCGGAAGATCCTGTTCGAGATTGCCGGAATCGGCTTCTCCTCGAGCCTGGTCGATCCCAATTTCGATGTCGCCCACCTTGACCTTGAACGCGGAAGCGAAGTTTCGGAGAATCGCCGCCGCCTGGTGAACCTTCTGACCAGCTGCGGCTTTGAGGTCCAGGCTGTAGAGAACCTGGCGGAGTTCGGGGACAAGAAGCTGAGGCAACATCCCTCCCTCCGGTGCCTCGACTTTGGCCGTTCGGAATCCCTTTTCCTCCGCCGTGCCATAAAGCCGGTTCAACAGGACTGTTTTTCCCACACCGCGTAGGCCCAGCAGCATGATGCCCTTGGTGGGACGCTTCAAGAGCACCCGATCCATATCGATAGTTGCCTCTTCGAGGAGCTTGTCTCGTCCTGCCAATTCTGGAGGTTGGAGACCGGCTCCGGGCGCATA
>DATKWA010000012.1:0-52186 GCA_035529815.1 Occallatibacter sp. | reverse complement strand
GTGCAAGATGGTCGACGCCAGGCCACGGAAACCGTGGCCGGTCATTCGGCCGTTGTAGCCCATGCGCTGCAGTGCCTTCAGGATGGTCATGTTGGACATAGGTTTCCTGTGGTTCTGTTCACCGGGGAAGACGAGCTCTCGGGTGCCGGAGAGCGTCCGCAAGAGTTCGAGCACTTCAATGGCTTGATATGACAACGGGACGATGTGCGGGCTTTGCATTTTCATGCGGCTGGCAGGAATAGACCAACGCTTTGCTTCGAGGTCGAACTCCTCCCAGCGCGCGCAGATTAGTTCGCTGGTCCGGACGAAGGTCAGTGCCATTAGCTTGATTGCCAGCCTGGTCAGTTGTCGTCCCTCATAAACCTCGATCGCCCGGAGCAGCGCTGGAGGTTCTTTGGCATCGATGCGCGCCATGTTGATCTTGCGGGTAGGTTTCAGGATGTACGAGGGTCGGATCTCAGCGGCGGGATTTCGCTTGCTGTAGCCATGCGCCACAGCATAGCGGAATACCATTCCCACAATCTGAAGAATGCGTTTCGCCATGTCTGAGGCGCCGCGGGCCTCAATCCCTTTGGCAAGTTGGACCAGTTCCATCGGCTCGACTTCCGCGATGGGTCTGGCTCCCAATACGGGGTAGACATTCACTCTTAGACGATTTCTGGTCGTTTCGGCATGACACTCGCTCCTGCTTCCATGCCAGAGCTCCAGCCATAACTCCGCGATTTTCTCGAAGGTATGTTCCGTGGCCTCTTTGACGGCGGTCTTCTCGGCCATCCGTTCGGCCATGGGATCGATTCCATTGGCCAGCCGCTTTCGGGCCGCATCGCGGCATTCGCGGGCATCAGCACGAGTTAAAGCCGGGTATGGACCGAAAACCATTTGCTTCTCTGTGCCTTGAAATCGATACTTCCAGCGCCAGAGCCTACCGCCGGATGGGGTGACGAGGAGGTGCAGACCTCCACCATCGGAGAGCTTGTATGACCTCTCTGCAGGTTTGGATCGGCGAATCTCGGTGTCGGTCAAGGCCATTGAGGGCGCCCCGAGAAGCTGTTAGGCAAAATGCCCCCAACTCCGAAAAATATGCCCCCAGACATACCCCCACCAAGAGTTGGCTTCCACAATTCCTCATTGGCCACAAAAAGACAAAAGCCGCTTATTTATCAGCGGCTTAACTTGATTCTTAGGATGTCTTAGAATCTGATCTTGGTGGGCGCTGCAGGATTCGAACCTGCGACTTCCACCGTGTGAAGGTGGCACTCTACCGCTGAGTTAAGCGCCCCTGGGAGGGGCTGGGAGGGGTCCGCGCGAGCGGTGCATCCCATGGGGTAGAGTAACACCAGCAGGGCTTTAGGGCCAACCCCTGAGGGCTAACCGCGGGAGGGGCAACTCTGGAGGGGCATCTCTTCAGGGTCAACTTTTGCCGGCTGCTAAAAATGGAAGGCCGTGGGGGATGGATACCCTGGGGCCCGGGCCGCGCTCATACGATGCAGTGGAGAATCAGATCAATCCGGCACCAGGGACGCCCGGCAGGTGGGCGGAGGGGGGACTTTGCGGCGAACGGGGAGATGGGCGAAGGGGAGATGACGCTGGGGGGCGGTCCGGGGGCGGCGGGCGCGGACGGGCTGAGCGGGGAAAGTGGTGAGGAAATTGCTGAAACAGCGCAACCTTGGGGGGAAAACAGGGTTCCAGAAGATATGGCTACCATGGTCCTGGACAACTCGACCCTGGGGGTAGGCGCGGCGCGGCCGGGGAACGGGCCGGAGGCGCGAGTCGATACGCGGATGGAGAGCGGCGGGGTGGCGCGCGCTGCGCAGACGGAGCTGGACCCGGCGAGCGACGCGGCGGCGATGCTGCGAGTGGCGGCGGGTGACGAGGCTAGCTTCAACTTCCTGGTACAGAAACACCATCGCGCAATGATTCGTTTTCTGTACCGGATGTCGCGGAACCAGGCGGTGGCCGAGGAGTTGGCGCAGGAGGTTTTTCTGCGGGTGTACCGAGCCAGAGAAAGCTACCGTGCGGAGGCGCGGTTTACGACGTGGCTCTACCGGATTGCGACCAACCTGGCAGTGAACCACGCGCGGGATACGAAGCACGAACGGACGGCGCAGACGATCTACCTGGATGCGCCGGACGAGGAGACGGGGACGACGCCGGATGTGGCCGATGACGAGCCGAATGTGGAACAGAGGCTGATGACGGCCGAACGGATGGCGGCGATCAAGAGCCATGTGATGGCGCTGCCGGAGCGGCAACGGATGGCGGTGGTGATGCACAAGTACCAGGGGATGGATTACCGGCAGATTGGCGATGTGCTGAAGCTGAGCGAGTCGGCAACGAAGTCGCTTCTGTTCCGGGCCTACCAGACGCTGCGGGAGAAGTTGAAGGAGTTTGTGTAAGTGAAGACACGCCGGAAGGAACCGGCGGAGAGCAGGGGTGGCAACGATGAAAACGATGAAGAACAATTGCACGAAAATGGATTTGAAGCTGGCGGATCTGTTGCTTGATCCAAAGGCTGTGCCTGCCGAGGTTGAAACGCATGTGGCGGAGTGCGATGGTTGCCGGGCCGAGTTGGCCGAGTTGAAGGCGACGATGGCGCTGATGGATACGTGGGATGCTCCGGAGCCGAGCCCTTACTTTATGACGCGGCTGAATGCGCGGATGCGGGAAGAGCGCGAGGCTGTGCCGACGGGGTGGCTTGCAGGCAGGATTGCGCGGATGCGCGGAATGTTTGCGTATGGGCCGGGTGCGCACGTGAGGCCGCTGGCGGCAATGGCGCTGACGGTGCTGATGCTGCTGGGAGGCGGAACGTACCTGGGCGTGACGAACTGGAATCACGCGGCACAACCGCAGCCGCAGGCGCAGACGGCGGTGGTGCACGATTTGCAGTTGCTGGATAACAATGCGCAGTTGCTGGACCAGTTGGAGTCGATCTCCGATAACAATGGTGGAGACTAGGGGCGGAGACCGGGGGCGGGACCAGGGATTGACGGGTTTCGGTCTGGGGCCGAAGGAGAAAGTTGTGATCTGGGCACACATAGAGCGAAAGATGCGCATGGTGGCTTTGGCCGCGGCGGTGATAGCTTTGTGTGTTTCGGCGGCGACAGCGTTTGGGCAGCGGCAGCAGGGGGAGCGTCGGGCAGAGCGGCCGGCGGCGCAACGGGAATACAGGCAGGAATATCGGCCGCAGCGGCAGTATCGGCAAGGGCCGCAAGGGCAGGCGCGGCCACAGTACGGAGCGGGTCAGCAACTGCCAGACAGGGGACAGTATCAGGCGTATCCGCAGCAGCGAGGCGGTGGTGCGCGGCCTGAGGCCGGTGGTCCGGCGACGGGGGCGCGGCCGGCTGATCGGCCTGCATATCGACCTGCATATCCCGGTGCAGGAAATCCAGGTACCGGAAATGCAGGGGCCGGAAATGGGCGGCCGGTGTATAACGGCGGGCAGGGCGGAGGTTACACGAATCCTAGAGTGGCGCCTCGGGGGCATCTGGAAGACTGGCTGAATCAGCACAGGAATGTTCCGGTGCAGGACCAGGAGCGGATGCTGCGGAACGATCCGAGCTTTCGGCGGTTGCCGCAGGCCGATCAGCAACGGCTGGCGCAGCAGTTGCGGGACGTGGACCGGATGCCGACGCAACAGCGGGACCGCAGGCTGGCGCGAAACGAGATGCTGGAGCGGCTGACACCTTCGGAACGGATGAGCATTAACCGCTCGAGCCGGGAGTGGAAGACCCTGCCTGCGGACCGGCGAACGATGATGAAGCGCGCCTTCAACGATCTGCGCGGGGTTCCGCTGGACCAGCGGCAGACGGTGCTGAACTCGGCGCGCTACCAGAGCTCATTTTCGCCGGAGGAGCGCGGGATTCTTTCGGACTTTCTGCGCGTGGAACCTTACGAGCCGCAGCGGTAGGCGCACCGACCTCCTTTGCGGGTGCCGTGGATTTGCGCTGAGCCAGGCCTCACAGTACATCGATCACGAGTAGGGTTACATCGTCCTGCTGGGCGATGCCGGCGGGCTGCCATCGCCGAAGCTCTTCAAGCAGATGCGTGGACAGTTCGGCGGGCGCCTTGTGGGCATGTTTTCGAACCACTCGCTCCAGGGCTTTGTCTCCAAAGGCTTCGCCTCTCGCGTCTTCCGGCTCAACCACACCGTCGGTGTAAAGCAGAAAGCGGTCGCCTGGGATTAGAGCGATCTCGAGTACCGGATATTCGGCGTCAGGCATTACGCCGAAGAGTAGGCCGTTGCTCTGAATCGGCTGGAGGGTTCCGGCTCTCCATTGCAGCAGCGGCGGATGTCCGGCAGAGGAATACCACGCCTTGCTTGAATCCGTGTCGACAAATAAATACGCCGCGGAGATAAGCTGGCCGCGCAGTTGTCCGCTGAGGACGCGGTTCAAGCCGCACAAGACTTCCGCAGGCTTATCCGAGTACGGGACGACCGTTTGCATAGCAACCTTGAGCATGGTGGAGATGAGCGCGGCGGGGACACCGTGCCCTGAAACGTCGGCAACGAGGAACCCCACCCGGTGCGGATCGATCTCAACAAACTCGTAAAAGTCGCCGCCGATTGCGGTCATGGGAAGGTACGAGGTGGCAATGCGGAGGGCGTCTGTTTCCGGGGTGTGGGCGGGCAGAATTGAGGCCTGAATCTGCCGCGCAACTTCAAGTTCGCTCTCGATGGCGAGCAAGCGCCGCTCGTTGGCGAAGACCTTTTCTCCGGCTACGTAGGCAAATGAAAAGAGGAAAAAGGCAAATGCAGTCTCGTCGAGCAAGGGCAGCTCGATATAGGGCAAACGCAGGCCGCCCCACACATTTCTGAACAACGCCTCGGCCGTAAACACCAGCGTGGCTGCAGTGAGAATGCGATTCGGAAATGCAAGGTACTTGCTTGACAGGCTTGGCACCGTGACTACGGCTGCCAGGGCGATGAGGGCGCAGACGGCCAGCAGATTGTTCGCGGGGAGAAGAGTGTTGGCGGAACCCGTTGCAATGAATTTGCCGATGCCAGCGACCGCGATTGCCACCCCCACAATTGCCAGCAACTGCGTAAACGAACGCATCTTTCCGCGGGTCAACTCCGACCAGACTAGGAGGCCGACGACGACGAGCAGGAAGCTGATGGCATTGACGGTGAATGGTGCGCTGATGCGCAGCCAGTGGGGCAAGACGGCGAAGACGGCAGGCTGCCTGAGCAGCAGGCTGACCCCGTACATTCCGCTCCAGACTCCGAGCCAGAGGAGGACGCTTGCCTGGCTGCGCCGCCGGATAGCCGCCACGACGCACGAGGCAAATCCGAAGGACACAAATACGGTTCCCAGCGCGATGTAGGCCAGGTCGACGCGAGAGATGAGCAGACTCTGAACTTGCATGTACGCCTCCAGGGCCACGATGGAGCGAGGACGTTGGCGAGATTCGTACCGTGGATAGCAATCTACCGTTGGCACAACTTGCGTTCAGTGACCTGCAATACGATTGAGAAGTGCGAAGTCTGGTCGGCGTTTTCGGCAAGAACTTTCGTGTGTAGCTTGCCATCGCTGTCAAAAACCAGCGGTTCAGGTTGAGGAATTGTGAGTATGCGTGGGTTCATGCGCGAGCCAGGCTACTTTGCGAGCACGAGTGGTGCGCGCAAGGCGATGTCGCGGGACGAAGAGCCGACCTGTATCTCGAAGGTGCCGGGGTCGGCGGTCCAGTCCATCATTTCCGGGCTCCAGTAGGAGAGGGCGGCTCGGTCGAGACTGAAATAGACGAGCTTGCTTTGGCCGGGCGCGAGTTCAACGCGGGTGAAGCCTTTCAACTCGTGGGTGGGGCGATCGATTTTGGAGTGGCCGTCGTGGATGTAGAGTTGGACCACTTCCGCACCGGCGCGCTTGCCGGTGTTGGTGACTTTGAGGCTCACTTGGACAGGCTGCTGGCCGGAGACTTTGGCGGGCGTGATGGAGAGGCCGCTCAATTTGAATGTTGTGTAGCTCAAGCCGAAACCGAAAGGAAACTGCGGCTCAATATTTTTGGTGTCGTAGTAGCGATAGCCAACGTAGATTCCTTCGGCGAAGTTGACCTTGAGATTCTCGCCAGGGTAGTTTGCGTAGGCGGGTGAGTCCTGCAACTTTTTCGGAAATGAAGCGGGAAGCTTGCCGGATGGGTTGGCATCGCCGAAGAGAATGGACGCGAGTGCGTGCCCACCTTCCTGGCCGCCGTACCACATATCCACGAGGGCCGGAGTTTGTTCGAGCCAGCTCGACATGGTGACGGGGTTGCCTGTGTTGAGGACGACTACCGTGTGCGGATTTGCCGCTTCAACGGCAGCGATCAACTCGTCCTGTCCGGCGGGGAGATCCATGGTCGTGAGGTCGTGGCCTTCCCCTTCAATCTTGGAGCTGCGGCCAACGACGACGATGGCTACGTCGGCGTGGGCTGCGGCTTCTTTAGCCTCTTTGAGCAGGTTTGCGCGCGCCTCGGGTGTGTCTTGCGCGGGATCCTCGCCTTCCATGCCGACGCCGAGCGCGTAGGTGACTTTGATGTCGTTGCCGGCGCGAGTGCGGATTCCATCGAGCGGGGCGATTGCGTACTTGGGCGCAACCAGTGAGCTGCCGCCTCCGCCGGTGCGGGCGATAGCGGCATTGGGGCCGATAACGGCGATGGAGCGGATTTTTGCGGGGTCGAGCGGAAGAAGCAAACCGGCGTTCTTCAATAGGACAATGCCCTGGGTTGCACCCTCAAGAGCAGCAGCTTTTTGTGCGGGCGTGTCCAACCCGGCGAGTTTCTCTTGTGGGTGGTCGAAGAGGCCGCTCACAAATATTACACGCAAGAGGTGACTGACGTTGGTATCGAGGGTGGCCTGCGAGATATGGCCAGCTTTGATTTCGGCAAGCACGTTTTGAGTTGTAAGCCAGAGGCCGCTGACGCCGGAACCTTCCGCGCCGGGACGCTTGATCGCGTCTAATGCGCGTGGTCCACCAGGCATCTCAAGATCGAGCCCAGCATTGATGGGAGCGGCAGTGGAATAAGTGCTGAGCCAGTCGGAGAGGACGAACCCTTTGAAGCCGAACTCCTTGCGCAGAATGTCCTGGAGGAGCGGGGCATTTTGCGATGCATTTTCGCCATTGACCTTATTGTAGGCCGACATGACGGCCCAGGCACCGCCCTGCTGGACGGCAGCTTTGAAGGCTGGGAGATAGATTTCATGCAGAGTCCGCTGGTCGATCTGCTCGTCGATGCGGCGGCGCTCGAACTCCTCGTTGTTGGCGGCGAAATGCTTAACCGACGGAATGACGCCCTGTCTCTGGACGCCGCGGACATAGGCGACTCCCATGCGCGAGGACAGATATGGGTCCTCGCCGTAGCCCTCGAAATTGCGACCCCAAAGCGGTTGGCGGTTAATGTTGACGGTGGGGCCGAGGATCATGTCGCGACCCAGCGCTTTGACCTCCTGTCCGATGGCTTCGCCCTCGCGCTCGACGAGTTCGGGGTTCCAGGTGGAAGCCATAGCGATACCGGATGGAAAGCTGGTGGACTCTATTTTGAGCTTCGAGCCGGACGCGTTGGTGATGGCTGAGGAACCCATCCAGGAACGGACCCCCAAGGGGCCGTCGGCCATTTTGATGGACGGGATTCCGAGCCTTTCGATGGGGGCTGTTTCCATCCAGCCATAGCCGCCGACGAGAGAGGCTTTTTCCTCGAGCGTCATGCGGCCGCGCAGATCGGCGACTCGCTTATCTACGGGCAACTTTACGTCTTTATAGGGCGCGTTGGCGGGCACCGGGGCTTGAGCAGCAGAGGTGAGAGAGCCAACAGCGAAGAAAAACGCAAATGAGATAGCGAGAATACGGCGCATCATGTACTGAGGCATCAGGAACTCCGAGGGGGGTTATTGCCAGTGCAGATTCGCTGGTAATGGTAGCGGATTGCGCGCGGACTCGACAACTAGCGGTCAGGAGCGTGTCTGCGCTTTTGTCATTGAAATTTACTCGAGATTCAGATTAAACGTGGGCGAACTTGGCGCAGGAGGCTCATCGGGGGCGAACAGAATCCAGGCTGCACCGGCTGCGGCGAGGAGGAGGCCAGCCCAGGTGCGTAGTCCCACTGAGGGGCGGTCGAGCGCCATGGCGATGAGGATGGCGATGAGCGGCGCAATGACGAAGCGGGTGGTCATGCGCGTGGCAGTCATGCGGGGCATGAGCCAGAAGAGGAGGAACAGACTGGGCACCGAAACAAGCGCGAGCCAGGCGAAGTTTGAACCAGTCAGGCTCAAACGCCACGTGAGCCGCTCGGTGGTTGCACTTGCGACGAGCAGCCCGAGAGCGGCGGCGGCACCGGCAATTGCGGCCAACGGGGCGAGGCCGCCGCGGGGCAATGCGCTTGCCACGCGCACCGCGTAGCAATTGGAGGCGGCGACGCAGGCAGCGGCAACAATGACGGCAGCGAATGCGGCTCCAGATTCGATGGAGCTGGGAAGAGTGAGCGAGAAGACGAAGAGCGTGCCGGCCATGGCCAGGAGCGCGGCCAGTAGACTGCCCCGGCTCTGCGATGCGAGGCCGGCTCCGATGTGCGGTTCGAAGGCGACGGCGAAGACCGGCACCAGAGAGAAGAGGGCGACGCGCGTAAAGGCCGAGACAAAGCCGTGCGAGGCGAAAAGGAGCAGAGCGGGAGCAACGAAGAGGCCCATGCCGATGAGGATGGAGGATTGCACCTGGCTGCGGGGCGGCCTGCGGGCCTTGCTGGCGACTGCTAAAAGTGTCGCCATCAATGCCATGAGAGCGAAGGGTACGGCTTCCCTTTCCAACTGCGGCGCGGGATTGGCGACGGAGACGGGAAACAGGTCGGAACGCATTGCACTGAGGGCGAGGAGGAAGCAGAGCAACAACAGCGCTGCCCGTGCGGTCTTAGCTTGCGCAAGAACTTTCGCCGTCATGGTATCGATGAGAACACAAGAAGGGGAGCGCAGGGGAGCCGGGCTTTCTGCGGAAGACCGGCGAAAAGGCCGTAGGCTACAATGGAAGCTGGGCCAAGGCCAGAATTCATTGCGCAAAGAGCGCAATTCGAGCAAGGAGTTCCAAATCTTATGGCGATTCCCGCCACACAAATGCGTCCGGGCATGATCATCAAGCACAACGACCAACTCCACCTGGTTTTCAAGGTTGAGCATCGCACTCCCGGCAATCTGCGCGCGTTTATCCAGGCCAAGCTTCGCAACCTGAAGTCGGGCGCAATGTTCGAGCACCGTTTCCGCTCCGCCGATGCGATTGAGAAGGTTATGGTGGATGAAGTGGACATGGAGTTTCTTTACAATGACGGCGACGACTTCTACTTCATGAATCCGGTGGACTACGAGCAGACGGTGCTGAAGGGCTCGACGCTGGGCGATGCGGTGGAATACCTGACGCCGAATTTGCAGATCAAGGTGAGCTATCACGATGGAGAGGCGGTGGGCATCGATCTTCCGTCGGCGGTGGAGTTGACGGTGGTGGAGACCGAGCCGGGGCTGAAGTCGGCTACGGCGTCGAGCGTGACGAAGCCGGCCAAGACGGAGACGGGCCTGGTTGTGCAGGTGCCTTCGTTCATCAATGAGGGCGAGAAGATTCGCGTGGATACGAGCGAAGGGGCTTATTTGAGCCGGGCTTGATTGATTCTGTTCCGAACAGGAAAAGCCACCGCTTGCCGCGGTGGCTTTTCTGTTTGAAAGTGGTGAATTGATTCGGGCTGGAAGTTAGAAGCCTGGTTCTGGTAGTTGCACGGGGCGCGCTTCTATCAGGGCTTCGATGGTTGCCAGGGCGGTGAGCACCGTATCTGAAACTGGCGCGTCGACCTGGACGACGGCGAGAGCCTTGACTGGCTTTGCGCCGGCGCGTTCGCGGCCGAGGGTGAAGTTTGCGATGTTGACTCCATGCTCGCCGAGGATGGTGCCGATTCTGCCGATGACACCGGGGACGTCGAGGTTGCGGCAGACGAGCAAGTTGCCTTCGAGCGGGGTTTCGATGTCGATGGAATCAAACTCGAGCAGGCGCGGCTGCTCACCGTGAATGACGGTGGCGCTGGCGCGGGATCCGCCGTTGGCGGTGTGGAGTTCGAGGGTGAGCACGCTGGCAGCTCCGCCGCGATGGGTCCCGGTCTTTTCCTCGTGGATGCGGATGCCGCGCTCCTGGGCGACGGCGGCGGCGTTGATGCGATTTACGTTCTCCGAACCCTGGAGCAGGCCTGCGATGGCGGCATTGCGCACCAAGTCGGTTTTCGCCTCGGCGAGCGTTCCGCTATAGACAATATCGATAGCCTCGATGCCGGACTTGCCGGCCTGGGCGAGAAAAGCGCCGAGGCGGCCGGCCATGTCGATGAACGGCGCCAGTTGTTTGTACTCCTCGTGGCTGAGCGAGGGAAGGTTTACGGCATTCTGCACGACGCCGAACTTGAGATAGTCGCGGACCTGCTGGGCGATCTGCACGCCGACGGCCTCCTGCGCTTCGGCCGTGGAACCGGCTATGTGCGGCGAGAGAATGACGTTGTCCATGGCGAAGTAAGGCGAGTCCTTGAGCGGCTCGACTGTAAAGACATCGAGCGCAGCGCCAGCTACCTGACCGCTGTTCAATGCGTCGATGATGTCAGCGTCTACGACGAGCTCGCCGCGGGCGCAGTTGACGATGCGGACGCCCTTTTTCATGGTCGCCAGAGTTTTTGCATTGATGATGCCGTTTGTTTGCGGGGTGAGGCCAACATGAAGGGTGAGATAGTCGGAGCCTGCGAAGAGCTCATCGGGCGTGACCAGCTTGATGCCAGCCTCGCGCGCGACGGCGGCTGAGACGAATGGATCGCTGCCTAGGATTTCGAGGCCGAAGCCGCGGGCGCGCTTTGCCACCTCAAGGCCGACACGGCCGAGACCGAGAATGCCCAGCGTCTTGCCGCGCAGTTCGGCGCCTTGCAGGTTCTTTTTCTCCCATTTGCCGGCGTGCATTGATGCGTTGGCAGCGGGCACCTTGCGCGCTAGAGCAATCATGAGGCCGATGGCGAGCTCAGCAACGGCGACAGCGTTTGCGCCTGGCGTATTCATGACGACAATGCCGCGGCGGGTGGCTGCTTCGGCATCGATGTTGTCGACACCGACGCCGGCGCGGCCTATAACACGCAGCTTGGGCGCCTTCTCCATGAGTGCGTCGTCGACCTGCACGGCGGAGCGCACGACAAGCGCGTCGGCATCGGCCAGGGCTGCGGCGAGTCCATCGGGCAGTTGGTCGTGTGTGAGGACATTCAATTCCGGCTCGGCCGCAAACACGGCGAGCGTTGCCGGAGAAACTTTTTCAGCAAGTACGATCTTCATCGCGTCTCCCTTGAACTTTTGCGTGGATTGATACTCGTCAAAGCGAATGTTTTGCTGTTCGCAGAGCAGATCGAACATCCGCACCACGGCGGCATGAGGCTTGCCTTCGCCCCTCTCGTATTTGGTGATGGAGTTGGCGTGCACGCCGAGACGGTCGGCCATCTGGTATTGATAGAGGTCGAGCTGCTTGCGGGCGATGAGCAGCTTTTCTCCGAAAGTTAGTTCTGGCATGGAAACAGCTCCTGGGTTTCAGCTCCGGACTGAACGGGGATAGCGAGCTATCCCCGCTCACCTTGCTATTGCTTTGCTGCTTTCGCGTAGACCTTTTGCGCGGCGGCTACTGCTTGCCCGAACTCAACCGGCAGACCGAGTGTGTCTTTGGCGATGTGCTCCATGGCGCCGAGAAAGGCGATTGTGTCGAGGTAGTCAAAGAAGCCGAGGTGCGCGACGCGGAAGATTTTGCCCTGCATCTCTCCCTGGCCGTTGGCTGTGACCAAGGCGAATTTTGATTTGAGGGCTTTGACGACGGCGCCGGAGTCCATGCCCTCGGGCACGGCAACGGCGGTGGCTGCGGCAGCGGGCGCGGTGGGAGCAAAGAGCGTGAAGCCGAGCGACACGAGCGCGGCTCGCGTTGCTTCCGCGTTGACCTGCGCGTTATCGATGAGGGCGATGCGGCCTTTTTCGAGATCGCCGCCAGCCTGGCCGGCGATGTAATCGAGAGCGGCACCGAGGCCGGCGATGAGAGCGACAGCGGGCGTGTAGGCGCTTTCGCCCTTGACGGCGTTCTTGCGCTCCTTGCGGAGATCGAAGTAGTAGCGGGGATTTTTCGACTTTTCCATGACCGCCCAAGCGCGCTCGCTGACGCTGAGATAGGCGAGGCCGGGAGGAATCATGACAGCCTTCTGCGAACCGCCGATGAGGACGTCGATGCCCCAACCGTCGACGTCAAAGTGGGTGGTGCCGAGGCCGGTGATTCCATCGACGACGAGAAGAGATTCGGTGGCGGTGACGATCTTCGCGATCGCCTCGACATCGTGGCGCACCGCGGTGGAGGTCTCAGTGGCCTGGATGTAGACAACACGATGCTCTGGCTTGAGAGCGTTTTTGATGTCGGCGAGATCGAAGGTTTCGCCGTAGGGCGCGCTGAGCACATCGACTTCGCACCCAAATGCTTTGGCGAGACCGACCCAGCGCTCACCGAATTTTCCGGCGGTGAGGACGAGGACGCGGTCACCGGGCGAAGTGAGATTGGAAACCGAGGCCTCCATGGCGCCTGTGCCGGACGAGGAGAGGAGGAGCACGTCGTTCTTTGTGCCGACGAAGACCTTCAACTGGGCAAGAACCTTCTGGAACAGGGCTCGGAATTCTGGGGTGCGGTGGTGCATGTCGGCCGCGGCCATGGCGAATTGGGCAGCGGGCAACAAGGGGGTTGGGCCCGGAGTGAACAAGCGAGTCTTCCGAATCATTTTTTCTCCTCTTATGGGGCCGGATGGAGGTGAGAGCAGGAATTGCGGGCCGGCCAACAATCACAGAATACACTTTTTTGTGGTTTATGTGAATTTTATCTCTGTGCAAATCTTTGTTAAAGTCCATGATATCGATACTTGTGAAATCGATAAGGGATGCGAAGGAGTGTGGATTATTTAATTTAACTTGCACATAATTATACAGTTATGCGAGTATTCTTGCTCGATCTGTGCTCGCGATGGACTGTGATTGAAGGCAGATAACGACTCCAGTGCTGGGCGACAAATGGGTCCCGAGCATCCCACCCTTTGGCCGGCAACCACCCGCGGGGAAGGCCAAAGGATGAGGCACGGGAGCCTGGGTTTGGCGAGCATAGACGGAGTTCAGCGACGTCCGCCGCCACCACCATGGAATCCTCCACCGCCGCCATGGAATCCTCCACCACCGCCATGGAATCCTCCACCACCGCCGCCATGGAATCCTCCACCACCGCCGCCATGGAATCCTCCACCGCCGCCGTAGAAGCGATGTCCGCCGTAGACGCGATGTCCGCCGTAGATGCCCCCTCCGAAGTAGCCACCGTAGAAGCCACCCCAGTTGGGAGGATAGAAACCAAATCCGAACGGGCTCCAGAACGGGTCTCCGCCGATAAACGTATAGTCCCACATGTACGGATCCCAGTACCAGCCCGGATAGAATCCAGCGGCCCCTGCGTATTCGCCCGCAATCTGGTTGTTGGCTTCTGCAAGGTACTGCGAGCGCAGGCTGCTCCATTTATAGAGACCGTCTTCGGCATCTTTGACGTTGAAACCTGCCGACTTTTCGTGTGCGCCTTCGGCAAGCGCCATCTCGTGGTGCTGCTTTAGATTTTGATACCTTCCATCGCCTTCATCCACTACCGCCTCCCCTTTGAACACGAGGGCTGTTGGAGGGTTGGCGTCGAACTCGTAGTATCCGTCCTTCGCCAGGTGCGTTGTTACGCCGCCATCGGTGATCTCAAGATCGTTCTGCTTGAAGATTTGATCCACTTCAACGGCCACGCGACCGCGTTCGAGCTCAACCTGCGTAGGCGTAATGTCCGGCGAAATCATCTTTACGGTGCTGTGGTCGTCCACGCGCAGAAAGACTCCGGGTGTCAACAATATTTCGGCCTTGCCCTCTCCCGTTCTGAGGACCTCTCCGGGATTCATCTCGACACTGCCAACATCGTGCGGATTAAGTTGCCTCCCCGCCAGAAATGCCGTCCCTTCCACATAGTTCACGGTCCCTGGACGAGGGGTTTCCGCGCCAAAGACTGGCGCGCAGATCAACCCAATCCCCAGAAGCGCGATCGTCTTCAACATGTGATTCATGGTTTTTCACCTCACTTATGTAAATGCTGTGTAAATGCAAAAGTTTCGGGCCAGGAGGCGACGCCGGCAAGATCAGTTGCGTGATATAAAAACGAATCTGCCTGCGTACCCTTGTTACAGGCAACCCTCGGAATGAATGGCAAACGTGAGCCGGGCGACTGAATTAAAATTGGAATCTCAGGAAGGTAACCCATGACCGATGCAGGCGCACTGGAAGCCCTTGTCAGCCAACAAGTTGTAATCGCATTGAAGGCGCACGACGCGGTGCGCACGGGCACGCTGCGGCTGATCAAGAACGGGCTCAAGAACAAGGCGATTGAGAAGCGCGAGCCGCTGACGCAGGCTGAATCCGAGCAGGTGCTGGCGACGATGATCAAGCAGCGGCGCGACTCGATCGAGCAGTTTACGAACGGGAATCGGCCGGAGCTAGCGGCGATTGAGGCTGCGGAGATTGTGGTGATTGAGGAGTTTCTGCCGAAGGCTCTGGATGAGGCAGGGCTGGGGACGCTGGTGGCCGAAGCCGTGGCCGAAGTTGAGGGTTCCATCGGGCACAAACCGACGCCCAAGGAGATGGGGCTGGTGATGAAGGCGGTGCAGGCGAAGCTGCAAACGGCCGGCGTGCGCGCCGAGGGGCGTGCGGTGAGCGAACTGGTGAAGAAACAGTTGGCTGGATAGGTTGGCTGCGTTCAGTCACGAAGCTTGCGCGGATGGTCCTCGTGCAACTCGTGGTGAAGCTCGTCGACTTTGGCTGTGACTTTTTCCAGGGCTTTTCTGCCTGCGGAAGTGATCTTGTAGACACGCCGCCGGTGGCCACCAACTTGGTCGAGGCGCGACTTGAGCAAACCGGACCGTTCCAATCCGTGCAGGAGCGGGTAGAGAGTGCCGGGACCGATGCGATAACCGTGGTGTTCCAGTTCGTGCATCATTGCGAGCCCGAAGATGGACTCGTGAGAGGCGTGGACCAGCACGTGAATACGAATCAGTCCGTAATAGAGTTCGCGCTGATGATTTCTCACACCATTAATATATCGCCGCCTGGCGAATTTTGCCTTGCCTGTTATCGAAGTTCGATATATAGTCCTGAGCAGATGGCGCTTCCCTGAGAACATCACCATCACTGTTGGAAAGAATCCACAATGAACGATCGTCGCAAACTGTTAGGGCAAATACTGTTGCTGTTGCTTGCCCTGGCCGCGCCGCGGCTTTGGGCGCAGGGGCCGCCTTATCAGACGGACGATCCGGTGCCGGTGGATTTGCATCACTATGAGTTCTATATTTTTGGCGGGATGGACGGCACTCCCAAGGAAGTCGATTCGGTTGGACCGGGTTTCGAATTTAACTGGGGGGCAATTCCGCGTGTGCAGCTTCATGCAATTCTGCCGTTGGGGACGGTTGCGCCACTGAACAATCCGGTTTATCTGCCTGAGGGCACGGGCAACGTGGCCTATGGGTTAACCGACATGGAGTTGGGCGCAAAGATTGCGTGGATCAAGGAGACGAAACACTTTCCTCAGATTGGCAGCTTTACGATGTTCGAGATGCCGACCGGGGACGAGACCAATGGGCTTGGCGTGGGTAAGGTCTGGTACAAACTGCCTGTGTGGGCGCAAAAGAACATCGGTAAATGGACGCTTGATGGCGGCGCCGGTTATCAAGTGGTTCCGCAGACGGACTTTCGCAACTTTGCTTACGGGGGATTCCTGTTGAAGAAGGAGTTGAGCGAGAGGCTGGAGCTGGGGGCGGAGATTTTTGCGCACGGACGCGAGGGAGCGGCTCCGGCGCAGATCGAATCGTCGACTTTGATTGACGTGGGCGGGTACTACCACTTCAAGCATCATCCGGGTGAGCAATTTCTGTTTTGCTACGGACATTCTGTTGCGGGACAGACGGAAAACTACGCCTATGTGGGGATGTATTGGACGTGGGGCAAAGAAGACAATAAATCGGCAAGGAACGCATTGTTTTCGTGGCAGAGTTACAGGGATGGGGAATAAGTTGCACGGAGCGATTTAGTAAATCAGTAGTTCGAGGGTATAACTTCAAGCGTATAACTTCAGGAAGGTTGGGATAAGTAATGGAAATTACGGAACACAGTTTTCTGACACTCATTCACGGGATGGGATTCGGCGCACTTTATTTGCTGGCCTGCTCGGGGGCGATTGTCGAGTTATACCGCCGCTATGCGCCGTCTTGCCAGACGCAGATTGAGGTCCGAGACGAAAGGTTCCTCGGCACTTATCTGATTGTGATGGCCGTGCTGGCCTGGCTTACAGTGCTTTCTGGCGCCTACATTGTTTACCCGTGGTATCGGGCTGTTCCGCCGCCGGGAACCGCGGATCTGACAGGCTTTCCGCAGCGATTGCTGATGGCAAGCCCATCCACGATTGGTTGGCACTCGATCGGAATGGAGTGGAAAGAGCACGTAGCCTGGCTAGTGCCTATCTCGATCACGATGGCCGCGGCGGTGTTCGTCCGGTACGGGCGCAATCTGCGGCGTCATAGGGAGCTTCATGCCGCAGTGCTGGGCTTTGTTTTTGTTTCGATGCTTGCGGCCGGCATTGCGGGATTCTTTGGGGCGATGCTGAACAAGAACGCGCCAGTGCAGGGCGGCGAGACGATTCGACTTATGAACGGGAAGTAATAGCGGGAAGTCATTGGAGACAGCAGTTATGAAAAGTGATTTTGAGGGAAATAGCAATGAACGCTGAACCGGTTTCCACTTCTGCTAAAGTCATGGATTTCCCCACTGGCTCCGGGGCGGCGGCGGTGCTTGCCGCAGGCATCGGCTCGTTGATGGTTGCGTTGTTCGCAATTGCGGCGGATCAATCCGCTGCGATCAAGAGCCTGATGATCTTCTACAAGCCTACTGGCCCACTTTCGGGAGTAACTACGTGCGCCATTGCGGTGTGGCTTATCTCGTGGGGGATTCTGGAGTGGCGGTGGCGCGGGCGCATGATCTCACTGAAGCCGGTTTGCACGGCCGCGCTGATCCTGCTTGGCATAAGCTTGCTGCTAACGTTTCCGCCGATTGCCGATTTGTTTTGAAGGCGGCGGTGGCGCGGCGTTTTATGGGCAAACAAAAAATGCGCCGAAGCCCTCCCATTTTGGCTTCGGCGCGAAAGATGCTGTTCAAGCGTTCAGGTCTATTGGTAGTTGACGGTGGTGAAATCGCTGAGGTTGAGGCCGTCCACGTGGCGACCAAGCAGGACTAACTTGCCTGAGGTCGGGTTCTTTAGGAGCAGTCCGACGACGCGGATGTTCGAGCCGTTGGCGAGGTCGCCGAATGCGCCCAAACCGTAGCGGAAGTCAGACTTGGGGCCCAGATAGACGGTTACTGTTTGCGGGATCAGGACTCCGGCGAAGCCGTTGATCTGCATCTGGAAGGTGCCGTTGGCGGAGCTTTGGCTGCCGTTGACGACGGTGCCGTTAAAGCCCCAGTTGCGCAAGGCCACTCGATTGACAGTGACGGCATTTGCATTGGCGGCTCCCGATGCGGGTCCACCGATGGCGACACTTTGGCCAGCCACCATTCCGCTTGAGTTGAAGAGGAACTGGGTGAATGGATTGTGCATCCAGTAGATGGTGAAGTTCTCGCTTCCGGTTAGGTTGACCTGAGCGATTTGGCCAAGCTGAATGCCGGTGGTTGTGGGCAGCAAGCCGCGCACGTAGAGATCGAAGCTGGTGGCGGGACCGGTGGACGGGGTGACATAGGTGACCTGGCCGGCTGCGTAGAAGCCCTTATCGGAAAGAACAGCTACTTCGTCGGCGTCGAGTGTCTGGTCGGCGGGATCGAGCTGGCCTGAAACCTGCACGATGCTGCTGGTGTTCAGAGTGCTGAGGCTGGCGTTGCCGTCCCACTCGGTCTGTCCGTTTACGGAGATGGTGAACTGCTCGCCATGCGGGCCCTGGACTACGAAGGACTGGCCGTTCGCGTTCACGCTGACGACAGCGGCAACAAGTTCGTCGATGTAGCCGCCGGTGTCAGTGCGGGCAACGGTGGAAACGTCGAATGTGGGATCAACGGTGCCGGTGATGTTGCCGTTGGAGTCTAGCTGGATGGATTTGTGCAGATCGAAGTCCATGCGCAGACCGACGGGCGCTCCCGCCTTGGTGATGACGAGCGGCTTGTTCAAGGGGATGTTGATGGTGTTGGTGGTGAGGGTTGCTGTTTGAGTGGTGATGGCTGGGGGAGGAGTTGTGGTGTCGAGATAGCCAATGGTCGCGGTGCCGAGCGAGATGGTGACGCCAGTATAGGTGCCGACAGGGACGTCGTTCATGTCGAGCAGCGACTGAAGGCCGTTGTAGCGCGCAAAGTCCACGGTGGGCGTGCCGCTAATGAGTGATGCGGTATTTCCGCTGCCATCGGTTAATTGGATACTTTGAATCTGGACGGCAAAGGAGGTGACGCTTGCCATGGGCGCATCGGTGCCGACGACGAATGCGGGCCCGGTTGCGCTGGAGGTTGCGTTGTTGAGCATGGAGCCGCTGGTGCAGCCGGCGACGAGGATCGCGGCCGCAGTGAGCAAAGAAAATGCCAGCGTCAAAGCCTTGAAGTGGGGCTTGTGGTGTGTCTTGGGGGATATAGACATATCGGATAGTTCGCTTTCTGCGGGGCCTCCGCAACTGATGAAGAACAAACGCTGAGTGGGCAGGACTGCCTGCCTCTCTCCTGAACCGACCAAGACTGTCTGACTGCCGAGTGAGCAAGCGCAACTGGAACGGAACGCGCGAGGACACGAGGGCGCGAAGCCGCAGGGGCTGAACTCGTCTCGGCAGAGAGAAAGAGAAAAGGCGTTCCAGGGTGCGTTTGCGTACGGAGCCCGTCGCCGGAATTCGCGTACAACGGCAGGTACGCTCTTTTCGAGTCGTTACAGGCCGTCGATCATGTTAGACACGGAACGAATTGGGGAGTTGCGCGGCGGATGCAAAAAATCTGTGGGAACAAAAAAAGATTGAGGGGCGGCGGACGGGAGCTATCTGAACGGCGGAGGAAACGGGAGCTGGCAGCAAGAGTTGGAATCCGGTTGATTTTCAGTGCAAAGGTACGGATTGAAGCTCGTATCTTTGCACTGAATTCAAGTTTTCTGGCAGTTTTCTAGAAAACCTCAGAACGCAGACCTTGTGGAATGGGAGCGTGTTTGAGCAGGCCGAGTTCGCCGGCCAGGCGCTCGAGACGCGCACGGGTGGCCGGGGTGGGCGGCACCAGCGGTAGGCGAAGGTGGTCGGAACAGCGGCCCATGAGGCTGAGAATAGCCTTGGCCGGGCCTGGATTTGACTCCCAGAAGTTGGCCTCAAAGAGTTGTGCGAAGCGGCGCTCGATGTCGCGGGCCTCAGCCCAGTTGTTGTTGAGCGCAGCGCGCACCATGCGGGCCACTTCGGCTGGGGCCTCGTTGGAGGCCACGCTGATGAGGCCATGGGCACCGACACCAATGGCGCCGAGGGTGAGGTTGTCGTCGCCGGAAAAGATCTTGAAGCTGCGGGGCATGCTGTGGGCGAGCTCGGCAAACTGCGTGAGCTTGCCGCTGGCTTCCTTGATGGCCTGAATGTTTGCTGCCGCGGCGGCGAGGCGGGCGACGGTCTGCGGCTCAAGATTGACGGCTGTGCGGCCGGGGACGTTGTAGACGCAGACGGGGATGGGATCGACAGCGCGGGCGAGAGCGAGAAAGTGCTGGTACTGGCCCTCCTGCGTGGGCTTGTTGTAATAGGGATTGGCCGACAGGACTGCACTGAGGCCGGGAATCCGTGCAAGCATGTTGGCCTGGCGCACCAGGGTTTTGGTGGAATTGTGGGTGCAGCCACCCCATACGGGGACGCGTCCGGCAGCGGCCTCGACGACAATGCGGACCGTGTTGAGCCACTCGTCTTCTTCGAGCGTGGCTGCCTCGCCGGTGGAGCCGCAGGCGACCAGGAAGTCAATGCCTGACTCGATTTGCCAGTTGACGAGAGCCCAGAGCGCCGGCTCATCGACCGATCCATCCGCCCGGAAGGGCGTAACAATAGCTGTACCGCAACCTGTAGTTTCCATGACAATCCAAGTTTATAACGTCGCCGCGCAAAAATCAGCCTGAATCCCCGTGCGGATTACCCGTTTGAATGCAGCGACAAACTCGCGAGGAGGAATTAGTTCGGCGACGGCTTTTCCATGTGGTCGACGACCACGGTTTCGACCGGGCCACGCGAGGAAACGAGCTTCAGGCCGAGTTGCTCTTCGAGCGCGGCGTAGATGGAGGGGCCGGCGTCGGCAGTTCCCTGCTGATCGTCGGGCGTCCACTTGAGGTCGAAGTCAAATTTCTTGTCGCCGAGGCCAGTCTTGTCGATGACGACGCGGCCGACCTGGTTCCCCAGGCTGTCAACGAGGTTCTCGATAGTTGTTGACTGCCCGCCGAGCTGGCCGGTACCCGACCAGAAGCGGCTGTCCCCGGCCGCGGTTGCGGCTTCCTTCATCTTCAATCCGCCCTTGGCGATCACGAGTTCGTAGACGGGGAGCTGCTTTGTTTCGCGATGGATTTTGAGCTGACAGCGGTCGGCGAGAAGGGCCTGGATCAGGAGACGCTGTTGCTCCGCCTTCTGCTGCCGTGTGAGGTTCTTCCAGGCCGCGGTTGCCTGCTCGTCCATCTTTGCCTGAATGTCGTAATGATCGGAGTCCACCCAACTCGGCAGGCCGGCAAGCTGGTTGTCGGAGATGATGTTGAATGCGCTACGCACCAGCCAGCTCAAGGGGGCGTTGGTGAGCACGATGCCATCGGGCGCACTGCGCCAACCGGCGCTTTCAGCGGCGGATTTGTTGGGCCTGATGGAGATTACTTCGTAGGCGGGAGTTTTAGCCTCGGGCAGCGTGGAGGAGGCTGCGCCGTTTTGCGCACAAGCGGGAGATTCGATCGCCATGCAGACGACGAACGGAAGAAGCAAGAGAAAATTGGCAGCGCGCGAAGAGCGCATCGGTTGGAGCTGTCCTTTCCGCAGATTGGGGTCTGAATCGAGTGGTCCGATTTGGTAATGATCAAGCGTTGCGGTTAGTATAGCTCCGGCGCGGAGATCGGTTCTTTTTATGCGCTGAGTTCGCCCCCACACATAAAGGAATCCCGCAAAGATGCTTTGGAACCACCGACAACTCTCTCTTGCCTGCGCGATGGCAGCGCTTTTTGTTTCAAACGCCAGCGGGCAGGTTGCGGCTGCCCCAGCTCCGCACGAAGAAACGTGGCGCTTTGACCAGACAGCGGAGATCGGCGGGCATGCGACCGAGGTGATTGGGCATCCGCACGTGATTGAATCGCCCTACGGCAAGGCGGTGAAGTTCAACGGGGTGGACGATGGAATTTTTGTTCCTGTTCATCCGCTTGCGGGCGCTTCCACTTATACGTGGGAGGTGATCTTCCGTCCGGATGCGGATGGCGCGCAGGCTCAGAGGTTCTTTCACTTGCAGGAGCAGGACCCGGCGACTGGCAAGGACACCAAGAATCGCATGCTGTTTGAGATTCGGATTGTGAATGGGCAAGGGTGCCTGGACAGCTTTGCCTCCTCGGGCGCGAACAACCGGACGCTGCTGAACTGCAAGTTGCTGCACCCGCTGGGGCAGTGGTATCGCGTAACGGCTGTCTATGACGGCAAGGTGCTGCGCAACTATGTGGGCGACGAGTTGCAGGGCTCGGGAACGCTGGACCTGAAGCCGCAATTCGCGGGACGCACATCGGTGGGCGTGCGGATCAACCAGGTGTACTACTTCAAGGGTGCGATTCTGATGGCGCGGATGACGCCGCGGGCGCTGAAGCCGGATGAATTTCTGAAGATGCCGGCGAAGATTAAGGCGCAGGTGAAATAGACGGAGGTGGACGTCAACACGAAGGGGACGGGCTTTGGCCCGTCCCCTTCGTGTTTGATGCGGCTGAATGGAAAGGCTCTACTCTGCCTTGACGGTGCTGAAGGTGAATGTGGTTGTGGAGTGGCGCGTAACGCCGGGGCGCACAAGCGTGCTGGGAAAACTGGGGTGGTTTGGCGAATCGGGAAAGTGCTGCGTCTCCAGGCAGAAACCGGTGCGCTTTTCGTACTTGACGCCGTGGCGGCCAGTGAAGGTTCCATCGAGGAAGTTGCCGGAATAGAACTGCACGCCGGGCTCGGTGGTGTCGACGGTCATGCGGCGGCCGCTTTCAGGGTCGGTCATGATAGCGGCGAGGCGCAGTGTTCCGGGGTTTCCGTTGACGACAAAGTTATGATCGTAGCCGCCGCCAAGCTTTAACTGCTCGTAGTCAGAGCCGATGCGCGCGCCAACTACCTCCGGCTTGCGGAAATCGAGCGGGGTTCCGGCTACCGGCTCGAGTACTCCGGTGGGAATGAGGCCTGCATCCACGGGCGTAAAACGGTCTGCGTTCAGTTCCAGCTTTTCGTCGAGGATGGTTCCCTGGTCATCGCCGCGCAGATTGAAGTAGGCGTGATTGGTGAGGTTGACGACGGTAGGCTTGTCGCTGGAGGCAGAGTAATCGAGGCGCAGCGTGCTGCCGGTGAGCGTGTACTTGACCTTTGCGGTCAGGGTTCCGGGGAAGCCCATGTCGCCATCAGGGCTGACGTGCGTGAACTCGACGCCGTTGGGGACCTCCTTGGCATCCCATACGTAGCGGTCAAAGCCCATCGGTCCGCCGTGGAGCGCATTGGCGCCGTTGTTGATGGGGATCTGGTAGCTCTTGCCGTCGATGGAAAACTTGCCCAGGGCGATGCGGTTTCCGTAGCGACCTACGACGCTTCCAAAGTGCGTCTTGGTGTCGTTGAGGTAGTCCTGCAACGAATCGTACCCAAGCACCACGTCCGCCATTTTTCCATTACGGTCCGGCGTGCGAATGCTCACCAGTTTAGCGCCGTATGCCATAACTCTGACTTCGATCTGCGCGTTCTTCAACGTGTAGATCGGCACGGCAACACCCTCAGCAGTATGTCCCCATATCGACATTTTCACCTCTCCTTGCGCAACGGCCGTCAGGGCCATTGCCATTATGAAAACCGTTCCAAGAAAATTGGATGCACGCTTCACTGTCTTCGCCTTTTCCGTTCGATTGCGGATAGAGAAATTGTCGAAGATCCGGTTGCATAGCTGGAAATCCGGCGAGGCGCGGACTTCGACGCCGCGAAAATCGGCAGTTTCTACCAAAAGAGAGTGTATACCGTGAGAGAGGGGAGGCGCGGCCAGCAGGAAACCGCGCCACGCGGCCTTCAGCTATAGCTGGCCGAAGATTTCGCGGAATTCCCATGCGCCGGATTTGCCGGCGAGCCACTCCGCTCCGCGGACGGCTCCCAGGGCGAATCCGCGGCGGCTGGCGGCGTCGTGGCGGAGTTCGAGCGTGTCGCAGTCGCTTTTGGCGGTGACGATGTGCTCGCCTTTGGCGTCGCCGACGCGGTGCGAGGTGACGGGAATCTCGACGCCGGGGCGGACGGAGAGAATGATCTCCTTCAGGGTGAGCGCGGTTCCGGAGGGGGCGTCAAGTTTGGAGGTATGGTGGGTTTCGTCGATGGAGAAGCTGTAGCCATCGAGCTGGGCGAGTTCGGCGGTGAGGCGGAAGAGCTTTTGCACACCGATGGAGAAGTTGGTGCCATATAGAAGGCCGCCGCCCCGCTCGGTGGCGAGGACCTTCATCGCGTCGAGGTGCTGGTACCAGCCGGTGGTTCCGACGACAATGCGGCCACCGAGGGCCAGCACGGCACGGATGTTTTCGACCGCGGCCTCAGGAGCGGTGAAGTCGACGACGACGTCGACGCCGGCGAGATTGGGAGCGGTGAGCGCAGAGGCGTGCTCGTTTTCGTTGATGTCGAGGGCGCGCACGCCGTGGCCGCGCTCGCGGGCGACGTCGGCGACGAGGCTGCCGGTTTTTCCTTTGCCGAGTACGAGGATGAGCATTTCTTTTTAGCTCCTAGCTTGAGACGATCCGGGGTGGACTTCCTGTGTTTCCGCAATTGCTCCCAAAAACAGCCGCAGATCCTTTGACTCGTTTCGCTCGCTCAGAATGATAATTCGGTGGAGTCGTGAGCGGGCTAGGAACTGGATGTATGAAGCGGCTTTCGGGTTGCGACATCGAAGATTTCCGGGTCGGGATTTTTGAAGAACGCAGCATGGAGCGAGCGGACGGCTTCGTCGGCGTCGCTTTCTTCGATCATGAAACTCATATTGATTTCGCTTGCGCCCTGGGAGATCATGCGAACGTTGACGTGGCGGACGGCGTTGAAGACCTGGGCAGCGATGCCGTGCTGGCCGCGAATGTCTTCGCCGACCATGCAGACGAGGGCTTTCTGGCCCTCATACTTGACGTCGGCGAGCTTGCCGAGGTCGGCGGCGATGGCGGGCAGTTTGTCGGTCGAGTCGACGGTGAGCGAGACAGAAACTTCGGACGTGGAGACCATGTCGACGGGGCACTTGTGCTTGTCGAAGATTTCAAAGATCTGGTGCAGGTAGCCGTGGGTCATTAACATGCGGCTGGCCACGACGTCAATGATGCTGAGTTTCTTTTTGACGGAGATGGACTTGAAGGGGCTGTTGCAATGGGGCGCGAGGGAGACGATGCGCGTGCCTTCGCAAGCAGCATTGCGGCTGTTGAGGACCAGGACGGGGATATTTTTTCTGACGGCGGGCAGGATGGTGGCCGGGTGCAGGACCTTGGCTCCGAAGTAGGCAAGCTCGGCGGCTTCTTCAAAGCTGATGACTTTGACGCGCAGCGCATCGGGGCAGACGCGTGGATCGGCGGTCATAATGCCATCGACGTCGGTCCATATCTCGATGGCTTCAGCGGCGAGAGCGCCGCCGATGAGGGCACCGGTGAAGTCTGACCCGCCGCGGCCTAGCGTGGTGGTGAGGCCGGCCTCGTTGGAGGCGATGAAGCCGCCCATGACGGGAACCTTGCCCTCGGCGGTGAGCGGGAGGAGCTTTTCCTGCGCGCGCTTGTCGATGATGTGGTCCTGCGGAACGGCCTTCTGGAATTGGGAGTCAGTGATGATGATTTCGCGCGCGTCGACGTGGGCGGCGTCGATGCCGAGTTCGCCGAAGGCGGCGGTGACGATACGGCTTGAAATGCGCTCGCCGAAGCTGACAATGAGGTCGGAGATGCGCGGAGTGAGTTCCAGAATAGCGGCGAGGCCGCGGAGAACTTCGTCGAGCGAGTCAAATTCTTCGTCGATGAGCTCGGCCAGCGCAGCAGCATCGGTCGGATTCTTTACTAACGCATAGGCAGTGTCGCGGTGGCGGGTCCGAAGGCGCGAACTGATGGCGAGTGCTCCTGTGCGATCGCCAAGCGAGGCGGCGTCGGCGGCGCGCAGCAATAGATCGGTTACCTTTGCCAGGGCGCTGACGACTACAACCGGCTGCTTGCCCATGGCTACACGCCCGGCCACGATGGCCGCGGTACGCCCAATGGCGGCCGGATCCTCGACCGAGGTGCCGCCAAACTTCATCACTACAAGGCTCATGCCAATCTTCCTATTGTTGATTGCCGGCGCCTCAGGCGCGGGTAACCGCAGCGGCCGCTGGTTCCAGTTTGCCCAGGCTCACGAGCAGCTCGGCGTTGAGGATGGTAGCTCCGGCCGCTCCGCGGACGGTGTTGTGCGAGAGCAGCACGAACTTCCAGTCCAGCAGGTTGCAGGGGCGCAGGCGCCCGACGGTAACGGCCATGCCGTTGCCGCGGTTGCGGTCCAGGCGGGGCTGCGGACGGTCAGGCTGGTGGGCCCATTGCACGGGCACATCTGGGGCGGTGGGCAGGTTGCGACCGGCGAGCGGCTGAAACTCGGCCCAGGCGGCCAGCAGTTCCTCCTGCGTGGCTTTTTTGCGCAGCTTGATGGAGACACACTCGGTGTGGCCGTCCACGACCGGAACGCGGTTGCAATGGGCGGTCATCCCGGCACGGAGCGGCTCGACGGAGTGGCCGGAGAGCTTGCCGAGCAGTTTGAGCGTTTCGGCTTCCATTTTTTCTTCTTCGCCGCCGATGAAGGGCACCACGTTGTCGAGGATGTCCATGGAAGCAACACCGGGGTAGCCCGCGCCGCTGACGGCCTGCATGGTGGAGACGAAGATCTGCTCGATGCCGAAGCGCTCCTCGATGGGCTTAAGAGCCATGACGAGGCCGATGGTGGAGCAGTTGGGGTTGGTGACCATGAATCCGCCGGATGCCTGGCGCGAGGGCTGCTCCTCGATCAGGTGCAGGTGATCGGCGTTGACTTCAGGAATGACCAGGGGCACATTGGGGGTCATGCGGAAGGCGCTGGAGTTCGACAGCACGGCACAACCGGCGTTGGCGAACTTCGGCTCTAACTCGCGCGCGATGGGGGCGTCGATGGAGGAGAAGATCACTTTGGGCGCGCCGTCTGGCTCGGCAGGGGAAACCTGCATTTTGGCGATGCGGTCTGGCAGCGGCGTGTCGAGACGCCACTTGGCTGCCTCGCCGTAAGTCTTACCGCTGGAGCGGTCGCTGGCCGCGAGCCAGGCCACCTCGAACCACGGGTGATTTTCAAGCAGTTGGATGTAGCGCTGGCCGACCATTCCGGTGGCGCCGATGATGCCGATTGGTTGTCTGTTTTTCATGGCCGTTGATACTTCAGTGTACAGGAGGATGGGCTCGAATGCAGCAGCATCCTAGCCCATTGCCGCGAGCACGGCATCGGCAAACTGGGTGGTTCCGGCAGTGCCGCCAACGTCGCGGGTGAGCGTCTTGCGCTCGGCGTACACGGTCTCGATGGCGTGCTGGATTTTGTCGGCGGCGACAGGTTCGTCGATGTGGCGCAGCATGAGCACAGCTGATTGGAGCAGTGCGGTAGGGTTGGCTACGTCTTTGCCAGCAATGTCGGGGGCGGAGCCGTGCACGGCCTCGAAGATGGCGCACTCAGTGCCGAGGTTTGCCCCCGGAATGAGGCCGAGACCGCCGACGAGGCCGGCACAGAGATCGCTGACGATGTCGCCATAGAGATTTTCAAGCAGCAGCGTGTCGTACTGGAAGGGATTCATGACGAGCTGCATGCAGGTGTTGTCGATGAGCTGCTCGCCGTAGAAGACATCGGGGAAATCTTCTGCCACGGTGCGGGCACAGCGGAGGAAAAGGCCGTCGGAGAGCTTCATGATGTTGGCCTTGTGGACGGAGTGGATCTTTTTGCGGCCGTGCTTGCGGGCATAGTCGAAGGCGAACCTGGCGATGCGCGTGGAGCCTTTCTCGCTGACGACCTTGATGCTTTCGACAACGCCGGGGACTACTTCGTGTTCGATGCCGACGTACTCGCCCTCGGTATTTTCGCGCACGATGATCAGGTCGACGCCGGGCCAGTGGGTGGGGAGGCCGGGAAGATTTTTGATGGGGCGGAAGTTGGCGAAGAGGTCGAACTTCTTGCGCAGGGTGACGTTGATGCTCTTGAAGCCGCCTCCGATGGGGGTGGTGACGGGGCCTTTGAGGACGACGCGATTGCGCTCGATGGACTCATAGAGCGCGGCGGGAATGTATTCGCCGTGGATCTCGAAGGCTTCAGCGCCGGCGGCGTAGCGCTCCCAGTCAAACTTGACGCCGGTGGCTTCGAGAATGCGGACGACGGCGCGCGTGACTTCGGGTCCGATGCCGTCGCCGGGGATGAGGGTAATTTTGTGGGTTTTGGTGTCGGCCATTGGGGCTCCTCGTTCTTTAGCGGCTAGGTGCTGGGTCGCATCCCAGGTTTTATCGACCGTGGCGGATCAGACCCGGAAAACACATCTGAAAGCTGAGAACTACTTCTTTGTTCTGCTGCCGTGGTTCTTGAGCAGCCCTTCGAGTTCTTCCTTGAATTCGCGGACGTCTTTGAAGTCGCGGTAGACGGAGGCGAAGCGAATGTAGGCTACGGTGTCGAGGCCCTTGAGGTGCTCCATGATGAGTTCGCCGACCTCTGAGGTCGTGCGTTCGCGCTCGGGGGCGTCCATGAGGAAGGCTTCAGTGGCGTCGACGATTTTTTCCAACTGGCTTGACGAGACAGGGCGCTTTTCGCAAGCACGGAGCAGGCCACTCAGGACTTTCTGGCGGTCGAAGCGCTCACGGCGGCCGTCCTTTTTGACGACCATATAAGGAATTTCGTCGATGCGCTCGTAAGTGGTGAAACGGCGGTTACAGCGCTCGCACTCGCGCCGGCGGCGGATGGCGTCTGCCTCTTTACTCTCGCGCGAGTCGACGACGCGATCCTGCCCGAAACCGCAATATGGACACTTCATGCTATTTGGATTCTAGACGATGCGCCCGTCTCCCCTGCCGGCGCTCCGGTCCCCAGCCACTTACGGAACCGGCACAAGCAGTGTCTTGCTCGCCACAGCCGTCATACCGTCGAGCGTATCGACGAACGTGCCGGAAATCAAGGGTACGTCTTCCAGATGCGCGAGCAGCTCGGCGTTATTCCAGGCTGCTTCGCGCGCTGAGGAGACGCTCCAGGCCGCCAGGGTATCTTCAAGGTGCGACGCCGCTGGCAGCGCAGCCCCCAGCAGGCGCACGTGAAGGGTCTGCTTAGCGGCTTCGATCAGGCTGTCGAGCGTCGTATTCAGCGCCGTATAGTCCTTGTACTGCGAGCTCGCGTGTTGCGGCGCAATTCCCGTCGCCTGGCAGACATCGACCACTGCCTGGGGCAGGTCGTGGTTGATGTGCGCGTTCATGCCGGCGAGCGCAAACTGGATGCGCGCGATCGGTAGTTGGTTGCGCACGTTGAACAGCGCCTGCCAACAACCCGGCGCACCGGCCCCTGGCACCGCATCGGCTGACAAGGCGCCGTGCACCGCGGCAAAGTAGAAGCCGGCAAAACAGACATCCAGGGCGGCAATCCATGCGGGATCGGCAAATCCAGCCGCTTCCACACGGATCTGCACCGCTCGCGTCACGTCAAGATAAAGTCCGTTGAACCACTTGAGCCCGTCGCCATCTTCGCAGGTGGCCTGGATGGTCTCAAGGATTTGAACCACGTCGGGAATTGATTGCGGCGTGTGCTGCACAGCGGCAAGAAGCGCTGAGTCATAGGCGAACATGGACGATGATCATAATCCTGCCCGGATGCTCATGCAAATGAAAGCAGCCATCGACGATTCGTTGCCCAAACGCAGCAACGGCCTGAGAAGGAAACTTCTCAGGCCGTTGCCGGTGGACTGTTGGGATTGGACTGGAGGCCTTCGCGCTTTCGCGAGTGCCAGAGCCGCTGCTGAGAACCCGTCACCGGGTTCTTGCTGGACTTACCTGGGGGCTGGGGCGCAAGGGCCTCAGGCCTCAGTCACCTCACGTACGAAACAACTCGAATAGTCACTTTTCATCAGCTGGATCAACCTCCTTTCCCGTGTAAGCAGAAAGTACCGCGAAGGCAGAGGTCGAGTCAAGAGGCAGTTTGTAGCTGACCGTCCTCAGTTTTATGTTTTTCCGATTCTGGCTTCTGCCCCTCATCCCGGGTCTCAAGAGAGAGACCTGGGGCACCTGTTATGCAGATTGGAGTTGAGCCAGGCGCTGAAAACGGTATTTCGTCACCATTCTTCGAAGACTACTCGACCGTCGCTGCCGAAGACGGAATGGCGCTGAAAGTTGGCGTCGTTGCGGGTGGGATAGTCGTTGCGGTAGTGGGCGCCGCGGCTTTCGGTGCGGGCGAGGGCGGAGTGGAGAATGGCGTGGGCGACGCGCCTGAGGGCCTGAGCTTCGGCGAGGCGACGGCTGGTTTTGCCTTGCTGCGCAATTTTGTTAAGAGCGGCGTCACAAGAGGCTTGCGAGGCGAGCCCCTTGCGGAGGGTGATCTCTTCGCGGAGAAGACCGGCGCAGGTCCACATATCGGCTTGCAGTAGGGCGATAAGGGATTCGACATGCGTTTCTTCTGGCGGCGATAGAGGCTCAAGGTCGAATGTTTCGGCATCGACGGGGACGAGCGGGAGGCTGTCGGCAAGCATGGACTGAGCTGCGCGGGCGCCGAAGACCAGGCCTTCGAGCAAGGAGTTGGAAGCGAGGCGATTGGCGCCGTGAACGCCGGTGCAGGCGGCTTCTCCGGCGGCGTAGAGGCCGCGGAGGCTGGTGCGGCCGGCGAGATCGGTGCGGATGCCGCCCATAAGGTAGTGGGCCGCGGGACGGATGGGGATGAGGTTGCGGGCGAGATCGAGGCCGTAGCGCGCGAGAAAGGCGCTGATGCCGGGGAAACGCAGGTGGAGGTAGACGCCGCGCACATGACGCATATCGAGATGGACGGGACGGACTGTGCCCGCTTCGCCGATGCCTTCGCGGGCGATGGCTCGGGCGACGACGTCGCGCGGGGCGAGTTCGAGCAGGGGGTGGTAGCGCTCCATGAATCGCTCGCCGTGGTCGTTGAAAAGGTAAGCGCCTTCGCCGCGCAGGGCTTCAGAGAGCAGGAAGCGCGGAGCGCCGGGCAGCGAGAGGGCAGTGGGATGGAACTGGTAGAACTCCATGTCGGCCAGCTCGGCGCCTGCTTGCACGGCCAGTGCGATGCCGTCTCCGGTGGCTATGGCGGGATTGGTGGTGTCGGAGTAGACCTGGCCTGCGCCGCCGGAGGCGATGAGGAGGGCGCGGGTGGCGATTCGATAGCGGCGCGGGCTGGAAGCATGGGCGAGATTGGCGGCGGCAAGATCGGCAGCGATGAGTCTACCGCTGGAGACGACCAGGTTGGTGACCATGGTCCACTCGGCAAACCGGATGCGCTTTTGGGCGCGGGCAAAGGCGACGAGGGATCGGCTGATCTCTGCGCCGGTGGCGTCGCCGCTGGCGTGGAGGATGCGGGGCAGCGAGTGAGCGCCTTCGCGGGTGCGGAGCAGGCGGCCAGCCTCAGAGTCAAAGCGCGCGCCCCACTGGATGAGTTCGGCCACGCGAGCCGGGCCTTCAGAGACGAGCGCTTCGGCGGCAGGGCGGTAGACGATGCCGTCCCCTGCGTTGACAGTGTCTTCGAGATGGAGGGCGACGTCCTCGCCGCCTTCCATGGCGACGGCGATTCCGCCCTGGGCGTAGTGGGTGTTGGACTCGCCGAGCGACTCCTTGGTGACGACCAGGACATTGCCGTGGCGGGCCAGTTCGACGGCGGCGCGCAGGCCGGCAACCCCAGCGCCCATGACCAGAAAATCAACTTGCTCAGCGGTTGGCATCTGCTTTGAGGCTAACATTTTGCATGCAGTTTTCAGTTCTCCCTAGTGGCCGTGGCCGGTTGCCGGCGAGAAGCCTGTGCGGGCGACAAAGCGGGTGACGCGCTTCATTGCGCCTCACCTTCCGACGGCGTTGGCGTCCAGGGTCTATGCAGGGAAATCGCTAATTGTGGTAATCTTCCCGCAATTGGCCCTCCCCTTGGCCAATCTCCCCGGAGGTTTGAATGAAACCTTTTTCCAGAAGAGATTTTTTGAAGGCGGGTGCGGCTGCAGGCGCGCTGGCGGGCATGGGGAGTGTGCCGCTGTTGGCCGAGGGTGGCAAGGCAACCGACTGGGTGACTCTGGGACGGTCAGGCATGAAAGTGACACGGCTGGCGTTTGGTACCGGGACTCACGGCGGCGCCGTGCAGCGCAATCTGGGCCAGGATGCGTTCACGAGCCTGGTGCGCCATGCGTACGACAGCGGAATTAGGTTTTTTGAGACTTCCGAGTCTTACTCTGGGATGCACGAGATGCTGGGGATTGCGCTAAAGGGGGTTCCGCGGGAGAACTACCGGCTGATGACCAAGGTGACGACCGGAAACGGCAAAGATCCGCAGACAACGATCGACGAACTGCGCAGGTTGTCGCAGACGGATTACTTCGACATCATGCTGCTGCACGTGCAGCAAACGGCGACATGGCCGAGCGATACCACTCGCTGGCAGGATGTGATTCTTGAGAACGAGCACAGACAATCGGTTCGGACGCACGGCGCGAGCGTGCATGGGCTGCCGGCGCTTCGGCAGGTTCCGGGCGACAAGTGGCTTGAGATCGGCATGATCCGGATGAATCAAAAAGGGGTTCGCATGGACGCAGAGAACCCACGCACCCAGGGGCTGGGCGATGTGAGCGAAGTGGTGGAGCATGTGCGCCAGGCGCGGCAGGCGGGCAAGGGCGTAATCAGCATGAAGCTGATCGGCGAGGGATCTTTTACCAATCGCGCGGACCGGCAGGCGTCGATGCGGTTTGCCTTCCGGCATGCACATGTTGATAGCGTCACTGTGGGATACAAGAGCCCGTCCGAGGTGGATGAGGCGATCGAGAATGTGAATCTGGCGTTTGCATAAGGGGGGATCGGGAGGACACATGAGCGAGCTATCGAGACGGAATTTCCTGAAGGCGGGCGTTGCAGCTGGCGCACTGGCTGGTGGACTACAACTGAAGGCAGAGCCCACGGCGGCGACGGACATGGTGACTCTGGGCCGGTCGGGCGTAAAGGTGACGCGGCTGGCTCTGGGCACGGGCAGCTTCAGCGGGCGCATCCAGCAGGATCTTGGACAAGAGGGGCTGACGCGGCTGGTGCGCCATGCCTACGACCGCGGTATTCGATTTTTCGAGACTGCCGAGTCTTACGGCGCGTCGCAGCAGATGCTGGGGGTGGCGCTGAAGGGGATTCCGCGTGAGAGCTATGCGCTGATGTCGAAGGTGACGACGAGCGACGGTGTGGACCCGGCGGCGAAGCTGGACGAGTTGAGGAAGAATTCCGACACGGAATATTTCGACATTATGCTGCTGCACTACGAGCACACGGGCACCTGGGTTGCGGACACGGCGAAGTGGCAGGATGCGATTCTGGAGGCCGAGCAGAAGAAGACGATCAAGAGCCGCGGCGTGAGCGTGCACGGGCTGCCGGCGCTGCGGTTGGTGCCGGGAAACGAGTGGCTGCAAATAGCGATGATCCGGATGAACCACAAGGGCACAATCATGGACGCTGAGCAGTACGACACGCGCGGGCCGGGCGACGTGGACGAAGTTGTGAGCCACGTGAAGCAGGTGAAGAAGGAAGGCATGGGCGTGATCAGCATGAAGCTGATCGGCGAAGGCCGGTTTGACCACGAGGATCGGCAGAAAGCGATGCGGTTTGCCTTCCGGAATGCGGGCGTGGATAGTGTCACGGTAGGCTACAAAAACACGGCGGAGATTGACGAGGCGATCGACAATCTGAATCTGGCGTTTGCGTAAAGGCAGCTGTCAGAGGTCAGTAATGCAGATGGATTGAACCCCCTGGCTTTCTGAACTTTGCTTATGATGATCGGCAACCACGATGGTCAGTGAAGTGGAGGCTCAGATTCGCGATTACTGATTCCTGACCTCGGATCCCTGGCGGCGGCGATCCAGGACGCGACGGCGCATACTGCGAGGATTGCGCCCATGATTGCCAGCGAAATCGTGATCGGGACTTCGATCCAGTGGCCGGTAAGCATTTTGAGAGCGACAAAGGCCAGCAAAGCGGCCAGGCCGTAGTGCAGATAGCGAAAGCGGTCGAGCGTGGAGGCCAGGGCGAAGTAAAGCGAGCGCAGGCCGATGACGGCCGCGATGTTCGACGTGTAGACCACAAAGGGATTGTGCGAGACGCCCAAGACGGCGGGGATGGAATCGACGGCAAAGAGCAGGTCGGTGACTTCGACGGCGAGGATGACAGGCAGGAGCGATCCCTTGGCGGGTTGAAGCTTGTGAATCCACTCGGGAATGGCATCCTGGGCGGATGTGCCGCGCACGAGGCGAAAGGCGGCATAGAGGAGGAACAACCCTAATACCCAGGTTACCCACTCGAAACGCTGGAGCAGGGCAACGCCGGCAGCGATGAAGAGGCCGCGCAGCACCACGGCTCCGGCCACACCCCAGAGCAGGGCCTTGTGCTGGCCGCGCTGGCCGATGCGGAAACCCTGAAACAGCACCATGAAAACGAACAGGTTATCGATACTGAGAGAGATCTCGATGGTGTAGCCGGCGACAAACTCGAGGGCGGGCTGATGGCCCTGCGTGACGGCGATCCAACAGGCAAAGCCGGCCGCGGCCAGCGCGACGAAAGCTGTACTGAGCCAGGCGAATAGATGCGCGTTGCGGGTTGCTCGGCGGTTGCCGGGTAGGAGCCAGTCGCCGAGCAGCAGCAACGCGACCACCGCGTGAAAGCCCAGCCACCAGACCCATGAGACGCCCGCAATCATAGGTGGATGCTACAGCATGGATGCTGATGAGCGCGTGGGCACTTGAGCGAATTGCAGTACCGCCGGGAGCGGGTTGTGCATCTTGTACCTTAGGGCCGATCCTTCGGCGGAAAGAAACAGAGTGAGCGAGCAGGCACAACTGACTGAAAATAACGCTGGGGTTGGTAAGAGTGGAGGAGCGACACGACGGCCTCGCGTGGTGATCGTTGGCGGAGGCTTTGCCGGGATTCATGCGGCCAGGGGGCTTGCCAGTTTGCCGGTGGATGTGACGGTGCTGGACCGGCGCAACCATCACACATTTCAGCCGCTGCTGTACCAGGTTGCGCTGGCAGTGCTGTCGCCGGCCGACATTGCGCAGCCGATTCGGACGATCCTGCGCCGCCAGGGCAATACAGAAGTGCTGATGGACGAGGTTGTTGGCATCGATGTGGACGAGCGGCAGGTGAGGCTAGCCAGCGGCTTGCGGATGGACTACGACTACCTGGTGCTAGCGACCGGGGCGACGCACTCGTACTTCGACCACCCGGAGTGGGCGCCGCTTGCGCCGGGGCTCAAGTCGATTGAAGACGCGATCGAGATTCGGCGCCGGGTGCTGCTTGCGTTTGAGCTGGCGGAACGGCAGAAGTTGGAGCACGGCTGGCATTCTCCGCTGAATTTTGTTGTGGTGGGCGGCGGACCGACGGGCGTTGAGCTTGCGGGAGCTATTTGCGACATTGCACAGCTTTACATGAAGCATGACTTTCGCCATATCGACCCCGCCAAATCTCGCGTGCTGCTGCTGGAAGGTTCGCCGCGGGTGCTGTTGTCTTACCCGCCGGATTTGTCGGAAAAAGCGGAGGCGTCGCTGGTCAAACTGGGCGTCGAGGTCCAAACGCACACGCAGGTGACTGCGATTGGGCCGGGCTGGGTAGAGGCCAAGAGCGAGAACGGCAGCAGGCGGATTGAGGCCGTCGTGACGCTGTGGGCCGCGGGCGTGGAGGCCTCGCCGCTAGGCAAGATGCTCGGCAAGCCACCGACGGTGAATTTTGACCGGCGCGGGTGCGTGATGGTGAATGACCGGCTCAATCCGCCGGGTTTGGCGGAGGTTTTTGTGCTTGGCGACCTGGCGCATCTGGAGCAGGATGGGAAGCAGATTCCCGGCGTGGCGCAGCCGGCGATGCAGATGGGCGACCACGTGGCCAGAATGGTGGCTGCCGACCTGAAAGGTACTGAGCGGCCAGCATTTAGCTATTTCGACAAGGGCGACATGGCTACGATTGGGCGCATGGAGGCTGTCGCCAAGGTGGAATGGCCGTTCAAGGCGCATTTGAGCGGTGTTGCTGCCTGGTTTACGTGGCTGACGGTTCACATTTTCTTTCTGATCGGGTTTCGCAATCGGATTTCGGTGTTTGCGGCGTGGATCTGGACTTATTTCACGTTTACGCGAGGCGCAAGGTTGATTACGGGGGATCAGCGGCTACCGGGATGGAAGGAGCGGGTCGAGGAGGGGCTAGAGAGCAAATGAAGATTACTCGCTCATAAACGATGAAGTCGAGACCTCGGGGCAGCGCGAGTGTTTAGAGCCGGCTACGCACTGCCAGAAAGCGGCATGGGCTCAGCGCCGTCAGTTCTCCCGCTCCGCCACACGGTGCGCTTGAAAAGCTTCGAACCCGACTGGTGCTCTCCATCACAGACAAGTTCTCACTGCATCCTAGAATTCGCCTTAATGAGTCGTTGTCATTAATCGGTGCGTCGCAACGCACCTCGGATGGCACGGCAGGATGAAGGGAGCTTATGATGAACATCGAGAAAGTGTTCGCCGTCACGCGACGGCGGTGGATTGGCGCGTTCACCCAGTACGCTCTTGTTCCAGAGGCAAGGGCCGCGCTCCAGAAAGCTGGCGGGGCTGTTGAATCCACGGCCTGTTCATCTTCCGGCTGGCTAAAGAGCGCGCAAAAGCGCGCAGGCATTCTGACGGCAGTGCTGGCCTGCACACTTACAATGCTGACGGGCTGCCGGGGCGTTTCTGAGGACGAGCAGGCGTCTCACGAAATCAGTCCACAACAACTTTTCATGTTTTCTCCTCTGACTGATCCCGCCCCTGCGACAGGTGTTGCCGTGTTGCGCGTGAATCTGGGCCGGAGGCTTTATTACGACCGCCATCTTTCTGAGAACGCATCTATCTCCTGCAATAGCTGCCACGATCTGGCTAACTACGGCGTGGACCCCGGCAAGGCTGTTTCAACAGGACACAACAAGCTGCCCGGAGGAAGAAACTCACCGACCGTTTATAACGCGGGACTTCAGTTTGTTCAGTTCTGGGATGGCCGCGCCGCGACTCTGGCCGCCCAAGCGTCAGGACCGATGATGAACCCCGTGGAGATGGGCATGTCGGGGCCGGATGCGGTACTGGCCTATATCCATTCAAATCCTGCTTACATGCGGCAGTTCAAGGAAGCGTATCCAGCGCTCAAGGATCCAGTTGTGATGGATAACGTGACCGATGCCATCGCGGCCTTCGAGGATGGGCTGCTCACCCCAGCCCGCTGGGACAAGTACCTGGCTGGCAACGTGAATGCGTTGTCTAACGAAGAAAAGAAGGGCCTGCGCGTTTACCTGGACGCGGGCTGCGCCGCCTGCCACGCCGGAAAGGGCCTCGGTGGTAATTCCTATCAGAAACTGGGCGTTTATCGCGACTGGCCCGATCAACAGAAAGACCCTGGCCGCTTCACACTCACGAGCGAGGCGCGAGATCGGATGTACTTTAAAGTGCCGCTCCTGCGCAATGTTGACCGGACCGGCCCTTGGTTCCACGATGGCCATGTGCAGACCATTCAAGAAGCGGTGCGGCTCATGGGAGAGTACCAAACCGGGCGCAAACTTAGCGATGCCGACGTTAACTTAATCGTGAGTTTTCTGCATTCGCTTACGGGTGATATTCCGCAGCAATACATCCAGGCACCTTCCGACACGGCGTCAGCGCCCGAAGCTGGGGACCGGCACGGACGGTGGCATAAGATTCATCACGCAATGCAGTCATCTGCTCAGGAGGGAGAGTAGCCATGCGCTGGATTATCTGGATTTGTGGACTTCTTATTGTTGGACTGCTGGCGATGCAGTTCCGGCGACCCAACTACGATCTTGCCCCGGTGAATGCTACCGCCACGTTCGACGCGCGCGTCCATCCCGGCAGTGGGATCGGCAACACGCTGCATCAATCTTGTTACAGTTGCCATTCCGCGCAGGGCGAGATTCCATGGTACGGACATGTGTGGCCTGCTTCCGAACTGATGCAGAACGACGTTCGTGCCGGCCGCGCGCGACTCGACTTCTCCAACTGGAGCAATCTGAGTCCGGAGATGTCTCGCATACGCCTGCTCGACGCTTGCCGTGCGATGCGCGAATCTGAGATGCCGCTCTGGTACTACCGCCCGATGCATCCGGGTTCCGCACCGAAACCGGCTGAAGTGGATGCATTCTGTGCGTGGGCGCAGTCTCAGCCATCCGGCCAAGAGGTCGCGTTCTTGCGCTGAAGGCGAGAAGGATGCCGGGGTGCGGCTATCGTCCGTACTCCGGCATCCTTCCTTTTACCAACCCAGGTCTGGCCAGAGGGGAAGACCCTGCCCATACAGAAACTTAAGACAGTCGGGTAAACTAATAGAGCTATGTTTGATCTGGGATTCATCAGGGCTAACCTGCAACTTGTTGAAGAAAAACTGCGTGCGCGCGGGGCTGACCCTGCGACGCTGCTGGGCGACTTTCGCGCTCTGGACCAGAGCAGGCGCGAGGCGATTACGACCGCGGAGCGGCTGAAGGCGCGACGCAATGAACTGAGCCAGCAGGTGGGCGCGCTGAAGAAGGCTGGGCAGGACGCGTCGGCGGTGATGGAAGAGACGCGTTTGCTGAAAGACAATCTGGAGGAGCTGGACAAGACGGCTGCCACCCTGGACGAGCAGATGCGGCTGTCGCTGGCGAGCATTCCCAACCTGACGCGCGACGAGGTTCCAACGGGCACATCGGAGACGGACAACGTCACGGTGAAAACGTGGGGCGAGAAGCCGGTTCTAGATTTTGAACCGAAGCCTCACTGGGAGATTGGCGAAGCGCTCGGCATTCTGGATCTGGAGCGGGCGGCAAAGCTGAGCGGCGCGCGGTTTGCAGTTTATATGGGCGCGGGGGCGAGGCTGGAGCGAGCGCTGATCGGGTTCATGCTTGACCTGCATACGACGAAACATGGATACACGGAAGTGCTACCGCCGTTCATGGTGAACTCGAAGTCGCTGTTCGGGACCGGTCAGCTGCCAAAGTTTGCCGAGGATCTGTTTCGCTGCTCGGACACGGACGCCGAGGCTGCGGCGCGCGGCGAATTCAAGGACAACGACCACTGGCTGATCCCGACGGCGGAAGTTCCCGTGACCAATCTTTATCGCGACGAGATTCTGGACGAATCGCGGCTGCCGATTTGCCTGACGGCGTACACGCCGTGTTTCCGGGCCGAGGCTGGGGCGGCGGGCAAGGATACGCGCGGGATTATTCGGCAGTACCAGTTTCAGAAGGTGGAGCTGGTGAAGTTTACGCGGCCGGAAGAGTCGGACGCGGAGCATGAAAAGCTGACGCGCAACGCAGAGGAGATTCTGGAGGCGCTGAAGCTGCCTTACAGACGGGTTCTTTTGTGTACGGGCGATACGGGCTTCTCTGCCGCGAAGACGTTCGATCTGGAAGTTTGGCTGCCGGGGCAGCAGTTGTACCGAGAGATTTCGTCCTGTTCGAACTTCGAGGGCTTTCAGGCGCGACGAGCGAATATTCGCTACCGGGCGGCAGCCGGACCGGGCGCCAAGGCGAAGCCGGAGTTTGTGCATACGCTGAATGGCAGCGGGTTGGCCGTGGGCCGCACCTGGCTGGCGGTTCTTGAGAACTATCAGCAGGCGGATGGTTCGGTGCTGATTCCTGAGGTTCTGAAGCCCTACATGGGCGGGCTGGACCGGATTACGAAGGAGATGTAATGGAACCTTTAAGCCCAGGTGAGCTGGGAGCGCCGCCCAAACGCGGCGTCAAAGAGATTTTGAAGAGCTATTTTTTCTGGACCTACCCGCGCGGGTGTTTCCACTACGACGTGATGGTGACTCTGATTCTTGTGTTTATTTTTGTGTCGCCACACTTGTGGAACTACGGCGACAAGCCGTCTTCGAGCGCCAGCCTTCGGCATCCGATTCAACTGACCGGCGATGGCAATCAAGGAATGATCGTGACGGTGCAGGCTTCCGATATCAATGTGCCCGCAGGCGAATCTGACGCGACAGTGAAGAAAGCGTTGCGCCAGGCGATTTTGCCGGTTACCGGCGATGCAGTCGTGGTGGAGCGGTGGGAAACGATCACCGATGCACAGGGAAATCTTGCGTGGAAAATCTGGGCACACCGGTAGACGTACTTTTTCTGCTCCCGCAGGCGCCGAGACGCATCTAACAGGACAAGGAATCTATGCACTTGAGAAAACTGATTTTTGCCGTGGCCATTCTCCTGGCACTGCTTCCGGCGCGTGCGGCCCGGGCGGCGGAGAATCTGGAAGGCGTGCTGCACAGGCTCGATACAGCAGCCGCCAACTTCCACACTGCCTCGACGGATTTCGAGTTCGACACGATCACGACGCAGCCTTTTTATGACAGAGACGTGCAGAAAGGCACGGCCTACTACAGGCGCGATGGCAAGGTGTTCCAGATGTCAGCGCACATTGAAGTAGTGAACGGGAGGGCTGTACCGAAGGTTGTGGTGCTTTCAGGCGGCGAGGTGAGACTGTACGAGAAGCTGGTTGACCAGGTAACGACTCTTAAAAAGTTCAGCCAATATCAGAGCTGGTTCATGCTGGGCTTTGGGGCCAGCGGCAAGGAACTGGAAGAGAAGTGGAACATCAAGTATCTTGGCACCGAGAAGATGGACGGCATCACGACTGAAAAGCTGGAGATGGTGGCCAAGGATCCGACGGTGAGGAAGAATATTCCCAAGGTCACGTTGTGGATGGATGCCGACCGCGGCGTAAGCGTGCAGCAGGCCTTTGACCAGGGGCAGGGCCAAACGCGGATTTGCCATTACAACAACATCAAGGTGAATCAAACTTTGCCTAGTGATGCTTTCACCCTCAAGACCGACAAGCAGACCCGGTTTGTGAACCAGTAGAGCGCGATGCCGCCGAGCACAAACAGTATGGGGAAGAACTCGAGGGTATAGCGGGTCTCCGGCGCTTCAACGGTAAGCAGCATGGCGCAGCGCAGCAGGATGTAGGCCAGCATGGCCTTCCAGAAGCGCGGACGCAGCATGAAGCCAACGGCTGCCAGCAGCAGGTAGAGCGCGTTCAAGGCAGCATAGCCCCAACTGAAGAGAGTCTCGTCATTGTGATGCGCATAGGCCCACCAGTCGAGATCGATGTTGAGGTTTTCGACACGCGGTCGGAAGACCATATCTGCCAAGCGACCCAGAGGGAGCCAGACGTAGTAGCGGATCGGATGGGCGGTGATGCGCTGCTGGGCTAGAGAGGCAAAGCGGGCGTCGATATCGGGCGTGATGTTGTGACCTTGAGTGTTGTAGTCGTCGGCGAGCGCGGCGGTTTCGGTAAACTGTGCGGACGAATCGAAGGCTCGCGCGGGTAGTTTGCCGATGTCCAGGGGGCCGTCTGGAACATTCCAGTAAATGTCGTAGGTGGAACTGAAGTCGAGGCACCAGGTTTTGACCCAGCGCACCCAGCCTTTCTGCGCAACCTCGCCCGGGTCGATGGCCGAACGCGGTGCTAAGGGTTGGAATACGTGGAAGACCTGCCAGTTGCGCCACGTCCAAGCGGTAAACGGGGCGAGGGCGAGCAGGAGACAGACGACGGCGATCCTCGTGAGTTTCCTGAGCGGCACAGCGCCGTGATGGTTGCCGCGCGGGAGTGCGATCAGCATTGCCGGAGCAAGGGCTACGGCGACGAGTGCGCCGTCAGGACGCAGCAGCGCCGCAAAGGTGACGGCAAACGTGAACCAGAGCGCACTTGCCCAGCCGGGCCGGTCGTGAAAGCGGGCCATAGCCCAGAGGGCGAGCGCAAGGGCGAAAAGGGTCGGAGCTTCGGCGAGTGGAACGACCGCATAGGAGGCTGTGAAGGGACAAAGAGCGGCGAGCCAGAGGGTGGCATGCCATGCACCGCGCTTGAGTTGCGGCGGGGCGATGCGGGCCGCGAATTGAGCCAGCAGAAGGCAGCCGAGGAGTTCGAGAGCAATCTGAACGAGGACTGCGGCAAAGTAATTCTCCATGCCGAAGAGCTTGAAGTTGAGGGCCAGAAAGAGCGGGTAGCCCGGCAGTCGGATGAGGGTTGGTACCGGTGCGCCGCCGCCTCGATTCAATTCATAACGGCCGCGCAGCAGGGTTTTCGCGAGGCCGCCGTAGATCAGGGAGTCGCCGTTGACGAGAAACAGCGATTGGAGCATCCAGAGCCGGAGGACGAGACCGGCCGCCAATGCCGCAGCGGCGTTGGCGGCCCTCCCCCAATGGAAGGATATCCGGTGCGGCGGTGCGAATTGACTGTGGTGCGTGGCTTCCATACGATTTGTACTGTGCAGCGTCGAACTTAATAGCGGATCGTAGACGCGGAAAATTGAAGAGAACAAATGCCTGATCACCAGATATTTTACGACCCGCTACGCAAACGCTGGAAACGGCTTCGGCGCATCCTGGATGTCGTCGCCGTAATTTCCACGCTGCTGCTGGCGGTATTCATCTTCAACGTGTTCCGCAATCAGCAGATGCCCGAGTTGCTGCTGCCTACGCCCAAGCACAATTACAAGGCCGTACCGGATCGATCGGTCTACGTACGCGGGGGCAGGAACGTGCGCCCGGCACGGCGCAAGACCGACCGCAAGCCGTCCGATATTCCATTCAATAGCGGTGAAGGGTTGCGCGCGGCCTACTACGTGCAGGACGATGCGGCCAGCTACTCATCGTTCAAGGAGCACGTCCACCAGATCGACTTGCTGTTTGCGCAGTGGTTCCACGTGACGGCGCCATCGGGCAGACTGATGGCGATGACGTGGGACAACCTGCACGAATATCCCGTGGTTGACGGGTCCACGGTGCACGACCCGGACGCTATGAGCCGGATCAAGCATGTCATCCAGTCTGCCAAAGAAGGCACGGAAGTGATTCCGCATCTGAATAACTACAATCCGCGCACGCAGAGCTGGGACTCGGGCGTAGGAGGTGTTCTGCAGGACGAGGACAAGCGCGCGGCGCTGCGTCAGCAGATTCTGCGATTCTTTACCGCGTATCCGGGTTATCCCGGACTTTCGCTGGATATCGAGAGTTTGGACGAAAATGCAGAGCCGGGTTATCTGATCTTTATTCAGGAACTGTACGCGAGCATGCATCCGCGCAATCTGCGGCTTTATGTGAATGTGTCTGCTTCGACACCGAACAACGAACTGAAACAGATTGCCGCCAACTCCGACGCTATTGTGCTGATGAACTACGACGAGCACGAAAGTGACAGCGATCCGGGCCCGGTTGCCAGCCAGAACTGGTTTGTGGCCAACCTGCAGCGCGTACTCAAAATTGTGCCCAAGCAGAAGATCATCTGCGCGGTGGGCAACTACGGCTACGATTGGACGCTGTCGATTCCTAACCCGAAGGACCGCAGACATCCAAAGCCTCAGGTGCTGGATACGGAAGACCTTTCAGTTTCGGACGCATGGCAGCGAGCCTCGGACGCCGATGCGGACCTCGATCTAGACTACGACTCCCTCAATCCTCACTTCGAGTACATCGACGAAGACAACAACCAGCGCCACGTGGTTTGGTTCTTGGATGGCGTTTCGCTGCTGGATGAGATGCGCGCCGCGCGGGGACTGGGATTGCAGACCTTCGCTCTGTGGCGCCTTGGCGAGGAGGATAGCTCGCTTTGGAGTATCTGGGATAAGCCCAGCTCACCCGATTCGCTGCAGGCGCTCGGCTCCGTACAGCCGGGGCACGATGTGGACAGCGAGGGCGAAGGAGACATTCTTCGCGTGACTGGGCTGCCGCAGCCGGGCAAGCGAACGGTCACCGTGGACACTGACGAGCCTGACCCACGCAAGAAGCTCATCGTGGATGAGCACATGGATGTGTACCCGCGCAGCTACACGATCGATCAGTACGGCTACCATCCGAAGGAGGTTGCGCTCTCGTTCGACGACGGGCCCGATCCCAAGTGGACGCCGAAGATTCTTGACATCCTGAAGCAGAAGGGCGTCAAGGGAACCTTCATGCTGATCGGCGCGGGCGCCGCGGAGCACGTGGGCGTGATGCAGCGGATCTTCCGCGAAGGGAACGAGATCGGCAACCACACGTGGACTCATCCGGACATCAGCGAAATTTCTCCACGGCAGCTGGACCTGGAGGTGAAGCTCACCGGCCGATTGTTCGCGAGCAAGTTGGGCGTACAGCCGCTCTACTTCCGACCGCCGTACGACATCGACGAGGAACCGGACACTGACGACCAGGCCGCGCCTGTGGTCAGCATTCAGCGCGATGGTTATACGATCATCGGCAACAAGATTGACACGGACGACTGGAACGAGCACCCGCGCAAGACACCCGCCGAGATTGTGCAATCGGTGCTGGCTCAATTGCAAACGATGAAGACCAAGCCTCAGTTCCGGGGGTCCATCATCCTGATGCACGACGGCGGCGGCAATCGTCAGGCGACGGTGGATGCGCTGCCCGTGCTGATTGACGCGCTGCGGGCCCACGGGTACACGATTGTGCCGGTCTCTGCGCTGATGGGCAAGACGACGGCCGAGGTCATGCCTCCACTGACCTTCTGGCAGCGCGTGCGGGCTCTCCCCGATTCGATCGCCTTCTCTGCCGTGGACATCATTGGCAACTTCATTGTGACGGTCTTTTTCCTGGGCGACGTGCTGATGAGCGCGCGGCTGATTATCGTAGGACTATTTGCCGTGATCGACCGATTCCGCAAGCCTTTCCACAAGGCCTCGCCTGGATATAATCCGCGGGTCGCGGTGCTGATTCCTGCGTATAACGAAGAGACTGTGATTGTGCGGACGATACGATCAGTGCTCAATTCCGACTACAAGAATCTTCACGTGATCGTGATCGACGACGGCTCGTCGGACATCACCGCTGAAGTGGCACGTCAAGCGTATGCATCTGAAATTGCCGCCGGACAGGTCCAGGTGTTCACCAAGGAGAATGCGGGCAAGGCAGCCGCGCTCAACTATGCCCTTGAGCGCTTGAGCGAGGAGATCTACGTTGGCATCGATGCCGATACGGTCATTGCCACCGACGCGATCTCGAAGCTGATTCCGCATTTCGAAGACCCAAAGATTGGCGCCATGGCCGGCAACGCGAAGGTGGGCAATCGCGTAAATCTTTGGACGCGGTGGCAGGCGTTGGAATACATCACGAGCCAGAACTTTGAGCGGCGCGCACTGGACCTGTTCCATGTTGTAACCGTGGTTCCGGGAGCGATCGGCGCATGGCGGACCGCCGCGGTGAAGGCCGGCGGCGGCTATCCACTGAACACAGTGGCCGAAGACGCCGATCTGACCATGAACATTCTCGAACAGGGCTGGAAGGTCGATTACGAAGACCGCTCCCTGGCGTTCACCGAGGCGCCCATCGACGCGAAGGGCCTGATGCGCCAGCGTTTCCGTTGGTCGTTTGGAACGCTGCAGGCAATCTGGAAACATCGCGCAGCGTTTGTTCGCAACAAGGCGATGGGCCTGTTCGCACTACCGAACATTCTCATCTTCCAGATGCTGCTGCCACTGGTTTCCCCGTTCATCGACCTGATGTTCGTAGCCGGCGTGATCAACTTCTTCGTGGATCGCTACTACCACCCAGAAGCAGCTTCGTCGGCAAGCTTTGAGAGGCTCGTGGTGTACTTCCTCGGCTTCCTGGTCATCGACTTCATTACATCGTCGGCTGCGTTTTCGCTGGAGCGGCGTCACCCGGCCAACAAGGGCGACGGGTGGCTTCTGTTCCACATCTGGCTACAGCGCTTTGCATACAGGCAGGTGTTCTCGATCGTCCTGTTCAAGACGCTGAAGCGGGCTATCGATGGCAAGCCCTTCAACTGGGACAAGATCGAGCGCACTGCTCAAATGAGCAAGACAACTGAGGAGCTGACGGAGACGGTTGGCCGTTAGAGAGAGCGCGGCCCGTATGACGCGACGTGCTGAGGGCAGAATCGACACCAGAACCAGAGCCGTGGATGTTACAACTGGTTGCTAGAAATAGTCGTCGTCGTCAATGTCAGGGCCTGGCGGCGTGAATGCAACGTCGACAACGATGGCGGCGGGCACTGGTTCTTCATCTTCAATGGCCGGGAAGAAACGATACATGCTGACGGCAGCCAAGGCGCTCTGGTCGGCGCCGGGGCTCAGCGATTTGAGGACTTGCAGATTCTGCGGCAAGCCGTGCGCATCAACCACGAGAGATATTTTGCAGATTCCGCCGATTGCGGCTCCCTCGCCCTTCGGCGTGTAGTGCGCCGGCTCGGAAGAGAGGATCACCGGCGCGCTCCTGACAGCTCCGAAATACTCCGGGCGGCGCACCTTGCGGAAGATTTCGCTGCCGGGTTCCTCGAGCGGGGCAAATACAACTTCCTGGGGCGGATTCTTTGGCTTCTTGAGCCGCTGACGCGGGGAGTCTCTGACTACCCACGCACCGCTGATTTTGCCTTCAGCATCTTTCACTTCCGCAAGGCACGCTTCGATTTTCAACTGCAAGGATTCGGCTACGACGACGGGCTTGCCGTTGAGAGTTCCCGGCTGAAACCGATCTTCGCTGGCAACACGAATCGCATAGGGGTCGAGAATCGATCCGGACGGGCGCTGAAACATGATGTTGCGCGCCCTTCCGTCCGTATCGACAAGCAGCGAAAGAATGACCTCGCCACTCCAGTCATACTTGCATTCTTTCACCCTTTCAATGGGGGACGTCTGGGGTAGCAGGCGTGGCCGGATGATGCCGGAGCCGGGCGCGTAGACGCGGATGCGCTCACGCGGCGCCGGCTGTTGCAGAGGTTGGGGCTGCTGCCCGCTGGCGCACGTGGATGCCAGCATGACGAACAACGTTATTGATGCAGAGGTGTGCACGGAGCCCTCTCCAATGACGAAGGTCGATTCTACCGCACCAGGCCAAGTTCTCGGAGGAGGAAGGCGTAGTCGAGGGCGATCTCCTTGAGGTAGTCGTAGCGGCCGCTGGCACCGCCGTGGCCGGCCTTCATGTTTGTTACGAGCAGCAGCGGGTTGTTATCAGTCTTGAGGGTGCGGAGTCTGGCAACGTATTTGGCAGGCTCCCAGTACATGACCTGGCTGTCGTGGAGGCTGGTCTTGACTAACATAGCCGGATAACTCGCGGGTTTCAAGTTGTCGTAAGGCGAGTAACTCAGCATGTAATTGAAGTAAGCCTCCTGGTTGGGGTCGCCCCACTCTTCGTACTCGGGAACGGTTAGAGGAAGCGATGCATCGAGCATGGTGTTCATGACGTCTACGAATGGAACGTGAGAGACGACGGCTCGAAACAGATCCGGGCGCAGATTTACGACGGCGCCCATGAGCAATCCGCCGGCAGAACCGCCTTCGATGGCGACACGCGCGGAATCGCCGTAGCCCGTAGCCGCAAGGTGCTCGACAGCGGCGATGAAGTCGGTGAAGGTATTGCGCTTGACGAGCATTTTGCCGGCGTCGTGCCAGGGCTCGCCGAGGTCGCCGCCGCCGCGGATGTGCGCATAGGCCATGACCACGCCGCGATCGAGCAAACTGAGGCGGTTGGAACTGAAGCCGAGGGGCAGCGAGTAGCCATAAGAGCCGTAGCCGTACACGTAGAGGGGATTGCTGCCGGCTGCGCGGGTGTCTTTTCGAAAGACGAGAGAGACGGGAACCTGAACGCCGTCTGGAGCGGTGGCGTGAACGCGCTCGCTGGCATAGAGCGTGCGGTCGAAGCCGCCGGGAATTTCAAGCTGCTTGAGGAGCCGGGTGCTCTTTTGCGCAACGTCGTATTCGTAAACTGAGCTGGGCGTGACGAGGGACTGGTATGCGTAACGGAAAGTAGTCGCGTCAAAGATGCGGTTGATGTGCGGATGGGCGCTGTAGGCCGGCTCGGGAAAGGCGATTTCTGCGGTCTTTGCAACGTCAGGGCCAGCGTCCTTAAAGGTCCATACGCGCAGGCGGGGCAAACCGTCTTCGCGTTCGCAGGCGATGAAGAAGCCGGCGAAGAGATCGACATCCTCAAGCATCACTGAGTCGCGATGGGGAATGCGCTCGGTCCAGTGTTCGCGGCCCGGCGTGGCTACGGGCGCGGTGACGAGGCGAAAGTTGCGTCCGCGGTCGTTGGTGCGAATGAACCAGAGGCCGTTGCGATGATCGATGGAGTACTCGTGCTCGTCGTGGCGGCGACTGATGAGGGTAAAGCTGCCTTCCGGCTTGTCTGCCGCAAGCACCCATGACTCCGTGGTGGTGTGGCTGGCTGATTCCATGACCAGAAATTTTTCGTCGCGCGTGCGACCTGCGCCGAGGTTGAAGCGCTCGTCGTCGTCCTGGAAGACGAGAACATCTTCAGAGTGCGCTGCGCCAAGCAGATGACGCCAGAGTTGGAACTGACGTTTCTGCTGCTCGTCTTCGACGGTGTAAAAGAGCGTGCGATTGTCGGCAGCCCAGACTACGGAGCCGGTGCGCTCGACTTCACCGGGCAATGTTTCACCGGTTTCGAGATCCTTGATGCGGAGCGTGTACTGGCGGAAGCCGGTAGTGTCTGTGGTGTAGGCCAGGCAGCAGCCGTCGTCGGTGATGTCGATTGCGCCGATGGAAAAGAAGGTTTGGCCTTTAGCGAGTTCGTTGCCGTCGAGGATGACTTGCTCGGTTGCATCGGCAGCCGGTCCCGACGCACCGCCCTGCTTGCGGCAGTGGATTGCATACTGCGAGCCCTCTTCGGTTCGCGTGTAGTACCACCAGGCGCCGTCGCGGTAGGGGACCGAGACGTCGGTCTGCTTCATGTGCGAAAGCATCTCCTGATAGAGCTCGTCGCGCAGGCCTTGGAGCGGCGCCATCACGGATTCGGCGTATGCATTCTCCTCTTCGAGGTAGGCAGTTACTTCCGGATTCTGCTTATCGCGCAGCCAGGAGTAGTCGTCGGTGAGGACAATGCCGTGCAGGCGGGTTTCTTTGTGTTCCTTGCGGGCGCTGGGGGGCGGGGGGAGATGGATTTCACTCATGTCCTTCTCAGTTTAGTGCTTGCGGGGCTGAGGGGAACCTTTGGCGTGCGGCCCGCGTACAATTGAAAGGGATGAGAGGCTTTTGGCGCGCACAATCGACTATCTTCCGGCTGCTTCTGGCGGCTTTTTCCCTGTTTTTGGCCTTCCCTGCCCTCGCCCAGAGCGTCGACAGCCTGCCCAAACCCACCGACTACGTAAGCGACTACGCACATGTGCTTTCTCCTGAGGCGATTGCGCGGCTGGACTCGCTTTGCGCGCAGTTGGACCACTCGAAGGCCAACTCCCAGATTGCAGTGGTCACGGTGCAAAGCCTGAACGGCGACGATGCGGCCGACTACGCCAACCAGCTTGAAGACAAGTGGAAGATGGGCAAGAAGGGGTCTGACAAGGGCGCGCTGGTGCTGCTGGCCGTGGGCGACCACAAGTACCGAATCGACGTGGGCTATGGCCTGGAAGGCATCCTGAACGACGCGAAGGTGGGCGACATTGGGCGCGGCATGATTCCGTATCTGCGCGCCGGGGACTACGACTCCGCCGTTACTTTTGCGGTGGGCCGGGTAGCGAATGTTATCGCCACGGACGCCGGGGTAACGCTCACCAACGAGCCCGTGCCAGTGGAGCAGCCCGAGCCTACGGAGCAACGCAGTTCGGGGCTTGGCAAGCTGCTGATCCTGCTTTTCCTGCTTATGTTCTTTGGCGGCGGGTCCATTTTCAGAATGCTGCTGGGGTACGGGCTTTTCTCCAGCTTGCTGGGCGGCGGTGGCCGCGGCTGGGGCGGGGGTGGATTCGGCGGCGGCAGCGGCTTTGGCGGTGGTGGCGGTGGCGGAGGAGGATTTGGCGGCTTTGGCGGCGGTGGCTTCGGTGGTGGCGGGGCCGGAGGAAGCTGGTAGATTTTCAGGTTTTATTGAAGTGGCTTCCCTCAAACGGAGGCCGGAGGAGAGAGACAGGACATGAGCAAGGGACTTGGAATTACGCTTGGCATTTTGGGCGTTCTGCTGGTGGTTGTATTCATGGTGTTTGGCAGCTACGTGAGCGCGAGAAACCAGATGGTGGCCAAGGATCAGAATGTGAAGGCGGCCTGGTCTGAAGTCGATGTGCAGTTGGAGCGGCGCGCAGACCTGATCCCCAACCTGGTGGCGACTGTGAAGGGATTCACCAAAGAGGAGAGCACTGTTTTTGGCGATATTGCGAACGCCCGCGCGGGCATGCTGAATGCGCAGGGGCCACAGGCGAAGATCGCGGCCAACGGGCAGTTGGACTCGGCGCTCGGCCGTTTGCTGATGCTGACCGAGAACTATCCGCAACTGCGCTCAAGCGACCAGTTCATGCGCCTGCAGGACGAGTTGGCGGGAACGGAGAACCGGATAAGCGTGGCCCGGAAACGCTATAACGACGCGCTGCAGGACTACAACACGTTCATTCTCCAGTTCCCGAATAGTATTTGGGCGGGTATGGCTGGCTACGCGAAAAACGACGCCTACTTTACGGCCAGCCCGGCCGCGCAGGCTGTTCCTGGGGTCAAGTTCTAAAAGGATTGAATAAACGCAGAAAAGGCCATTCCGCCGGGCGGAATGGCCTTTTCAAGATTCGCGTACCGGTCTGAGTGGCCGGGAAGCTACGGGAAGCTATTTGAACGAAGCGATGGCGCTTGCCTCGTCGTCACTGATGTCGAAAACCGTGTAAAGCTTGGTCAACTGAAGCAGATCGTGAACCTTTTTGGTCAGCTTCAAGAGTTTGAGCGCGGCACCCTGATTTCTGGCGGTGGTATAGGCGCTAACCAGCTCACCCAACCCCGAGCTATCGATGTAGTTCACGTCTCCCAGATTGAGCAGAATGTTCTTCTGCCCCTTGCCGATCAAGTCGCGAATGGCATCGCGCAACTGCACACTGCCCTCGCCGAGGGTGATGCGCCCGCTAAGGTCGAGAACGGTAACGCCGTCCACTTCACGGGAAGCAATAGTAAGTGCCACGGATATTCCTCCTTGTTGGTATTACGGTTATAGCACTTTCTGAGGTGCCATACTTCTGTTGAAAAATCCAAACTGCTCAACCGTGAGCGCCTGCAGAGTTCCCAGCCGCATGCGCGGCGCAGTTGCCTCCCTTTTGCCCGCTTTCGCGCGCGGACCCTTCATTTCTTCCCACCCACCGCCAGATGCTTTACAAGCTTCAATTCGGTACCCGGATGCAGTTGTCGAAAGTGTACCTCATCCATAAGGGAACGAATCAGGAAGATGCCTCGGCCGGTGCCGCGGAGGAGATTTTCTTCGGCCAGCGGGTCAGGAACCGTCTCCGGGTTAAAGCCTCGGCCCTCATCGGCGATGGTAAAGACCAGATCCTTGCCAGTGTTCTCAAAGCCTACCAAAATCTGCCTCGAAGGATCGTACTCGTTTCCGTGCAGCACGGCGTTTACGGCCGCCTCTCGCACGGCCATGGTCACGTGGAACCTCTCATCTTCGTCCAGGCCTGCCTCCGCGGCCAGCTTGTCCGCCGCGGCCTCGACCTCTCCCACGCTCTCCATCGTTGAGTTTAAGCGGAAACTCTGCCGTCCTGGTCTAAGTGCGCTCACCGGGTTCGTTTTCCGCCCTCTCCGGGCCGGAAGCGGGACCGTGGTCCCCGGCCGCCCTTCGCCAACCTTGCTGGCAGTTTCAGGGCTGACGCGGAATTGTGTCAAGTTCTCATGCTGATTCTTTGTTTTGTGCGGTTGCAGAGTATGGGAGACGGCGTGGAACCAAATCCGACCTGCAGACGGCTCAACCGGGTCACCGCCAACGGAAAAACAGATTCTCCCGTTCCAGAAGGACTCATCAAACTGAGGTTCAGGCGAGGGTTTACATGATAGTCTTGGTGCGTTTGCGATCCGACCATGCAGCGGAAGACGCACCGCAGCGCCACTAATTTGTTGAGAAGTCCGAGGTTCCCATCATGATAAAGAAGCGCGTCGCCATTGTGGCCTGTCTTCTGGTTTCAGGGTTTAGTCCGGGGCTCATTGCGGCTCAATCGCAGCAGCCACGCTATGCCTTCAACGATCCGGCACTGCCAATGGAGCGGCGAATTGACAACCTGCTCTCACAGATGACCGTTGAAGAGAAGGTGAATTGCCTTGGCACCAACACCGGAGTGCCCCGGCTTGGCGTGATGAGTTTTGGCAGCTCCGAAGGAATTCATGGAGTAGTGCAGCGGGAAGCCAGAGGCAAGCGACTGCCGATTACGACCACGCAGTTCCCGCAGCCACCGGGCATGGGTGAGTCGTGGGATCCTGACCTGGTTCGGCGGGCGGGAGATGTGGAGGGGTATGAAGCTCGATTCATCACCCAGACGGCTAAGTACGACCGTCAGATTCTGATGCTCTGGGGACCGCAATCAGACCTTGCGCGCGACCCGCGCTGGGGACGCAGCGAAGAGGTCTATGGAGAGGACCCTTTCTTTAACGGAACGATGGCGGTGGCTTTTATAAAAGGCCTACAGGGCGACGACCCGAAGTATTGGCAGGCGGCCGCGCTGCTCAAGCATTTCCTGGCCAACAGCAACGAGGATCATCGCACAAGTTCGTCGTCCAATTTCGACCAGCGGCTGTTTTGGGAGTACTATTCCGTTCCTTTCCGGATGGGCTTCGAGGAGGGTGGCGCGAAAGGCGTGATGGCTTCCTATAACGCCTTCTATGAGACGGCTGGAATTGTCAAGGTTTTTGCATTTGCTTTTTCCATATTGGCGTTTTTTCTTTTGCATTTGCTTTTGCTGTTGTCTCTTCTTCGTGTCTTGTGGATTCATCTCGGGCTTCTATACGCACTCGCA
>DATKWA010000011.1:0-22091 GCA_035529815.1 Occallatibacter sp. | reverse complement strand
GTGAGGATTTGACGACCGTAGTGAGCGGAACCGGCCAGATCAAGCCCAAAACATACGTGAACCTGGGTGCAACCGCCATGGGCCGCGTGACCAGCCTCGCAGTCAAGGAAGGCGACAGGGTCAAGAGTGGCGAGGTAGTGGCAACCATTGAAAATGTCCAGCAAAAGGCCTCCGTCGCCGGCCAGGTAGCCGCTATCGACGCCGCCAAGACGGACATTTCATCCTATGTGGCCGCTGAGAAGACCGCCGAGGCTAATCTGGAGCACGCCCAGGCCGATCTGGAACAAAAGAAGCTGGATTGGCATCGCGCCCAGGCACTCTTTGCAGCCGGCATCCTTGCCAAGCAGGATTACGACGCCAAGAAAGCCGCCTATGACCTCGATGTGGCTTCGCTTGCCCAAGCTGTGGCGGGCATCAACCAGGCCAAAGCCAACACTGCATCGGCCCGCGGGCACTTGCAAACTCAGGTTGCCACCCTCAAGGTCAATCAGGACAATTTGAACCGCACGATCGCCGTGGCCCCGTTTGACGGCATCGTCACGAACGAACCGGTTCGCGAGGGCGAAACCGTGGTAGTGGGCATTCAGAACGCCGAGGGTTCTACCCTCATGACCCTGGCCGACATGAGCATCGTGACCGCCGAAGTTAAGGTCGACGAAACCGACATCGTCAACATTCAGATGGGCCAACCCGCCGATATCACCGTAGACGCCCTACCAGGCAAAGTCTTCAAGGGACACGTCACGCTGGTGGGCGATCAGGCGCTGCTACGGTCCACAGGCGTGGCCACATCCCAATCCACCACAGGCACCGAAGAGGCCAAGGACTTTAAAGTCGTCGTGACTCTCGACAACCCCACAGACGAACTACGCCCCGGGTTCTCCTGCACCGCCAAGATCACCACCGCGCACAAGCTCAATGTGCTTTCGCTGCCGATTCAGGCTCTGACAATGTACGATCCCTCAGTGGACGCAGCGAAGGGCAAAGGCGGCGCCCAGACCGCTTCCGATTCCTCGGGGCGGGCCCCCAAGTCGAACCCGGTGCAGGGCGTTTTCGTCGCAAATAAGGATGCCAGAGGCAAGCTGCGGGCCAAGTTCGTTCCCGTCACCACCGGCATCACCGGCGCCACAGACATTGAGGTGCTTTCGGGCCTCACCGAGGGAGAGGAAGTTGTCACCGGGCCGTATAAGATACTGCGCGCCCTGAAAGACGGCACCCTGTTGAAGCGCGATACCACCAAAGTGGTTCTTTCGTCCGGCGGCAGCTAAGGCCCGGAACAAGCAGCAAGCGCAAGGCCATACGCTGCCAGAGCAATAATGCAGGAGACAGCAGCCTTTCTGCTCTGGCAGCCGTCAAAACCGGAAACACACTACCGGAACAAAGGATGAGATTCCGATGGCAACTCAAAGCATAACCACCGAAGAACTGGGGCAATCCACGGTGCCGCCCTCGAACGACATGATCATTGTCGAGGATCTCTGGCGCACATACGATATGGGCTCCGAGCAGCAGGTCCATGCTCTGCGCGGTGTCTCGCTGCGTATCAAGCACAATGAGTATGTCGCCATCATGGGCCCTTCCGGCTCAGGCAAGACAACGTTGATGAATCTGATCGGATGCCTCGATACGCCGTCGAAGGGCCGCTACTGGCTCAATGGCCAGCTCGTCAGCGAATTGGACGACGACCAGTTGGCGCGCATCCGCAACAAGGAAATCGGCTTCGTCTTTCAGACCTTCAACCTGCTGGCCCGGGCGACCTCTCTGCACAACGTGGAGCTGCCGCTGATTTACAACGGCACTCCCGCCGCCGAGCGAATAGCGCGCGCCAAGGAAGCTCTGACAGATGTCGGCTTGGAATCGCGCATGCACCACAAGCCGAACGAGCTCTCTGGCGGCCAGCGCCAGCGCGTGGCCGTTGCGCGCGCCCTGGTGAACCATCCCTCGATCATTCTGGCGGACGAGCCGACGGGCAACCTCGACTCAAAGACCGGCGCGGAGATCATGGCCCTGTTCGAAAGCCTTCACGCTGGCGGAAACACGATCGTTCTGGTGACGCACGAGCCCGATATTGCTGAATTTGCGCACAGAATCGTCCATATTCGCGATGGCCAGATCTTCTCCGACGAGCCATCCAAGCGGTTTAAGTAACCCATTCGGCAATAAAGATTTAGCAGGCCCGCGGCATAGTCCGCGGGCTTTTTCTGCGCGTCTTTTTTACCACTATGCGGCACGAGGACGGAGGAGATCACTTCTTGCAAGTAGTTGATTTGAGATTACTTTTGCGCTGAATCTCACAGTTTCACAGAAACACGTGGAATAGGGGGGTGGGGGTCTTGGCTGTGAGCAGAGAGAGAAACGGGGAATTTTCCGACGGTTGCGGCGTGATTTCGCTTTGGGTTCATTCGAGTCCTGTCTCCTCTGTACCCATTGTGCGCCGGGACTGGGTTATTTTCTGCAAAGACGCGCGGGGCGCAGTGCACGATTTTGTGCGTTTCGCGGCAAACGGACGGGGCACGCAGCCAGCCGCAAATATCGACAGTTTTCACGGAAGACTCACCCTACGTCCACAGAATTTCTCAGTCAATTCTGCGCTCCCAACTTGAAAACCGGGACCTGCAAGCATAACGATGTTTAGCTGATCCTCCTGCCGATCGCGTTCCGCGCTATACTGGCGTCCTGCGAAGAATTCAAGCCGCCCCCGGCTCGCATCCTGTTCGCAATTCACGGAATGCGGCCTCGACGTGTGCAAACTAAACGCGTCAAGGTGGAGGAGTGATGAAGGTCCACCCCGGCGAGTTCGCCATGGCCTGCGAGTACTCAAGCTCGCACGACCTGGAGCACCTCGATCCCGAGCAAATTCATCAGGTCATGGTCCGCGGCCGTGAGCTGCATAAGTGGTTTCGCGCGCACCCTGCTGTTCACGCGGCCATCAGCGTCTCCGCCATCGGAAGCATCTTCGCGATTGACTGGCTTGTGTGGATTGCGCTGGCCCGCTGGTTCGTGGCCGGGGTTCCCGGCACATGGGCTCTCATTCTCGCCGCCATCTTCACCGGCACTTTCCACAGTTGGCTGATGTACTCGCTCAGCATTTACTCCCTGCACGAGGGCGCTGCCCACAACCTCATCTTTCCCGGCAAGAGCCCGCTCAGCCGCGCGGCCAGTTTCCTGTCAACCAACATGTGCCGGCTGGCCGCCGCCGAGCCCGAAGACTACGCCTTGTGCCACATGGCGCACCACGCCAAATTCGGCACCGAGGATGACTCTGAATTTCTCAACTTCATCTTTCCCCGCCGGCTCTGGCTCAACTTTCTTCCCCTCGGCAGCTTCTTCAACTACACCGATTTCTTCGTGCATCGCACACCCGCTTACACCCGCTCCAGCGCCACATCCGGCTTCTTTGCGGCCATTTATAACGGTCTCTATCTCTTCATGCTTTATCAGTTCTTCGGCCTGCTGTTTACCGTCATCGTAATCCTGCTCATGCCCCATATTGGCTTTTATGTGGACCGCATGAGGCAGTTCACCGAGCACAACCTGATGCCGCTCGATAACAACAGCGGCGCGCGGAGCCTGGGCGTTGGCTTCTGGGGGTTGCTGGTGGGGGGCGGTCCGTGGGGCCAGCCCTGCCACCTGGCGCATCACTTGGTGGCCAGCATTCCCTGGTATCAGCAAATCATTCTGCATCGCCACATGGTCGGCTTGTTGACAGAGTCCCAGCGCAAGCAGTTCCTGCTCAAGCCTATTGTCGGATTTCCCGGCCTACTGTGGCACATTCTGCGAGAGTCGAATCATTTCTCGCGCAGCTCCGCGATGAGAGTCTCCGCTAGCGATTGACCTTTGGCTAGGGAGCCGCATCACGCACTAGATTGGAATGAGGAGGCGCACAGTGCTCGGAAACCGAAGCTGGGACGATTGGATCCGCCAGTACTCCACCAGCCACCAAAACCCCGTCAATCGCATCTGCCACACTGTCGGCATCCCCATGATCGCGCTGAGCGTCCTGGTAACTCCGCTCATCTTCTGGCATACCCGCTTCTGGCTGCTCGCCGCCGGCCTGTTCGTCGTCGGCTGGATCTTCCAATTCGTCGGCCACGCGTTTGAGGGCAAGCCACCCGAGTTCTTCCAGGACTGGCGTTTTCTCTTCGTCGGCCTGCGCTGGTGGTTTGCCAAAATAGCAGGCAGAGCGTAACAACGCGCGCGTGCGGTATGCATTGGCATTGATGGACTCAATGGGAGCGGGACACCTGCATTTTGCACAATGCCATTTCGCGACCACACGCTGATCCAGATCGGCGACAACACGATCGGCGCTCGAAGAATTGCTCATTGCCTTCGACAGGCTGTGGGGCATTTAGTAAAGTACGGGTGGAGTGTACGGTGGCTGCGGGGAGGTGTGACATACGCGTTGAAGGGAAAGTGCCGCGCAACTGGGCGGGGCGATTTGGGGGATTGCTGGCAGTAGGAGTTCCGATTTTGGGGACTGCGGCTCTACTGGTGCCGTTCTGCCACGAGGTTCTGTTTGCGGGCGACCACGGTCTGGCCGTTCTTGCCTCTTCGAGGGCGACGAGTGCAGCCGGGCAGACTGCCGCTGCCGACAAGGCGTCCATCACGGTGGATTACCCCCAGGATGCATCGATCTTTCCTCCTGAAATCATCGCGCCCACCTTCCTGTGGCGCGATGCGGAGCCGTCCGCGCGATCATGGCGCATCGACGTGAGTTTTGCGGGCCATGCAAAACCGCTGCGCGTGGTTTCCGCCGGTGAGGGCATGAAACTTGGCGAGATTGATCCGCGTACGGTTTCCGCTGCCAACAAGCTGCCGTTTCTTACCCCGGAACAGGCCGCTGCGCGCACCTGGAAGCCCGAAGCCGATACCTGGGCATCGATCAAGAAGCACTCCGCTGGCCGTCCGGCGACGGTCGAGTTCACCGGCCTAGATGACGCGGGCCACCCCGTCAGCCACGGCCGTGTCACCTTTTCCACTTCAAATGATCCGGTCGGCGCGCCGATCTTTTACCGCGATGTGCCGCTCATGCCGTTTGAGGGAGGGAACCATGTCGTACAGCCGTTGTCGCCGGCCAAGATCAGCCTGATCGCCTGGCGGCTTCGCGACATTAGCAAGCCTGAGAGCCGGTTGCTGATGACCGGGCTGCACACCTGCGCCAACTGCCACTCGTTCTCTGCGGACGGCAAGACGATGGGCATGGATGTGGATGGCCCGGCCAACGACAAAGGCTTGTACGCCGTGGTTCCGGTCACGCAGCACATGGCCATCCGCAGCGAGGACACAGTCTCCTGGAACCAGGATATGCGGGTGGGGCAGTCGCGGGTGGGATTCATGTCCCAGGTTTCTCCGGACGGAAAGTATGTGCTGACAACATTTGCCGGGCGCGACCAGTCGATCGGCAGTTCCTACTTCGTGACCAACTTCAAGGACTATCGTTTCCTTCAGGTCTTTTACCCGACACGCGGCATTCTCACCTGGTACAGCCGCGCAACCGGGCGCAGGGAGCCGCTGCCGGGCGCCGATGACCCGCGCTATGTCCAAACGGACGGTGTCTGGAGTCCGGATGGAAAATACATCGTCTTCGCGCGCGCTGAGGCCAGGGACCCCCATCCGGCGGGTATGCCGCTGCCGACTGAAGCCAATGATCCGAACGAAGTGCAGATCCAGTACAGCCTGTACCGTGTGCCTTTCAACGACGGCAAAGGCGGAGTTGCGGAGCCGATTCTGGGCGCTTCGAATAATGGGATGAGCAACAACTTCCCCAAGATTTCTCCCGACGGCCGCTGGATTGTCTTCGTCCAAAATCATAATGGACAACTGATGCGCCCCGATAGCGAGCTGTACATCGTGCCCACCACCGGCGGCGTTGCGCGCAAGATGCGCTGCAATACCTCGCTCATGAACTCCTGGCACAGCTTTTCGCCGAACGGACGCTGGCTGGTGTTCTCCTCAAAGAGCCGCTCACCGTACACGCAAATGTATCTGACCCACATTGATGCGGATGGAAACGACTCGCCGCCGATCCTGATTGATAACTCCACGGCTGCCAATCGCGCCGTTAACCTGCCGGAGTTCGTCAATATCCCAGAGGACGGCATTCTGGATATGACCTCGCCAGCCTCCGAAATCTACCGCCTGATGGATGATGCCTCGGCTTTGGAGGCCAAAGGAGACCAGTCTGCTGCAATCGAGACCTGGCAAAAAGCCATCGCCATGAATTCGGAAGACGCGCGTGCAAACCTTGGTCTGGGAGGCGCACTGACGACTGCAGGCAGGTCGCAGGAAGCGATTGTCTATCTCAAGAAAGCTACGCAGGTGAATCCCAACTTCCTTGCGGCCTTCTACACCCTGGGCATGGCAGAGATGCAAGATCGGAACGTCGATGATGCAATCGCAGCGTGGCAGAAATCTCTGCGCATCTACCCCCAGTTCTTTGAGGCGCACGAGGCACTGGGATTCGCTTATTACATGCAGGATAAGTACTCAGACTCTCTTGCCCAGCTGCGATTGGCGCTGGATGGGGAACCCGATCGGGTCTCGGTGCTGGTGCTGGCGGCGAGCCTCATGGCTACCAGCTCCGATGCTGAAGTCCGCAATGGACCTGAAGCGGTGTTACTGGCAGAGCGGGCTCTCGGTTTGACCCAGGCGAAGGATACCTCGGTGCTGGACACACTGTCAGCGGCGTACGCCGAGGCGGGACACTTTGACCGCGCCGAAGACGCGGTGGATCAGGCCATTGCCTTGGCGGAAAAGCAGGGAGACCCTAACCTGGTCGCCAAACTGAAGGCTCACCGCGCAAAGTACCAGGCCTTACAGCCGCTGCGGGATCCGGAGGATCAGGGGACGCTGTAAAAAGCTGATCGCGAAGAAGGCTGGCCTCAAGGTCCTAGTCTCAGTCGTCTAAAGTGTGACAGGGGCTTGTGGCGCCTGGTGGGTCGTCTACCCGGACATTCAGCGCTAGAGGGCGATTTCGGAAAGGGCATCCTTGCCGAGTGGCAGCTTGAATAGAGCGTTCAGGCTGGGCAATCCATTTGGCGGCGCGTGTATGCTGGCAAGCATGAACCTGGGCACATTCGGAATGGCCGGACCGCAGCTGGTGGGGCTGATTGTGGCGATCAGTTTCGCGGCCGGGCTGAACGTGTATGCGACTGTTGCCACGCTGGGGCTGCTGTCTCATGGACGTGTGATCGAGTTGCCGCAGGGGCTGCATCTGCTGACGAACTGGTGGGTGATTGCGGCGGCAGTTGTGCTGTTTGCGATTGAGTTTTTCGCCGACAAGGTTCCGGCCTTTGATTTGGTGTGGAATGCGCTGCACACCTTCGTGCGAATTCCCGTGGCGGCGCTGATGGCCTATGGCGCAACCGCGCAGCTCTCGCCCGAGATGCAGTTGCTGTTGACGCTGGCTGGCGGCGCCATTGCTCTGGCCGCGCACGGAGGCAAGACCGCAGCGCGGATCGCCGTGACCCCGTCGCCCGAGCCGTTTTCAAACTTTGCGCTCAGCGCCAGCGAAGACATGCTGGCCGTCAGCCTGACCTGGCTTGCAACCCAGCATCCGATCGCGGCGGCGGTGCTGGTTGCGGCGTTTCTGCTGGCGATTGGGGTTGCGATGCGCTGGATAGTGCGGACGATTATGCGCGCCTTCAGAGCGCCAGCGGCAGCTAAGGCCTGAGTTGAACTTCGCGTGGCTCCGCTGCAGCGTGAATCAATTCCGCGTTACGCCTAATCCTTTTACGCGAACTGCGCCAGATCCATGTCGAGTTTGTAGGTCTCACCGTGGGCTTCGAGCTCCTCCCATGTTGTTTCGTGATGGCGAAGGCCGGCCATGCGGCCCATCATGCAGCTGAGCGCGGTTTCGACGCCGGCGGCAATCTGGTTATGAACCGGGCCGGTGACGATGCTGTCGATAAAGGTGCGCTCCTTGTCGCGGTCGGCAAAGGCAAGGTTGTCTTCGAAGTTGCCGCTGGCGGAGAACTTGCCCGAAGATGCGGAGGTTGCAGCAGAGTCGTGCCAGGACCACTTGTTTGCGCCGACGATCTCGACCGCGCCGGCGTACGGGATTGTCGCCGCGCCTTCGGAGCCGAAGATGCGCAGGCCGGCTTCGAACATGTCGTAGTCGCCAAACTGCTTGGAGGCGAAGGAGACGTGCACGTTGTTGGGATAGAGATAGTCGACCTGGTAGTTGTCCCAGCAGTCGCCGGGGTGCGTGAGGATGTCGCGCCCTCCGGTGGCCGTGGCCTGGAGCGGGCGCGCGCCAAGAATCCAGTTGCACAGGTCGATGATGTGAATGTTTTGCTCGACTAGAATGTCTCCGGAGAGTGCGCGGTACCAGAGCCAGTTGCGGAGGCGGAACTCGTCCGCGGAAGGGCCGGCTGTCTTTTTTTCAAGCGAAGCGGGCGCGTAGTAGTATCCGGTGACCGAGGCAATTTTCCCGAGCGCGCCGGCTTTGATTTTTTCCGCAATGGCGGCGATGGGCGGCGCACTGCGACATTGGAAGCCGACATCGACACTTTGCGTGGAGCGGACGCGCTTGGCAATTTCGAGAGCCTGTTTAGTCTGCTTGACGTCGATGCCCACCGGCTTTTCGCAATAGACGTGCTTGCCGGCGGCCACGGCTGCGCCAAGGTGCTCGACATGGAAGAAGGGCGGCGTGGAGATCTGGATCATGTCGACGTCGGGCGAGGCGGCCAGTTGCTCGAAGGCGTGCGGGCCGTGAAAGAGAAGCTTGCTGTCGATGGCCGCGCGGCCCAGGCTAGCGTTGACCTGGTCAAAGTGCACACGGCCTGCTTCAAGCTTGTCGGGAAAGATGTCTGCAAGAGCCACCACCTGCGCCACGGTGTTCTGCGAGAACGAGGTGGCAACGTGAGTGCCGCGGTTTCCGCAGCCCAGCAGCGCCATGCGCACGGCGGAGTTGGCCTGATAGCCGAAGGCTGATTTCGATTTGAGCAAGAGCATTCCCGAGGCGAGTGCGGCGGTGCTCTGAATAAATTCCCTGCGCTTCATGGCGTGCCTTTCATTGTGCAGAGTTGTGATTTTTTCCTATCGCTTCGCAATCGCCGTCAGGCGAGCACTTCGCGCAGGACGCCTTCGAGGTAGAACTTCTCCTTGCGAACGTCCTCAATCTGCTGCGGGCCGTGGGTCTCGCGCTCGATGGTCACCGCGCCGGTGTAGCCGATGCTGTGCAGCTTGGTGAAGACTTTTTTGAAATCGACCAGGCCGGCGCCGATGAGCACTTCCTCGCCGAGTTTGTAGGGATCGGTGGGCCAGCGGCCGTCCTTGGCGTGAATGCTGCGAACGTGCGGCCCGATGATATCGACCGCATCGACCGGATTGGCCTTGCCGTAGAGAATCAGGTTGGCGGTGTCGAGGCCGACGGCGAGGTTGGGCATGGCTACATCCTGAAGCATCCGGGACATGGTGGTGGGCGTCTCCTGGCCGGTCTCCATCAGGAAGTACTGGCCGTTGGCGTGGCAATGCTCGGCGACAGTGCGGATGGCCTCAACGGTTTCTGGGTACTTGGGATCGGCGGGGTCTTCAGGAATGAAGCCGCAATGGGTCTGCACCTGGGGGATGCCGAGCAGTTTGGCGAAGTCCGAGGCCTGACGTAGCGCGTCGATGCGGGCCGCGCGGGTGGCCGCAGGCACCAGGCCGATGGTAGAAGGGCCGCGCAGGAAGTCCCAGACGAGCGGAGGGGGACCGACGACCTCAACTGTCGTCGCGACCACCTCGTACTTGTCGAGCAGGCCGCGAAACTGCGTCGCCAGCTCAGGGGTGAAGTGTCCCAGATAGCCGTCGAGCGAAAGGAAGCAGTTGGAAAAGCCGAGATCGTGCACGCGCTTGATCCGCTCCTCCGGCGCAGCGAAGGGCGAAATGAGCAGGCCCAGTGCCATGGGATTGAGCGGTGCGGCGGACGCCTGGGCGCGCGCCGCGGGCAGACCCTGGGCAAGAACAGCCGCCGATGCGGCCGAGAGAAACTCCCTACGATCCATAAAATTGCCTCGCCAGCATTCTCCAGTTTGCGGGCGACGTTTGGCAACTTGCCCTGAAGATGCTTCCGCATGCAGCGCGAATTGTGCAAAACCAAGGTAGTATGCAAATTTTTGCTTATTTTTGCCAAAACCGGATTGACAACTGAGGAAAACAGGGTCAATATCCCGGTAGATGGCTCGGGGAATGGCGCTCCCAGACGAGTTTGGTGCTGAAGTGCGCGTCCGACATGGACTGGCCTTCTCGAAATTATTTCCCCGGGATAAGCAAAAATTCAGGCGGGTGTTCGCAGCTAACGCGTACGAGGATTCCTGCATCAAAGGTATCGGTGGCTAGGCGAACCGGCCTTGAAGCGGAATTTTCCGGCGAACGAGAAGCCGGGCAAAACGGACGTCAGGTGTCCGCGTCCAACTGTCAACGGGAGCAACAAGGGTTGCCCATTCGGCCTGATACGTACTTTATGGCGCCGCGGCCAGCAAGTTGCGCGCTGGAATTGTAACCGGCGGCATTCCTCGGACGACAGAAGTCTTGTCTCAGCTGAGTTCTCTCAAGTGACCTGTTTAGTCATGGTGTCCTTGGTCGTTCTGTCCATGGGGGTGAGCTATGGTTGTCAAGGCAAAATACGATGGATGTCGCGTTGCTGGACTGTATGTCGGCGTGAGAAACGTCCGGCGTTTCTTCTCAAAACGCACCAACGTCATCGACCTGCAACTGGATCACCTGCTGATTCAGTGCGGCCTGACGCCTCGTTTCTGGCAAGGCCAACCGGAGATTCACGATCCGCGCTTGTGCCTTTGGCTGGAGTCAAAGAACCTGCACGACAGGCCGTGCCGAACGCCGGTACCTCTGGCGATGATTCCTTCGGGCGAGAACGCGTTCAAGCTAGCGCCCCTTGCCCGCAATGGAAACGCAAGAGTCAGGCGGGCGCCCGCCTCAACTGCTCAGGCTCTGCCTGCCCAGGCCCTGACCGCGTAACGGCCGCTCCGGCACAGGTAGGAAGACTTGAAGTGCAACCGCACTTCGGCAGTTAAACGAGAGTTGTTCTACAAGATCGGATCGGGAGAGGTTCCCATGAGAATGGCAGATTCAATGCACGCAGCGAAGAATCAAGCTGCCGAAGCTCTGAAGGCAGTCCTTCATCAGTTATCCGCAATCAAAATTAAGGACATCGATATCGACCTGCCGGCGCCAGATCTGAAGGTCGACATTTTGGCGCATCTCGACGTGTACGGCCATAGCCATACGCTAGTGTGCAGGGTAGAGGCCAGCGGCCGGCCCGATCATGTTCGCACGGCATTGGAAGAGCTGCGCGCCCACACTGGCGGAGTTGATACCAATGCGACTGCAGTTTTTATCGCGCCTCACCTTTCAGAGGAGGCGAAGGCGATGTGCGGGGCGAGCCGAACCGGTTATCTGGACCTGGAAGGGAATGCCCACCTCGACCTTGGCGAGGTGTTCATCGTCAAACGCACGCTGCCGCGAGTCCTGCGCCGCCCTGCGTCCTCTGCTCCGACGCATGGACGACATCAGCTGGCCGGGGCTGCGTAGAGGGCTTACAGCGGCGTGATTACAACTCCAGGATCACGGGCATGATCATCGGGCGGCGACCGGTCGACTTCTGAATCAGCCGCTTCAGCTCGGCGCGGACCTTTTCCTTCACCATGCCGTAATCGGCCTTCTGCTCGGTGCTGAGGCCATCCAGCGTCTTGAGGACAACCTCGCGCGCCTTGTCTGTAATATCGGCGCCGCCAAAGCCGCGCATCACGACTTCGGGCTGCTGCTCCACCTTGCCGGTGTGCTTGTTGATGGCCAGCACGGCCAGCACAATGCCGTCTTCAGACAGAATGCGGCGATCGCGAATGACGAGATCCTGAACCACGTCGATCGACGAGCCTGAGTCGATCAGAACCCGGCCTGCGGTTACCTTGTCCTTCTTGCGCGCGTCGTTCTTGTCCAATTCCAGCACGTCGCCGTCTTCAATCACGATTGCGTGCTCCACAGCACCGGTCTCCATGGCCAGTTTTGCGTGGTTGCGGAGGTTGCGGTAGTCGCCGTGCACAGGGATGAAGAACTTGGGCCGTACTAGGTTGATGAGCAGCCGCAACTCATCCTGGGAACCGTGGCCACTGACATGAATCAGTCCGCTCGCCCCATCGTCGCAGATGACCTGGGCGTCGCGCCGGTAGAGATGGTCGATGACGCGATAAATGCTTTTCTCGTTACCGGGAATGATTCTGGAACTGAGCACGACGGTGTCGCCCGGGTCGATTTTGGCGTGCTTGTGGTTATCGACCGCTGCGCGGCTGAGCGCGCTCATGGGCTCGCCCTGGGTGCCGCTGATGAGGATCATCAACTGCTGGGGCTCGTAGTCGCGCATCTGGCCGGGCTGGATGACGAGGCCCTGCGGAATGTCGAGGTAGCCCAGGTCCTGCGCAATCTCCGTGCTTTCCATCATGGAGCGCCCGACGATGGCGACCTTGCGGCCGTGCGCCCGCGCCAGTTCCATAGCGATGCGCATCCGGTAAATGGACGAGGAGAAGCAGGTGAAAAACAACTTCCTCTTTGTGCGCGAAAAAATCTCGTCGAGGCGGGGAATCACCTCGCGTTCGCTGGGTGTGTAGCCGGAGCGCTCGACGTTGGTCGAATCCTGCAAGAGCGCGAGCACACCGCGCTTGCCGTATTCGGCAAAGGTGTGCAGGTCGAAGGACTTGTCGTCCAGCGGCGCCAGGTCGATCTTGAAGTCGCCGGTGTGGATGACCACGCCCACGGGCGTATCAACCGCCAACGCCACGCAATCCACCAGCGAGTGCGTCACGCGGATCGGCTCGATGGTAAACGGGCCGATGGTGAACTTTTCCTTGGGCGTGATTTCGATCAGCTCGATCTCGTCCAGCAGCTCGTGCTCTTCGAGCTTGCCCTCGACGTAGGCCAGCGTGAACTCGGTGGCGTAGACGGGAACCTTGATCTCGCTCAGAATCCACGGCAGGCCGCCGATGTGATCCTCGTGGCCGTGGGTGAGTACGATGCCGCGAACATGCTGCTTGTTCTCGATGAGGTAGGTGATATCGGGCACTACGATATCGACGCCGAGCAACTCCGACTCCGGGAACATCAGGCCCGCGTCGATCACGATAATGTCGTCTTCCCAGCGCAGTGCAAGGCAGTTCATGCCGAACTCGCCCAGCCCGCCGAGGGGAATGATCTTCAGTTTATTAGTTTGCATCTGTCTTATTGATGCTAACACCACCCGCCGTGGGGCAAACGCCCTGGCCCCGTTGCACGATCTCGATCATGGGCTTAGCCGGCGTCATTGATTCGATGGAGCATAGCAGAATGGTCTTTTCGTCTTCTTCGAAGAGGACTATCCTTTCGGCGTGGGAATGGCCGCCCACTGGCTGTTCCCATCCGGGTGGCTGAAGCGACGATTGTGCCGTGTGATGTTGATGTCCGCCCGGAACGGTGGGCGCCTGTCTGCGACCTGAACTGCTGGATTCGCGAGCGAGCGTCCCGCCCGGCACAGGGAGGAAACTCATGGAAACAGCCGAATCGAAATCTGCAACAACGAACAAGGCCGCGTCCGTCTCGGTAGCCGACGATGTTCTGCATCTTGGCAGCCCGACCCAGCTGTCGGCGGAAGAGATTGCCAAGGCCGTTGCACACCACAACCGGCGGCATCATGGGGATCAGCCGCAAAAGGCGGCCGCGAAAGCGGGCGCAGGCAAGAAGAACAGATAGCGTGGTCCTGAACTGCGAGTGCGGAGCGCACAGTTCGCGCACGGGAGTGAAACCCTGCCCTGGCCGCTACGCCTGGGCCAATCTCTGCAACTGGCCCAGGGGTTTCAGGTCGTGTCCAGCGACAGTTAAAATTATGGTTTGCAACGGCGTTGCGCCCGTTCCCTTCAAAGATATTGCTGCACCATGCGCTGCCATGTGGGCCAGTCGTGGGCTTTGGGCGAGTCCCATATATGGAGTTGGTGGGGAATTCCCTTTTCCGTGAGGATGCGGTCGAGGTCCTGGTTCTGGGAGAGGCAATGGTCGTCCCAGCCGGTGGCGAGCGTGTAGGTGTTCCTGCGATAGCGGTCCAGATACCATGGATCGCTCAGGTTGGGCAGCGAATGCGTGGGCAGGTTGAAGTAGCAGTCCTGGTCGTAGTAGCCATCAAGAAAACTTGTGAGATCGAAGGCGCCGGAGATCGACAGCATTGTGGTGATAATGTCGGGATGCCGGAGCGCGAGGTTCGCCGCATGGTAGCCACCAAAGCTGCATCCGGCCGCGCACAGACGCGGGTCGGCGTTTTTGGCGCGGATGAAGGGCACCACCTCGGTGAGCAGATAAGTTTCGTACTGAAGGTGGCGCGCAATGCGCCAGCGCGGCGGGGCCTGAAGGTTGTACCAGCTCTCCATGTCTACCGAGTCGACGCAGAAGAGATGCAATTGGCCGGTATCGATTTTGGCGGCCAGGGCAGAGATCATGCCGCGGTCTTCAAACTCGTAGAAGCGCCCGCCGGAGGTGGGAAAGACAATCACCGGCAGGCCCGCATGACCGAAGACGAGCAGTTCCATCGTGCGGCCGAGCGGGATGGAGTGCTGCTTGTGATACTCGCGATTCACTGCTGGCGCTCCGTAGTCTGGATGCGGCGATTCGAGAACCGCCGATTGGTTGATACTGTAACAGCCGCGGGTTGCCGCCTACCTGCGCACTCAGCTCCGCAAGCCCTTTCAGGCGACACCGCGGTTTCTTTTTCCTTTGAAGGATAATTTCCAGCGGAAGATAATTTGAATCGTGCTATGCTTTTTTCGTCACTTTTTGGGAAGTACGCATCTATCTCTTCAGGGATTCTCCGCGGGAGCAAATCCAGCTCACTCATACGTTGCCTTTGCCTTGCGGGAAAGGACTTGAGAGCCATGTCCCCATCCATTGACTTCGATAGAACCGCCCTGTTCAAAGCGCTTTTCCTGGGGTATGAAGGTCCCGCCTTCGCTCTGCGCCTGTGGGATAGCAGCAGTTGGAGTTCGTCGCACGACCAACCGGCAGCCTGCACCCTGGTTCTGAAAAATCCAAAAGCACTCGCGTCGCTCGTTGCCCGGCCCAGCGAAGTTACGCTTGGAGAGGCGTTCATCCACGGCGATCTGGACGTCGAAGGAGACCTGTTTTCCGCTTTCTCCGTCGTCGAACATCTCTTCAATCGTCCCCGCGGCCTGAACCGGCTCGTCGTCGAAAGCGCGGCCGAAAAGTTGGTTGGCCTGGGTCGGTGGTTACGCCATGGCGGCGAGCACTCGCAGCGCAGAGACCGCGCCTCCATTGCCTACCATTATGACCAGCCGGTCGAATTCTTTGCACCATGGCTGGGCGCGTCCTTTGTCTATTCCTGCGCGTATTTTCGCGCCCCTGGCGAAGCTCTCGATGTGGCTCAGGAGCAGAAGCTCGAGCTGATCTGCCAGAAGCTGCGCCTTCAGCCCTTCGAGCGTTTCCTCGATATTGGTTGCGGTTGGGGAAGCCTGGTGCTCCACGCCGCGCAGAGGCACGGCGCCCAGGCCCAGGGCATCACCATCAGCCGCGAACAGGCGGAAACGGCGAGGCGCCGCATCGGGCAGGCGGGGCTCGGGCAGCTTTGCGCTGTCGAATTACGCGACTATCGTGGACTGGAGGATGGCCGCCAGCCCTTCGACAAGATCGCCAGCATCGGCATGTTCGAGCACGTCGGACTCAAGCGCTTGCCTGAGTATTTCGGCATCGCCTATCGCATGCTGCGCCCCGGCGGCGTGTTTCTGAATCATGGCATCGCCCGCTCCGACACCTCGCCGATTCGCCAGAGTTCGTTTATTGACAGGTACGTTTTTCCCGACGGCCATCTGGTCACGCTTTCCCAGGCGCTGGCGGCAGCCGAATCCCAGGGCCTGGAAGTGCGCGATGTGGAGAACCTGCGCGAGCACTACGAGCTCACGCTGCGCTGCTGGGTTGAGGGGCTGCGGCGCAATGCCGAAACCCTCCGTAGTCTCGTATCCAGCACGACTTACCGCATCTGGCTCCTCTACATGGCCGGTGCGGCCGCGGCCTTCCACCGGGGCGACATAGGCGTCTACCAGGTTCTTTTGAGCCGCCCCGATCGGGGCTTGAGCCATCTTCCGCTGACCCGCGAGGACTGGTACTCGGCCGCTACCCCGGTCATCACCTCGATCAACCATGCCGCGAATTCAGCCGCACGGACGCCCTCTGCAAACGGACGCCCCGGCGCTCACCCGGCCGACAGACTTGCTCCATCGCGCGGTTTAGGCGATACTTAGATGTTGAGTCTTGCGAGGCTGGGCACTCCTGTCCGGCCCTTTTATTGGCTGGCCGACCCTGAAACTCGGATTCCGCCCGCCGGATATATCCCGAAAGACCGGGGTGGACAAGATCGGCAACAGAGCACTGGATTTTGAAAGGAACCGTATCGCCGTGGTTATGATTCGTTTGGCGCGCTTTGGCGCCCGCAAGCAGCCCTACTACCGTATCGTGGTCATCGAGAAGGACCGCGCCCGCAACGGCCGTTCGATCGAGGTCGTCGGCACCTATAACCCCCGCACCAACCCCGCTTCCGTCGAGTTGAAGCACGAGCGCATCGCCTACTGGCGTAGCGTGGGCGCACAGTTCTCCCCAACGGTGGAAAAGCTGGTGACCAAGAACCCGGCTCCGGTGGCAGAGACGGCCGCGGCCTGATTTTCTGCTTCTCCCCCAGAAATGTGCGCGGGCTTCAAACGCCGGCGCACGGAATTGCTGACGGCGACGGGTGTGTGCTGATACTATTCGCGCACAGATTCGCGTTGCTGTTTTCTGAACGCATCTGGTCAGGGGCACGAACATGACCCAACACGAAATGATTGCACCAACGTCCGTTGCCGAACTGGTCAGGGGAATCGCCCAGGCTTTGGTGGATGAACCGTCCGCTGTCGAAGTCGCGTCCGTGGACCACGACGAAAACACGGTTCTCAAGCTGCGCGTTGCGCCGCAGGACGTGGGCAAAGTCATCGGTAAGCAGGGGCGCACGGCCCGTTCGGTGCGCACCATTCTGGGCGCCGTGAGCATGAAGCTGCACCATCGCTACACGCTCGACATCCTTGAAGAAGACGACGAAGACTAGAATGGCCGCTCTCGGAGCATCCGGCGACACCCCCTTGCCGGAAGAGAACGCGCCTGAACAGACTGCGCAAGCGGGGCAGGAGCCGCAGTGGATCTGGCTCGCTCGCCTTCGCCGCCCGCAGGGCCGCAAAGGCGAGGTCTTCGCCGACATTCTCACCGATTTTCCTGAAAAATTTGCCGAACGGCGACGCCTCTGGCTCGTACCAGAGAACGGCCCCAACGCTCCGCGCGAGGTGACGCTCGCAAACCACTGGCTGCACAAGGGTGGCATCGTGCTGCATTTTGCCGGAATCGACTCGATCAGCGCCGCCGAAACCCTGGCCGGGCTCATCGTCGCCATTCCGCGCACCGAGCGAGCCCCCCTTGCCGACGGTGAAACCTACATCGGCGACCTGATTGGCTGCGCGCTTGTGGACGTTGCCGGCGCAACCCAGAGGGTTGTGGGCACAATTGAGGATGTGGACCGCAGCGCCGGTCCGGTGGCGCTGTTGGTGGTGCGTGCTCCCGGCTCCGCAGACGAAATCCTCGTGCCCTTCGCCAAGAGCTACCTGCGCACGATCGACCTCGCGGCCAAGCGAGTGGAGATGGCGCTGCCCGAAGGTCTTATCGACCTGAACTCGCCGGGTAAAGGCTAGTCCACGGCAAGATTTCGTTACTCAAACGCCAGCGGATGCCATGCGCTGTTGTCTTTCAGCGCCAACTGGATGGGCCTAGGCGGGCCTTCCGGTGGAACCGTCACTTCAACCCACAATTCCTGGCCGGGCTCGAGACGCGATGGGTCGGAAGCATGCTCGGGGAGATAGAAGTCGACCGGCGCATCCAGCCGCATCGAATCGCAAGGCGCGCCGGGCCAGACGGAAACCTCCTGGCCGAGTGTCCCGTCCTGATCGTCGCGAATGTAGGTGGCCGCCAGCCGATTGCTCACAACCTTGAGATCGGCGCGGAAGGTGGCCGAAGCCCGCGCAACATACGGACCGCTAATGACTGCGCCCTTGACGTCGCGCGGGAAGCGGGCCTCCGTGGCCGAGGGCAGCGTGCTTTGGCAGCCGTCCACCATCAGTTGCAGGCTCAGGTAGCGGCCCCGCATCGGCAGTTCTGGATCGACAGCCACCGTGCGCACCCACACGCGAGGACAGGTCCAGCGCTGATAGAGGTACTCTGCCGTAAGCGACGAAACGATGGCCAACTGGATGACCAGCACGACGATCGAGACTTTAGCAATTTTCATTCTGTCTCCTGCGCAGCGGGGCTCGCAGCGTCCATTGCAGCCAGAATGCGCCGTCGCATCCTTTCCAAAGCCCATCCTCCGGCGAGGAATAGAACGCCCAGTCCGATCAGCCCCAGTGAGCGCCCCATCTTGTCAAAGAGACTGCTGAAGTAGAACCACGCCACAGTAATGGCAAAGCCCACAACACCCAGGTTGACCAACGCCTTCGACGCCATGCGCACACCCCACCAGCAGAAAAAGAGAGCAAAGGCCGCCACCAGCGCGTAGGCGGCAAGGTTGGGCTCAAGGCGTGTGTAGGTGCCCGTCACGCCGTTGCCATAGTTGAGGCTCACGGTCCTGCTTCTGTAGCAAAACGGCAGCGCAACCGCATACGCCACGGCCACAGCCACCGGCACCAACCCCTTATGACTACGAAACGCGGCGATGGCGAGCGGCAACGCGGCCAGCGCCAGCCATGCCCACACGCGCACGCCAAACGGGATAACAATCTGGTACTGCGACCACGATTGCCAGCCGTCCAGCATCATCCCCGTGCTGACAGCGGCGGCAATTGCGGCCACAGCGAACAGCACCCCCTGCACGATCCTGCGCCTGGAGCCAAGAAAATACGTAAGGTAAAGAACAGCCCAGACGAACAGGAAGCGACCAAGGTACGCATTGTTGCCGATTCGATACGCGACATGGAACGCCAACTCGCAATAGATCCATGCCGGCACCAGCAGCAGGGTCAGGGTCTGCTGCGCCTGATCTGAGAGCACGACCCAGCCGGCCAGCGCGGCAAGCGCCCACAGCAGCACCGCGGCCGGCCAGTGCGCCTGGATGTTGAAGATCTGGCCCACAAGCGCGATGGCCGCGCCCGCCGATAAAGTTCCTACTGCGTGGAGCGTGGTGGAGAGGCCGGGAAAGCTTTTGCGCACCAGGCCGCCTGCCAAATGAAAGACAGCCACTACGGCGAGGACAACTCCGTCGCGCGCGCTGGGGCCAAGCTCATCCCAGTGCGCGGAGACAAACAGAGCCACCCCGCAGGCCAGCAGGATGGCGCCGAGAATGAGCGCAACCATCCCCTGCCAGCGCAGGCCGCCGTGCTTTTCCTGCCGCTGCTCGAACGCGCGGATGCGGGTGGCAGCCTCCGCATCGAGCACGCCGGCGGCTTGCCACCGATTTAACAGCGATTCAATGTCAGCCATGACAGTTGGCAAACATTAAAGCACATTCCGACCAGCGCACGCGAAAACATCTATCATCGTGAAGTATGCGGTTTGAGATCGTAACCATCTTTCCGGGATTCTTTGCCGGCTTCTTCGAGAACGGAATCGTTCGCCGCGCGCTGGCCGAGGAGCTGGTGACGGTGGGCGTGCATGACCTGCGCGCCTTTACGCATGACCGGCACAGAACCGTGGACGACCGGCCCTTTGGCGGCGGCGAGGGGATGGTGCTGAAAGCAAAGCCGCTGGCCGAGGCGCTCTCTTCACTGGGCGTTGCGCCTAAAACCGAACGCGTACCGGAAGACGCTGCGACCGCGGGAACGCGCGTGATTCTGCTCTCCGCGCAAGGCCGCCGCTTTACGCAGGCCATGGCGCGCGAGCTAGCCACACTGGACCGTGTTGTACTGCTGTGCGGCCGCTACGAGGGCGTGGACGAGCGCATCAGCCAGCTCTACTGTGACATGGAACTGTCGATCGGCGACTACGTGCTCAGCGGCGGCGAGCTGGCCGCGTCCGTCGTGATGGATGCTACGATGCGCCTGATTCCGGGCGTTCTCGGCAACGAAGCCTCCGGCGAGTTCGAGAGCTTTGGCGTGGCCGATACGCAGATTACTTCTGACACGGAGGGCGTGCCGCGCTCACAGCACGGGGCGGGGGGACTGCTCGATTACCCGCACTACACGCGCCCCGCGGAGTTTGGCGGACTGCGCGCGCCCAAGGTGCTGATGCAGGGCGATCACCAGCAGATTCGCCGCTGGAGGCGCGAACAGCAGTTGCGCAAGACGCTCGCCAACCGGCCCGATCTGCTGGAGGGCGCCGCGCTGAGCGCAGAGGACCGCCGTCTGCTGGAAGCCATCCGGCGCGAACAACACTGACAGAATGAAGTCTTAAATGTTTTACTGATGCGGGAGCGAATACCATGAAAAATTCTGCAATGAAAACTGCCACTTTGAATCCGAGCCGGCGCAACTTTCTGCGCACCGCCTCCGTTGCCGCCGCGGCCGGCCTCACACTCGCCGATGCGCGCCTATTCGCCGCGCCGGCTGCGGGCCAGGGCGCGGAGTCCGCAGCCAAATTCCAATTGTTCACCGATGCCGCCATTCAGGAAGACGTAAAGGCGCTCGAAGCGGCTCCGGGCAACAAGAGCCTGGTGGACGGAAAGATCTTCACGGTGGTTGTGACCGTCGAGAAGGCCAAGAGCGCCACGGAGTTTGAGTGGCACGAGGGCCGCGACCACATCCTGCAGATTCTGGACGGCTCCACGGTCTACGAAGTCGGCGGATCGCCGAAGAACGGCCGCAATATCCGGCCTGGCGAGTGGTTGGCGCCAGAGTCAGAGGGAGCCACAAAAATGACACTTAACAAAGGTGACATGCTGGTGATTCCACGCGGAACGCCACACAAGCGGAGCACCGCGGGCAGCGTAGCGCTCACGCTGATCTCGACCATGGGTACCGTAACGGCGTAGAGCGCCTCCTGACTGAGTGTTCAGGGGCAAGCGGACGATCTGTGCTTTCCCATCTTTGCGCCAGAAACAAGCAGCAAAGATGGGGGCACTTCTTCTGGTCCCCTATTCTCCGCTCTCTGTCTCCACATCTCCATTCATCGCTTGAAGAATCACACGCGCGGTCGCGTCTTCGTCCTCGCGCGAAGAGATCAGCAGGTTGTAGAGGTGCAGATTGCACCAGCTCTCGCCAAAATACTCTTGCAGGTATTTGGCGCGCTCCCCGTCGACGATGCGGATGCGCTCATCCACGTCGACGCCCTTCTCCAGGCGTTTGCGCAAACGCAGGATGCGGTCGCGCAGCGGCGCGTAAACAAACGCGTGGAAGACATCTGGCTTGTTCTGAAGAACGCATTGGGAGCCCCGGCCTACAATCACGCAGTTGCCGTCGGTCCAGGCCCTCTCGATAACTTTCTGCGAGATCTTCACCATCGCATCGGCATCGAAGACCGCGTTCTCGCCGAGTTCGAGGCCGGCCGCCAGCGCCGCGCCGCGCATCGCCTGCTGATTCAATCGGCGGAGCCATGAGTCCACGTGCTCATCGTAGTGGCGGACTACCTTGGCATCGACTTGCGCGGCGTAGGCGATGGCGTCGATAATGTTGCGATCCAGCAGCTTCCAGCCGAGCCAGCCCGCAATGGTTTGCGCAATACGTCCGCCGCCGCTCCCGAACTCCCTATTCACTGTCAATACACGGTAGTTCACTTTCTCCTCCCGATACCGACTCATTCTAGGCTACTCCCCGCGCCCTCGCCGACCCTGATCTGCAGACAAGCAAGACAGGCTCGCTCGAAATGTTGCCGAGGCCATCGCAGGAACGATCCTAACGTACACTGGAGCCGTGCGGACCCACGGCGGCATGCCGGAGCTGCGTAACCGGAGGGCAAGACGGCATGAAAACGATCGGCGTTCTTTTCGGCGTAGAGAACAGTTTTCCGGGCGCACTGGTGGAGCACATTAATGCGCGGAACATTGAGGGCATCCGCGCGGAGTTTGTACTCACCGGCGCGGTGGAGCTCGACAAAGTTCCACACTACGCGGTGCT
>DATKWA010000010.1:0-2119 GCA_035529815.1 Occallatibacter sp. | reverse complement strand
TGGACTTGGCGGGCGTGCTCTGCGGCGTGGCTGGATGCACCAAGGTTGCGACAATCCTGCTTGCTTTGAGCGCCGTCGCCATCGGGTTCAGTCTGCATTTGAGCCAGCGTCCTCACGGACCTGCAAAGGTCCAGGGAATTCACCCGAGTTTCCCCGCATTCGCCCGGCTTGCGTATGCCTGGCTGGTGATCGCCGGCTTCATGGGCATTTGGGCCGCATTCAGCGATGTGCACGGAGGTATCTGGGGCGCCTCTCGCCATGCTCTGACGGTCGGCTTTGCCGCTACTATGGTCTTCACCATCGGGCCGCGCATCCTACCTCATTTTGCGGGCGTTTACTCGATCTTCAGCAAACGCCTCATGTTTCTCAGTCTTCTGTTGCTGCAGACCGGCTGCACCCTGCGCGTATGCTCTGAGCCGCTCGCCTATGAGGGCATTTGGCCCTTTGCATGGAGAACGCTTCCTGTCTCCGGGGTGCTGGAACTGGGCGGCGTGCTTGTGTTCGCCGTCAATATCGCTCTCACTTTCTTGCTTGGCCGCTCTACGATTGCGCCGAATCGAGCGTGCGCCCTGTTTTCGCTCTACTTAGCTGAATGATTTAGATCATATGCAATGTGTCGCGTCACGATGTATCCTATTTATGTCGTAACACGATGTATAAGGTCCAGTCTAAGGAAGGCTCGTTCGTCAGGTCTCTGTGACTAAAGTCCCTGCAATACGTCTCTTTCTGTCTTAACTTTTGATTCAGCTAGACGTTTTTTGTGAATTTTGAACGCGAATTGAGGCAAACCATGAGCTACAGGCGTTATTGGGTGGCGTTGGCCGTCGTCATCATCGGATCCTTTGCCGTTTTGGGTACCGTGGGACGGAAGATGATCAGTCAGGCTCCGCCCATTCCGGATGTCTACACCACGGATGGACAACTTCTCTTTACCGCCGCGACCATCACCAATGGGCAGGGCGTATGGCAATCCATAGGCGGCCAGGAAATCGGCACGGTCTGGGGCCACGGCGCGTATGTCGCTCCCGATTGGAGCGCCGATTGGCTGCATCGCGAGTCAGAGATTCTACTCAACACCTGGGCTGCCCGCGATGGTGCGCGCGACTTTGCCGCTCTCGGTCCGGATCAGCAAGCCGTCCTAAAGGCCCGGCTCATCCGCGAGATGCGGACCAACACCTACGATGCCGCGCGCAACCGCGTTATCGTCGATCAGGATCGAGCCGCTGCTTTCCAGCAACTTGCGGCATACTACGCAAATATCTTCGCCAGGGGACGCGCAGATTATGCCATCCCGCAAGGCGCTCTCACGGATGCCATCAAACAAAAGCAAATGGCGGCATTCTTCTGGTGGACCTCATGGGCTGCCAGCACCGAGCGGCCTGGATCGACAACCACTTACACAAACAACTGGCCGCACGAGCCGCTGGTTGGCAACGAACCAACTCCGGGTGCGGTGCTGTGGAGCATCCTCAGCTTTGTGGGCCTGCTGGCCGGCATCGGCGGTCTCGTGTGGTGGTATGCATCGCAGGAGAAGGTCGTTGTGCGCGGGCCCTATCCGGAAATCGACCCCTTTCTGGCAGTGCAACCAACGCCATCGCAGCGCGCCACGATGAAGTATTTCTTCGTGGTGATAATTCTTTGGGGCGTGCAAATCCTGATGGGCGTACTGACGGCGCATTACGGAGTTGAAGGCCACGGCTTCTACGGCTTCCCTTTGGATCGCTACCTGCCGTACGCCATCACACGTACCTGGCACCTGCAACTCGCGATCTTCTGGATTGCTACGTCGTGGCTGGCAACCGGACTCTACGTCGGTCCTGCGGTCAGCGGGCACGAGCCAAAGTATCAACGCCTGGGTGTCAACGTGCTCTTTGGTGCATTGATTCTTGTGGTCGGCGGCTCGCTTGCCGGCGAATGGCTGGGCATCCAGCAGCGCCTTGGCAACATGTGGTTCTGGTTTGGTAGTCAGGGTTATGAATACGTCGATCTGGGCAGGTTCTGGCAGATTCTATTGTTCATCGGCCTCGTTCTATGGCTTGTCCTTATGGTCGCAGCCCTCAAGCCGGCACTCGTTCGCAAGAGCGAAGACCGCTCGCTACTGATGCTCTTTCTGATCTCC
>DATKWA010000009.1:0-4411 GCA_035529815.1 Occallatibacter sp. | reverse complement strand
CCCCAGGCCGCCGAGGAAGCCGGGCAAACTGGACCAGTGCTGCAGGTACTGCAATTCAATGCCGCTGATCCAGGCGCTGCCGGCGTTGGTGTAGTAGGTGGCGAGGTAAGTGCCCTGATCCGAAGCCGGCGCGCCCGGAGGCAGGTAGTTGTTCAGCACCTTCTCGGTGGTGACCGGCGGAGATGCAAGGTGCTTAAAGAAATACCCGCCGGACAACACGCCGAAGGTCTTGAAGTAATGGTCGTAGAGAACATCGATATCGTCGCCAGTTTCCGCCTTCAGGTTAGGGTTGCCGAAGCTGACGGTGTATTTGTAGGCTCCGTTTCCGCCGATGCCCCAACTCAGGTCTTCCGCCAGCCACGACTCTTCGGGACGGGAGACGCCGCGCGCGTAGATCACGCGCATATAGCTGTTCGGGCCAGCGTTGAAGCGCAGCGAGGCGCTGGGCAGCAGGTCGTAATAGGAACCTGAGAACTTGTTAGGCGAAGCGTTGCCGTTGGGATCGAACGCCAGATTGTGCACGTCTTCCGTGGTGATCTCGGCGCGCAGACCCAGGACCAGGCGAACGCCGTGAGTGAAATCGGTGGTGTTCATCACGTAAAAGGCGGGAATATGCTCCACCAACCCGTAGTTCGATGGATCTACCCCCTTGTCGCTGTTGTCAAAGGTGAAGTCGGCGGGGTGCTGGTCGACGTATTTTTGCACCGCGCCGAACCATACATTGTAGCCGTCTCTATATGAGCCGTTGTAGTAGTTCGGCTGCTTAAGCTGATTGGGGAAGGACGACATCATGATGGGGGCGCCGATGGCATTGTAATAGGTGTTGTACTGGTTGTTGTACTTGTGCATGCTGCGGAACTTGGCGCCATACTCAAACGTGGAGAGATGACCGCCGGCGTGCCAGCGGAATGCACCCGAGCCCTGGAGGCCGATGTTGATCTGCTCCTCGTGGCCCGGATTGAGACGGGTTCCTGTGAAGACATAGTTCTGGGGAGAGTTGATCTCATCGAAACATGCCGGAGCCCACTGCGGCAGGTGATAATTCGTGGTCGCGCTTTGGTTGAAATGGCACGCGCTGGTAGTGGCGATGTTCTTGAAGTTGCCTGACTCGAAAGGATTGTCGCCAAAGTAGCCGGTTCCGACGGCGGCGCTCCACGAGTACCAGGTATTGGTCAGTACATGCGTGCCGCTGAGCTCAAGGCTGCCCGAATAGATCCGGGCATCTTCAGCCTGGTTGTAGTAACCCGGCGGCGTGTTGCAAGGCCCGGTTGTGGTTCCATTACCCGTGGAGCCGCTGCAGCCAGTGTTGCCGGGAACCAGCAACTGAACGCCTGGCGTGTTGTCGTTAAGCGAGTAAACGGATTTGTCGCCGCTGTCGCGCATGTAGGTGTATAGATAGCGCAAAAAGATTGTGGAGCCCGGCTTGACGCGGTAGTCAAGGCTGCCGCCCAATCCCCAGCGGGGGCGGTGGAACATGTACGTGCGAATATCCATGGCGTCATCCCAGACCGCGGTTTGGCCGTTGCCCAGGGTGGCCATGTCCGGCGTCGGCTCGACGTCGTTGATGCCGGTGCCATCGAAGTCATACTCGGCGCCGACCACGAAGCCGAGCTTCTTGCTGGCCCCAAAGCGCCTGCTCCACGTGCCGTACATCTGCGCGTTGGGACGACCATTTTCAATGGGAGTGTAGCCGCCCATGGCCGTGATTTGGTAGGTCGGGGTGTCGCTCGCGGTCTTGGTGACGAGATTGATAGAGCCGCCGATGCCGTCGCCGTCCATGTTGGCCGATAGGGTCTTGCTCACGGTGACCGAATCCACGATACCGGTGGGAACAGAGAAAAAATCAAATTCGCGGATTCCGGGATCCTGAGAAGGCATGCTAAAGCCATCGACGGTGGTATTGGTAAGGCGGGGCTCACCTCCGCGCACTGCCACAAAATTGTCCTGGCCTTCGTTGCGTGTCAGCGAGACGCTTGCCATGCGGCTGATCGCGTCGCCCAGGTTGCGGTCTGGCAGGCTGGTGATGGTCTGGGTGGGCATCACCTGAATGTGGTTGTCCGCGGCGCGCTCTTCATTCACCGCCTCCACTTCAGCCGAAGCGCTTCCGGCCGTCACCAGCACGCTCTGTTTTTGCGATTCTACCTGGAGTTGCAGGCTCACTGTAGTCGATTCCCCCGAATTGACGGTGACGGTTTTCGTCATATGCTCGAAGCCGAGGTAGCTGACGGAAATCGTGTAGTCGCCGGGTTGCAGTCCACTAAAGAAAAAGCGGCCCTGTTCGTCGGTGGAAATAATCATGTGTTTGTCGGGAATCGATACCTGCGCCCCTCTCAATACGGCGCTGGCCGGATCCATCAGCGTTCCAGAAATGGATCCGGCCTGGTTTTGTGCCGGGGCCCCGGTTGCAAATGCGCAGAGCAGGAATAGGGTCACAATGCTGGCGCATTTGCGCAGCAGGACTGGTGGTTCTGTCATGGCTTCTCTCTTTCTTGAATGCTTGTATTGCCCATTTCGCGGAGACGAGAACTTCCGCAAATACGAAAGTTGAAGCGAATTACTGGCAACGCACGCTGGACTGGCGTGTCGGATTGCACGCATGTAGCATGTAGAGGCACTCTGCTCACGCGCAGCAGCTGTTCGTGGGCGACAGTGATCAGGTGTATTACAGTTTTAATCTAGGGCACGAGTTTTCTGTAGAGATGAATGCGAAGTTACTGCATTATGAAATGTCGTGGCAGTTGTGCAAATGTGGCGTGGATCGCACAGGCGACTTGTTCCCAATTGCGGATTCGCTTGAGAGTGGGCCTAGTGCTTGCATAGGGTGCTGATGGGGAGAGAGTTCGCTGCACTCGCACGGCACATTGGCGGAGCTAGCTGGCGGGTTCTAAGCGGACTCCATTTTGCCGTCGGCCGCCGTTGACGGCAAGAGCAGAGGTCAAGAGCCTGACTGAGACAACGAATTGGCCTGATTCCGGGGAACTCATTGGTCGATTTCACTGTGTGCTACGTAAACCACAGGTCGGATGATGGATGCAGAGCTCAATGCAAGAAAGCTTTGGTGGCGGCGGTGGGGACAAGCCTCCCTATCATCGGTTGAGCAAACGACCACCGAATCAGCTGCTGCTGGTCCAATCCGCTGTGGAGCTAGAGTCACGTTGCTAAACGGCACCAATCTTGTCCCACAAAAATAGGCACGCAGTCTTGCCGAAAAACTCACATTGCTCTTTGTCCTTTCATGTATCTGATTTGACGTCAGGCCGCTAAGGCTTTCATGCCGTGTCTATCAATACAAGGCGGAAGTCCTGCCAAATACATCTTCGCGAGTTCCAAACGAACTGTCTTCTTCGATTGTCTTATGCCGTTCTTGAAGAAAGCGCCGGAGCCTCCGGAATGCAACCTGGGCGAAAGACAAATCAGCGCGCGTTGAGCAGGATCTGGACGCGGGTGTCTTTAGGGAAATCGATCTCGTGGCCGCGGGCGATCCAACGATAGTAAATCGACTTCGATGCGGCGTAGACTGCGAATGTGTGCAGCAGGACAGCGTTGGCTGAGCTCATGACCGCGACGCGCGCGGCGAAGCCAAATCCGTTGCTGTCCACTCCGCTGTGAACCGGGTTCGAGGTGGCATCGCCTTCAAAGGCCGACGTGGCCAGGACACTGAGAGCCAGGGGGGCGAGGTACTTCTCGGATCCAGACGAGGATTTGGCCGTCCCTTCCTCGTCGAGCTTGGCGTGGGTGCCGGGGGCAGCTTCGGCTGCTGCGAGTTGGCCGTGGATGATCGTGGGTCCGGCATCTTCGCGCGCAATGGTTCTGAATGTGAAGCGCATTTGTCCGTTGCGGCCGAACCAGCGAGCCGGGCGGGAGACCGTAACAAGCCCAGTCATTCGCGCACCCTCGGGGAAAAGAACCTGCTTGCTGTCGGTTGTGAGCAGGGGTTGGGTGAGAACCGCGACGACGGGTGTGCCTCGGCCATCGGTGGCGGAGTTGAGCGGGGTGAGCAGGCGAGCCTCGACGATGCCGGTGGGCGTGCCATGGAGAGTGGCTTCGGGCAGAGGTGCGGGCTGCGGGCCCGGAACTTGAATGGGCGCGGTGAGCTCGGCGTCGTACTCGGTGCCAGTCCAGATAGTAGGCGGGCTCCAGGGAAGCTGGGCAAAGAGCAGTTTTTCGATCCGGTCGCCGAGCCTGGGGTGGTGGAGCGTGTCGAGAGCCTCTCTCTTTTGCGCCTTGATAAGATCGCGTGCCTGAGTGCGCAGACTGGACTTCTTGCCAGTGCTCATTGTGACGACAGTGGCGTCGCGCTGGGTGGTGGAGGTTTGAATGGGCAATGTGGCGCCGCTGGGAAGACGGAGCGAATCGAAGCGAACAGCGGCAACGGCGGGCGGCGTGAACTGGCCGTCGAGCAGCGCGCGGA
>DATKWA010000008.1:0-5382 GCA_035529815.1 Occallatibacter sp. | reverse complement strand
TCGCATTCGCACGGGGTTGGGCAACGGTGAGTTGCATTGGGCGCAGGCATCACACTCTCGAATTATCCAGGTGTTGCATAACCCCCGCTATGCAGGCGCATTCGTCTACGGTCGCGTACGCACGCGCCTTTTGCCGAACGGCAAGCACAGCACGATCAAGGTTCCCCAGTCAGACTGGCAGTTTGTAATTCCTGGCATCAATGCAGGCTACATCAGTTGGGAGCAGTTTGAGGTGAACCAAAAGCGCCTCGCCGAGAACGCAATGGGGTTCGGAGGAATGCGAAATGCCGGGCCGGCACGCGAAGGCCCAGCGCTTTTGCAGGGTCGTGTCATATGCGGCATTTGCGGAGAGCGGATGGGCATTCATTACAGCATTGCGTACCACCAAGTGACTCCCACTTATGTCTGCCAGGAAGCTTCCGTACGGAAGTCAGAGAAGGTCTGCCAACGCGTTCCTGGTAGGGTAGTCGACGAGGCAATCAGCAATCTCTTGCTGGAACTGATGCAGCCGATGACTCTACAGGTCTCCCTCGCAGTTCAGCAGGAAGTGGAGGCACGGATTGCCGAAACCGATGCGTTACGGCGAAAGCACGTTGAGCGAGCACAATACGAGGCTGAGCTCGCTCGCCGTCGCTACATGAATGTCGACCCTGATAACCGTCTTGTCATCGATAGCCTGGAAGCGGAATGGAACAACAAGCTCCGCGCCCTCGCCGAGGCGCAGGAACAGTACGAGCAGCAGACGCAGAAACAGCGCGTGCTAGTTGATTCTCAGACAAGGAATCAACTGCTAGCCCTGGCCGCAGATTTTCAACATGTCTGGAATGACCCGAGTGTCGAACACCGTGAGCGAAAACGTATCCTGCGTCTGCTCATAGAGGATGCAACTTTGATCAATGGAGAGGAAATCCAGGTCCATTGCGCCTTCGAGGTGGCGCCACTAGAAGTCTAACCGTAATACTGTTCACTTAGGGAAATCTGTGGCATTCTGTTATGAGACAGGACAGGAGGCTACAGGTGGCGCGAACGGTTGCGGAACTTCCTCCGGGTGCCCGGATCACGGACTACATCAGTCTTGGCGTAATCACCAAGACGTTCCCTCTTTCCACCATCGGGCCGGTACTTTCGAGGACGGGAACGGCCAGCATTCGCCAGCGCGACCTGCCGGCCCAGGTGGTGGTCTATTACGTCCTTGCTCTGGCGCTATACATGCAGTCGTCCTATCGCGAGGTGTTGCGTTGTCTGCTGGAAGGCATCCAGTGGCTGCGCGATCCATCGGCCAGTGTGCGCGTGGCAGGCAAGTCGGGTATCTCGCAGGCGCGCACGCGGCTGGGTTGGGAGCCGCTGCGGCAATTGCATGACGAGTTGGTCAAGCCGGTCGCGGTCCCCAGCACGCGGGGCGCATGGTATCGGAACTGGCGGCTGGTAAGCCTGGATGGCAGCACCTTCGATGTGGCCGACGAGAAGGCGAACGAAGATGCGTTCGGACGCCCGGGCGCCAGTCGCGGTGCCAGCGCCTATCCGCAGATCCGTTTTGTATCCCTGGTGGAGAACGGCACCCACGTGCTGTTTGGCAGCCAGATGGATGGTTACAGGGTGGGTGAGATCACGCTGGCCAAAGCGGTGCTTCCGCGTCTTGGAAAGGGCATGCTTTGTCTGGCTGACCGAAATTTCTTTGGCTTCGAGTTATGGCGACTGGCGCGGGGAACAGGCGCGGACCTGCTGTGGCGAATGAAGAAGAACATGCGCATGGCCGCGGAGAAACGCCTGCCCGATGGCTCCTACCTGAGCCACGTGTATCCTTCGCAGCGGGACTGGCGGCACAAAACCAACGGGCAAGTCCTGCGGGTGATCGATTACCGCCTGGAGGGCATCGAGGGCTCCGAGCCGATCTATCGGCTGGCGACCACCATCCTCGATGCGGACAAGGCCCCGGCCGGCGAACTGGCGGCTCTCTATCACGAGCGCTGGGAGATAGAAACCGCATTCGACGAACTCAAAACCCACTTGCGTGGCGCCCAGATCGTGCTGCGCAGCAAAACCCCCGATCTGGTGCGTCAGGAGTTTTACGGCCTGATGATGGCCCACTTCGCCATCCGCGGCCTGATGCACGGTGTGTTTTCGGCAGCGCTGCGTAATTGAGGTTGCGGGCTACTTTTTCCTGGGCGAAGCAGCCAGGATACGGCGCACGGAAGTACGCCCGATGTTGAGTTGTCGTGCGATCTGGGATTGACTGAGGCCGGAGCGGCGCAGCTTGCGGATCTGATCGGCATGGAGTCCAGCGGTCAGGGGCCGGCCCAGCCGCTTGCCGTTCTGCCGGGCATGATCCAGTCCAGCTCTTACGCGTTCGCCCAGAACCTCGCGTTCGAAGGCGGCGAAGACGGCCAGCAGTGCGGCCATTGCGCGACCCGCCGGTGTGGTCAGGTCCAGCGCCTCGGTCAGCGATACGAAGCCGACACCAAGATGTTCCAGTTCCTGCAGCGTGGCGAGCAGATCGGTGACCGATCTTCCCCATCGATCCAGCCGCCACACCACGACAACGTCGATTTCTCGTCTCCGTGCCGCTAACATCAGTTCCTCGCGGCGTTGCCGTTGTGCTGCACCGGAGCCGACTTCTTTCACCTGCATGGCGATGGTCCAGCCACGCCGGGCGGCATATTCGCGCATGGCGCGGTTTTGCATGGGCAGCGTCTGCTGATCCTGCGTGGAGACGCGGGCATAGAGGCCGGCGCGAAGCGCGGTCTTGAGCCGTTTGCCGGGGTGGCCAAAAACCCTCCCGGATTTCCTGCTGCCGGACCCTTGTTTTACAGGCACTTCACGATGCTCCCTGCGGATGGCCGAAGACTATCCTTTCCGGCCATGTCGATTCATCATAACTCTGCCGAATCTGGGACCCCGATTCGCGCCAGAGTCTCGCGATAGTTCCACGGCATCCACTCCGTGGGACAGGCGGCGAGTTCCTGGGAGTGGCGCTGCAGCTCGACCAGATAGTCGAAGGAGTTGGCTCCGCACAACTGGCAGGTGTGGATCAGGCTCATGAACAGATCGCCAATGAGTTTGGCAACTTGGCTTGGCCCACTTCGGCGGTTTGTTTTGGCCCACCCCTTGGGACGTTGATGTTGAGGGTGCTCGGTTCTGCTGGAGCGTAGCCCGGAGGGCGAAGCGGAAGCAGAACCGAACACCCAGGCTTACTCTTTCGTCTTCTTCCGCAAGGTTCTACGGAAGCGGTACGACTCGGAGCCGGTCTCGATGATGTGTGCCTGATCGGTGAGCCGATCGAGCACGGCCTTGCAGAGCCGGGCGTTGGTGAAGACCTGGGGCCACTCCGAGAAGGGCAGGTTTAATGCGGAGTCCATTTTTATGCGGACTCCGCGATCGATGGATGCAGACTGCTGTCATCTCGTGGTCTTTTTACTCCGCATAATGGGAGCGTCCTTTAACATGGCAATCAGCTTGTCCGTTGCTTTGAAGCGGCCGGTCCGCAGCTTTGGAGCGATCACGGATTCCAATGCTTCGAGCTTTACGCTCGGATCGGCGCGAGTGTAAATCTCAGTTGTTTGCATACTGGAATGACCAAGCCAGAGTGACACCTTCCGGAGATCTTTGGTGGCCTGCAGGATGGTCAGAGCGCAGGTGTGCCTTAGAACATGCGGTGAAACCCGTTTGGATGGGAGACTTGGACAACGAGTCTCCGCGGTGTGGACGTGTTTGCGCAGGATGTATTCGAAACCGGCGCGGGTCATAACATCATTGCGAGCGTTGAGGAAGAGTTCTGGAACTCGGGCATCACCCCGGACTGACAGCCATGCACGGATCGCCGATGCGGTTTCTTTCCATAGCGGCAGGCAACGTTCTTTCCGGCCTTTGCCGTGGATCAGAACTCTCGCCTGCGGTTGCAGCATCATATCGTCGATGCGGAGTCCCACCAACTCCGAGACCCGCATCCCACCCGCGAAGCAAAGATGAAGCATCGCTCGGTCACGGATGCCACTGCGAACGGTTGGATCTGGAGCATCCAAGATCGATTGCATTTCCGGGGCTGTGAGATGCCTGACTAGCCGGGTATCTGTCTTTTTCGAAGGAATGGCCAGAATGCGTTGGATCTGCTGCAGCGCCGATGGCACCCGATATTCCATGTAGCGCATGAAAGACTTGATGGCTGCGAGCCGGATGTTTCTGGATCCGGCGCCATTGCCGCGAGTTGTTTCCAGATGGTTCAGGAAGTTGACGATCAACGGAGCATCCAACTCTTCCAGTTGTAATTGCGAGGGCGGGTGTTTTGTGCAATCGCTGGCATATTCGAACAGAAGCCGGAAGGCGTACGCGTAGGAGTCACAAGTGTTGGGGCTGGCGCGCCGTTCGATGGGTAACCGCTGCTGGAGAAAAGCTGTGATGTGCGGGGCCAGAAGAGTCATAGCCGACCTCCAGTGAAGAAACTTTGGCACGCATCTGCAATGTTCCTCATCAGGTCTGGCGTTGCTTCCAGATACCAGTACGTGTCCGCAACCCTGGTATGGCCAAGGTAGGTAGACAGCGCCAACATATGCTTCGTAATACGATCTCGGCCATCGGGGCAGGTTTCCAACGCCCTGACTGCGAACGTGTGCCTCAAGGAGTGAATCGTGGGGCGTGGGAGCCCAACTCCACGAGGAAGACCGATCTTTTCGACTACGTCGTGGAAAGCGGTTTCGGCATCGTGCAGCAGTATCGCGCGCCGCCGCAAGGAAACGAACACGTGATCGTCCAATGGAGTATAGGCGCGTCTTTTCTGAATGTATCGTTCCAATGCATCCTGAGTTGTCTCGTGAAGGGGAACGAGACGGCTTTTGCGGAACTTTGAACAGCGAATGACCAGACCATCTGCGGTGATGTCCTGAAAACTGAGATGGATCGCTTCTGACACGCGAAGCCCGGTACACGCCAGCAAGGCGAAGAACGTACCGTAGGTAAGTCCACGGAAAGCATTTCGTTTACCCAGCTTAGATGCCGCTTGAATGATGCGCTGCATCTCGTCAATCGAAAATATATAGGGAACAGGACGCGGGTGATTCTCACTGCCGAAGACGGTGGGGGGTATTTCGTGGTGCTGGCCTTCGGCTCGAATGTACCGTGCAAATCGAATCACCTGGCCAAGCCGACGCGCTCGTTGAGACAATGACAGCGCTGATCCAGCCCATTCAATGGCGGTATCAGCGCTGACGTATTGTTTGCCAGCTGCATCAGAGAACGCTGCGAAACTCTTCAGCAGGCTGCCTTCGGACCGGAATGCGAATCCAGTGGCTCTGCGCATGTCGATGTAGGATGTCACGGCTTGGGTCAGCATGATTTCACCTCCGGCCACGGTTGCGTAATCTCTCGCAGCATCAGGACGTCTACTTTTGC
>DATKWA010000007.1:0-14472 GCA_035529815.1 Occallatibacter sp. | reverse complement strand
AAGGGAATCCGCCACAGCCTTCGAACTCACTACAACAGCATCCGCGCCTGTAAAACTGAGATGAGAAACAGAGGAAAGTTCCGGCTCTACGATCGGGCTGTGAACATGTTGCACCACAACAGTCGCCCCAGCCATTCGCGCCAGAAATCTAGTCACACGACCACCATGATGAAGATGCAGCACCTGGGCGGGGTGTTTTCTCATCCAATTCCATACCCGCAAAGCTCCCGGAAGATCCCTTCTGCCCCCCCCCCAGTCCACCACTCCAGTTAAGATCCCCGCAGCTTCCATCTCCGCCCGCAATGGTCCGTCTTCTAAAAACAGCGCAGATATGCGGTATCCGCTCAACTCTGCGTGCCGAGCTAAGCCGACAATCATCTTGCAAATCCCGGTACATTTGGGGTCGGCACTCTGGACAATGTGGAGACAAGTGGGCAACGATTTCGATTCCTGATGGCGAACGTTTACAAGATGGTAAACATAGAGTCAAGTGTTTGTCTAGACTCTACTGTGGTTCATTGAACCGCGTTGTCCCTTCCTGCAAAGCGCATAAGAGACTGTCCTGCAACTATAATCAAGTGCGTACCGATTCCCAGCGGGCAAGTTCGATCGAAGGCCGAGACACGAACGAATCACACATTGAGTGCAAGGGAGACCTGCAATGACAAAGGGAGGTCACGTTTCGTTTCGCGCTCCAGTGCGATTAGCGCGCACGCTTCTGAGCGATGCCAGTGCGCGAGAGGTTTTCACCAACAACTTGCTCAAGGAATTTAGTTACACGCACGGCCTATTGAAAAGCTTGGGCCATCCAAAAATATTTCAAATCGAAACCACAAATAACTGCCCCTATACCTGCAACATGTGTCCAAGAACGTACTCCATGACTAGAGAGTTGGGACACATGGACATTGGCCTGTTTCGATCGATCCTCGATCAGATGCGGCCCGCCTGGCAGGTCGATCATCTCGGCGAGGACCCTTCCATTGTGCTCGTACATTTTGGCGAACCAATGGTCTACAAACACTTTCTTGAATCCGTTACCCACGCTCATGACCGCGGATTCCGCGTCAGAATCTCAACGAATCCCTCTGTGTGGACGAAAAGCCGAATTGACGAAATTATTGATGTAGGCCTCGATGAAATGTGGGTGATGATGGACGGAATGGATGACGCGACCTCGATGGGCATCCGGGGGCGTGCGGCGAGCTTCGTGCGCGGCGAGGCAAATGTCCGCAGCCTGCTCGAAAAGAAAGTTCGCCTTGGAGTCAAGCGGCCAATCGTTCACCTGAACATGGTGAAGCACCCGCAGAATGCCCATCAATGGCAGGAATTCAAGTCCTTTTGGACGGGTGTCGAGGGGGTAGATCACGTAAATCTCTTCGATTTTTCGACCTTTGGAGGCAATGTAACAGAACTAGTCCAGATAGGAGGCACTTTAGCCTCGCAGGATCCCGTCCAGGAGCACGCAGCGGAGCGCTATGATCGAGTGGCGCAGTATCCCTGTTACTATCCTTGGCATAGTATGACTGTTACTTGGGATGGAAGGGTTGTTCCTTGTTGTCGGGATCACAATGATGCGACTGTTCTGGGAGACGCCACGCGGCAGTCGCTCGAAGAAATCTGGAACGGTCCAGCGCTGCAGGACCTGCGCAGACAATTCGTAAAAAATCGGGTAACTGCGGTCCCATGTGTGACCTGCAAAGAGAGAAGCGATGAAATAGGCCTGCCCGGCTACTTCTATCCATTTTCACTGATAAATGCCAAAAGGCTGACGGCGAAAATTAACGGCCAAACCTTTCCTTGATCCCGACCGGCAATGCATGGTCTTCTTGCTGTCCCCTGGGTACATAGACCGAGGGCCTTCCTCGCATTGCTGACCAAATATCGTATGAGGCAGGCTCGTGAACCCGCCATATTGTTATGCTTCGGATCTTATGGAACGACGCTACCTTGGTATATAGATGATCCCATCTGGATTCTTGAAGACAGGCCTGTAGTACCGCTGGATGGCTTGGAGAATCGACGGAGCAAACTCACCAGTAATCCAAGGGCCGCTGGACTCGCTCTCAACACCCTCATACATCTGGACCGCCCCGTACTCATGTCTTCGAAGGTGATCCACCATTACGTTGGCGTCGAGTTTGCCTTGTTTTATGAAACGCTCAGCATTAAAAGCATCATACAGATAGGGCTTGTCGGCGTAGAAGCAGACCAACGGACTTTCGCAAAGCGCAGGTCCAGGTTGCTGTCGCAGATACGCGACCTCCGCAGAAAAGCGTTGCGCGTGCGCGCGACTCTGTTTCAAATCCGCAAAAGTGTGCCAGTCCCGGTGTCGCACAAAGGTAATGGCTAACCCAAGGAAGAAAATAGTGCAGATAACGGCCGGCGAAATGTCACTGAACCTGCCTTGATAGGAGTTCATAAACTTCGAACAAAAAATGCCGGTGAGCAACACGATTGAAAATAAGTATCCAAACATCATGTTGTTCGCGACACCGTCGCCACCACTGAAGAAAGTGCCAACCGCAAGCGAACAGACGAGCAGCAGCACCAACACACGCTCCGAGGGAGTCCTCCAGGACTGCCTGGCAGTCCAAAAAGCTGCGAGTGTCGGCAAGAGTGTACTTCGCAAGGTATGGTACATGGTCGATATGGCTTTGTGTCCGGAGTACTCTCGTGGGGTCAATAGGCTAGAGATATAGGCCGGCCCATCGATGTGGCTTGTCAAAAGTAAAGACGCCGAAACCATCACCAATCCAGCAATAGCGAAGCGGGCTGCTTTGCGGGGTGAACTGAATATGAGATCAAGCAGCACAGCCACAGGAAACTCGATCAAGGTATGTTTTATGTTGCCGCCAAGCACAAATAGCAAGGCGGTCAGATCTATCGCCCAACCCCTTTTGCCTCCCCGCAAATAGACATATAGGCCCGCCAAGAAGAAGACCTGAGCAAACATTTGCGGGTCGTCCATACCGACAAAGTCAGCCCCAACCGTGCAAAACACCGCGACAAGAAACATTCCGGCGAAACATGCGGCAAACTCATTGTGCGTTGCATGCCAAACTATCAGTCCAACGAATAGAGCACTCACCAGAAGACTTACCAGTGAGAGAAGTCGTGCCGTGAACAGATATTCCGAGGTGTAATGTCCTAGCGCTGCAACGATATGAAATGAGAGCGCTGGATAGTTCACAGCCGTCCAATCATACGTTTTGGGATAGAGCAGTTGATGCTCCGCCACCTTCTGTGTGTTGTAGACGTTCCAGCCTTCGTTGAAATCGCGTTCAGCCAGGAAGAAGGCACGACTGAACGGGTACGCAGCCGACCAAATAACAAACGCCACGCAAAACGCCAACAACATTAGTGAAACGGGCGTGAAGTGAATGCGACCAGTTCGATGAGTCATTTGCTTATCTCCCACCGCTCAAACTTGGAGGTTCTCAATGAAGGCATGGCGTTGCTTCAATTACAGAAATGGCCTCTCCAAGTAACAATGGGCGAGCGCCGCTATCAGAACGGTTAACGCGAGAGTAGCACAGGTTCCAGGGATAAACATGTGTTCATCGGAAGAGCCGGATTGCTGGAAGCTGCAGTAATTGACCAAGGCGCGAACTCGTTCATGAAAAACATAGATACTAGATGAGATTCGTCCCAAGTACAATACCCATAGATACCATGATTAATGGAAAAACAATCGCGGTCGTGATGCCAGCCTACAACGCCGAGAAGACGTTGGAACAAACCGTGCGTGAATTGTCTGACCTGGTGGACATCAAGATTCTCGTCGACGATTCCAGCAAAGATCAGACCGCCGCTCTTTCGCGTCAACTCGGCGTGCTGACTTTCATCCACGACGCCAACTACGGCTACGGACGCAACCAGCAGACATGCTATCGCGAGGCTTTGGCCGCGGGTGCCGACATTGTGGTCATGGTGCATCCGGATTACCAGTACACGCCTCTGCTGGTTCCCGCGATGGCGGGCATGGTGGCCAGCGGAGTCTATGACATGGTTCTGGCATCGCGAATCCTCGGCGCCGGCGCCCTGCGCGGGGGAATGCCGCTCTATAAATACGTCGCCAACCGCCTGCTGACTGCGTTTCAGAATCTGTTCCTGGGCGTGAAGCTCTCTGAATATCACACGGGGTTCCGCGCCTTTTCGCGGGACCTTCTGGAGACGCTGCCGCTCTTGGAAAACTCGGACGACTTCGTCTTTGATAATCAGATGATCGCGCAGGCCGTGATCTTCGGTTTCAAGATCGGCGAAATATCCTGCCCGACGAAGTACTTCGAGGAAGCATCGTCTATCAACTTCAAGCGCAGCGTCCAATACGGGCTGGGCGTGCTTGCGACCACGGCTAGCTTCGTTGCGCACCGGATCGGTATCCGCCGGGCGCCGCGTTTCAGTCGTTCGGGCAGAAAATTGACAAAGCAATATACCTAGACTGTATCGCCAGCGCCAGTATGCCAGCTGTGGCGTATTGACACATAGGCAGCACTCTTCGAATTCAAAGGGGAACACGCGCGCAACTGGGCAGCGGCTGTTGTAAAGGCGCCCAGGCTAATAGCGCAGGCCGCATAAAAAAGAAAAGGCTCAGCAGAAACTGAGCCTCTCTTAAGATGGCATAACTTTGCCTTAAGCCCTGGCCTTCTGCAGCAGCGGTACTGCTTCAGACTTTGCACTCAGGTACTCGTCAACGGCCGCCGCGGCCTTGCGCCCCTCGGATATTGCCCAGACGACCAGCGACTGTCCGCGCCGCATATCGCCGGCGGCAAAAACACCCTCGACTGAACTCATATAGTTTGTAGTCGCAATGTTGCCGCGGTTGTCCAGAGCCACGCCCAGCTGCTCAATCATGCCTGAGCGCACTGGTCCCAGAAATCCCATTGCGAGCAAAACGAGATCGACGTCCAGAGTAAACTCGCTCCCAGCGATAGGTTCAAACTTCGGTGGCGGACCAACACGCACCGCATGCAACTGCTTCACGTTGCCCTGGTCGTCGCCCGTAAACTTCACGCTATTGATGCCCCAGTCGCGAATCCCGCCCTCTTCGTGCGAGCTTTCTGTGCGCAATTGCAACGGCCAAAGTGGCCACGGCGTCGACGCTGCGCGCTGCTCTGGCGGCTTGGGCATGATTTCGATCTGATGGACGCTCTTCGCGCCTTGGCGCAGGCTTGTGCCCAGGCAGTCGGCACCCGTATCGCCGCCGCCGATAATCAGCACCCGTTTGCCGGTTGCCAGAATGGAGATTGAAGGATCGACCGTATCGCCCGCGTTTCTGCGATTCTGCTGGGGCAGAAACTCCATAGCGAAGTGGACACCCTTCAGTTCGCGGCCTGGAATTTTCAGATCGCGCGATTGCTCAGACCCGCCGCAAAGCAGGATCGCATCGTAGTGCGCGGTGAGCGACTCCACTGGCACATTGACGCCGACATGGGCGTTAGTAATGAATTCGACGCCCTCGGCACGCATCTGCTCAATGCGCCGGTCGATCACATGCTTCTCCAGCTTGAAGTTGGGAATGCCGTAGCGCAACAGGCCACCGATGCGATCGTTCTTTTCGTACACCGTTACCGTGTGGCCGGCACGCCGCAACTGCTGCGCAGCCGCAAGGCCGGCTGGGCCGCTGCCTACCACCGCAACGCGCTTGCCGGTGGCTTGCTCGGGTGGCTCGGGATGAATCCAGCCTTCGTCCCAACCCCGCTCAACAATCGACCGTTCAATGAGCTTGATCGAAACCGGCGGCTGATTGATGCCCAGGACACATGCGGCTTCGCAAGGCGCGGGGCAAATGCGCCCGGTAAACTCCGGAAAGTTGTTCGTCGAGTGCAGCCGTCGAATCGCAGCCTCCCAACGATTGTTGTAGACCAGGTCGTTCCAGTCGGGAATCAAGTTGTTCACCGGGCAGCCTGTGTGGCAGAAGGGCACGCCGCAGTCCATGCACCGCGCGCCCTGCTCGCGCTGCTTCTCCTCTGGGAAGGGCTCGTAGATTTCAAACCAGTCCCGGATGCGCTCGTCGGCCTTGCGGCGCGTGGGCTGCTCGCGCCCGATTTCCATAAACCCCGTGACCTTACCCATGGAGCACCTCTGCCGTAGACGTCACCACAGGTGACGGAATTGTTGTAGGTGGAGAATAGATTGATTCGGCACGAGGAACGCCCAGAACTCGCTTGTACTCGTGCGGGAATATCTTGATGAACCTCGGCTGCGCATCGGCCCAGTGCTCCAGAACCCAGGCCGCGCGAGGGCTGCCTGTCAGGTCGCGGTGGCGTTCCAGCAGACCGCGCACTTGTTTGACGTCGGCTTCCGCTACGAGCGGTTCAAGATCCACGCTCACCTTGTTGCAGCGGCGTGCTGCAAAGTCACCCCGGCCGTCGTAAACGTAGGCAACGCCACCGCTCATGCCAGCCGCGAAGTTGCGTCCCGTCTTGCCAAGCACAACGACCGTTCCGTTGGTCATGTATTCGCAGCCGTGGTCGCCCACGCCTTCCACAACCGCCGTCGCTCCGGAGTTACGCACGGCAAACCGTTCGCCGGCAATACCGTTCAGGAAAACTTCGCCGGAGGTAGCGCCGTAGAGCACCACGTTGCCCACCAGGATGCTGTCCTCGGGCAGGAAGCTCGACGTCTTGGGCGGATAGGCGATGATGCGCCCACCAGAGAGGCCCTTGCCAAGATAGTCGTTGGAATCGCCTTCCAACTCCAGGGTCACACCGGAGGGAACAAAAGCTCCAAAGCTCTGGCCCGCCGATCCGTGGAAGCGGAAGTGGATAGTACCGTCCGGCAATCCAGCCGATCCATAGCGGCGGGCAATCTGCCCGCCCAGCATTGCGCCAACGGTCCGATGAACGTTCCGGATGGCAAAGCTGCCGGTCACCTTAGCCTGCGATTCGAGCGCGGGCGCGGCTTTTTCAATCAGCAGATGATCAAGCGCCTGGTTAAGGCCGTGATCCTGAGCCTGCATGCGGCGGCGTGCCACACGCGAGGGAAGCTCCGGCGCGTAGAGAATTGAAGAGAGATCGATGCCCTTCGCCTTCCAATGGGCATCGGCAACCGCGGCATCGATCTTATCGACGCGGCCAATCATCTCATCCATCGTGCGGAAGCCAAGTTTGGCCATATGCCCGCGCATTTGTTCGGCGATAAAGAAGAAGAAGTTCACCACGTGCTCGGGTTGCCCCGTGAAGCGCGCACGCAACACTGGGTCCTGCGTCGCGATACCTACCGCGCAGGTATTCAGGTGGCATTTGCGCATCATGATGCACCCCATGCTGATCAGCGGCATGGTTGCAAAGCCATACTCTTCGGCACCGAGCAGGGCGGCGATCACCACGTCTCTGCCTGTTTGCAGTTTGCCGTCGGTTTGCACGCGGATGCGGCTGCGCAGATCGTTCAGCAGCAGCACCTGCTGCGTTTCCGCAAGCCCTAGTTCCCAGGGCAGGCCAGCGTGCTTGATCGAACTCAGCGGCGAAGCGCCTGTGCCGCCGCTGTCGCCCGAGATCAGCACCACATCGGCATGAGCCTTGGCCACGCCTGCAGCAACCGTGCCCACGCCCGCCTCTGAAACCAGCTTCACCGCAATGCGCGCCTGCGGGTTCACATTCTTCAAATCATAGATAAGCTGCGCCAGATCCTCGATCGAGTAAATATCGTGATGCGGCGGCGGAGAGATCAGGCCCACGCCAGGGATCGAGTGGCGCGTTTTCGCAATCACCTCATCGACCTTGTGCCCAGGCAGTTGACCACCTTCGCCGGGCTTTGCCCCCTGCGCCATCTTGATCTGTAACTCGTCTGCATTGACCAGATAATTCGTGGTTACACCAAACCGCCCGCTGGCTACCTGCTTGACCGCGCTACGGCGCAAGTCGCCGTTTGGATCGCGCGTGAAGCGCTCTTCGTCCTCGCCGCCCTCGCCGGTGTTGGACATGCCACCAATCCGGTTCATGGCAATTGCCAGCGTCTCGTGCGCTTCCTTGCTGATCGATCCGTAGCTCATCGCGCCGGTCGTGAATCTCTTCACGATTTCCTTGGCGGGCTCTACCTCTTCGATCGGAATCGGCTGGTCGGCGTACCGCAGTTTCATCAGGCCGCGCAGCGTGCAAAGCTCGCGGTTCTGCGAGTCCAGCAGATCGGTGTACTCCTGGAACGTCGCCGGATCGTTCTTCCGTACCGCGTGCTGCACCTTGCTGATGGTGAGCGGGTTCAGAAGGTGATACTCGCCGCCCTCGCGATACTGATACTGCCCGCCGACAACAAGATCCGTCTCGGACTCGGTGAGCGGCTGGAAGGCGTAAGCGTGCTTCATCTGAGCTTCGCGCGCCAGCACGTCCAGACCAACGCCTTCCACACGCGAAGCGGTGCCGGGAAAATAGGAGTCGATCACGAACTGATTCAGACCCACCGCCTCAAACACCTGCGCGCCGCGATAGCTCTGCAGTGTGCTGATGCCCATCTTCGAGAAGGTCTTCAGCAGGCCCTTGTTAATCGCCTTGATGAAGTTTTTCTCGGCGTACTCGGCGGTCACATCGTCCGGCAGCAGGCCGCGGCGCTTCAGGTCGTGGAGCGTTTCAATGGCCAGGTACGGATTGACGGCGCTTGCGCCGTAGCCGATCAACAGGGCAAAGTGCATCACTTCGCGCGGCTCACCGCTCTCGATAATCAACGCCACCCGTGTGCGAGTCTTGTCGCGCACCAGCCGATTGTGCACGGCCGCCATGGCAAGCAGGCTGGGAATCGGCGCGTAGGTTGCATCCACTCCGCGATTGGAGAGAATAAGCAGCGTGTAGCCCGACTGCACCGCATGCGCGGCGCGCGCGCTCAGGTCGTCCAACGAATGCTGCAGTCCGGCCTCGCCATCTTCGGCGCGAAAAAGAGCATGAAGCGTAGTCGCTAGCAGATCGCCTGAAGAAACGCGGCGCAACTTTTCCAGGTCGCGGTTGGTCAGAATCGGATGGGGCAGCTTCAGTGTGTGGCAATTCTCCGGCGCCTCATCCAGAATGTTGCGCTCGGTGCCGATGTAGCTGATCAGCGACATCACCAGTTCTTCGCGGATCGGATCGATCGGAGGATTGGTCACCTGAGCAAAGTGCTGCTTGAAATAGTTGAACAGCGATTGGGGCCGGTCAGACAGACATGCCAGTGGCACGTCCGTTCCCATCGAGCCGATCGGCTCCTCGCCCTTGGCGCCCATCGGGGCAAGCAGGATGCGGAGATCCTCTTCGCTGTAGCCGCAGGCGCGCTGGCGGCGAAGCAGCGTCTCAGGATCAGACTCAATCACACGCGACGGCTCCGGCAGCTTGTCGATCATGACCTGCTGCTTCTTGAGCCATTCCGCGTACGGCTGGCGTCCGGCCAACTGCTTCTTGATCTCGTTGTCGGAGATAATCCGCTTCTGCACCGTGTCGACCAGGAACATGCGGCCCGGCCGCAGGCGTCCCTTTTTGCGAATGTCCTCTGGCGGAACTTCGATCACGCCCGCCTCGGAGGCAAGCACAACCAGATCGTCCTTGGTCACAATGTAACGGCCGGGGCGCAGGCCGTTGCGGTCCAGGGTGGCTCCAATCAGGCTGCCGTCCGTAAACGCAATCGCAGCCGGCCCGTCCCACGGCTCCATCAGCGACGCGTGGTACTCGTAAAAGGCGCGCTTCTCCTCGTCCATGTCGGGGTTTCCCGACCAGGCTTCGGGGATCAGCATGGCCATCACGTGGGGCAGGGAACGGCCAGACTGAAACAGGAACTCGACCGCATTATCGAGCGAAGCCGAGTCGCTCCCCTCCGGCATGATGACCGGAAAAAGCTTGTCGATATTCTCGCCAAACAGAGGGCTGCGCAACACAGACTGACGCGCATTCATCCAGCTCACGTTGCCGCGAATCGTATTGATTTCCCCGTTGTGGGCAACGTACCGGTAAGGATGCGCCAGTTTCCAACTCGGAAACGTATTGGTCGAGAAGCGCTGATGCACAAGACAAAGCGCGCTCGTCACCAGCGGATTCGCCAGCTCGAAGTAAAATCTCTCAATCTGCGGGGCCAGCATCAGGCCCTTGTAGATGATCGTGCGGCAAGAGAACGACGGAACGTAAAACGTCTCCTTGTCCTCAATGTCCGAATCCGCAATCTCGTTCTCGGTCCGGCGGCGGATCACGTAAAGGAGCCGCTCGAACGCGCTCTCATCCAGCCCGTCCGGCCGGCTTACGAAAAGCTGCTCAATGTAGGGTTGGGAAGCGCGGGCTTCGCGGCCTACCGCGTCGCCGTTCACCGGCGTATCGCGCCAACCAAGCACCGTCAGCCCCTCTTCCTGGGCAATACGCTCAAAAACACCCTCGCATTGCAGGCGACTGTGTTTCTCCACCGGCAAAAAACACATGGCCACGCCGTAGAAGCCCGACTCAGGCAGTTTCATGCCGAGATCGGCGCATTCGCGCACAAAGAATGCGTGGGGAATCTGAATCAGGATGCCGGCGCCGTCGCCGGTCTCCGGGTCGCAGCCGGCAGCGCCGCGGTGGGTTAGGTTGATCAGCACCTCGAGCCCTTTGCGGATAATCTCATGGCTCTTTTCGCCGCGAATGCTCGCGACTAAGCCCATTCCGCAGGCATCATGTTCATTCCGTGGATGATAGAGCCCTTGCGGCTCGGGAATACGATGAGGACTCAAAGTTTCCATGGCTGCCTTTTCCTGTGACCGTTTTGCTTCCAGTTTGCGTCGCGAATTCTGAAAGACACATCCCCCGTGCGATTCCTGTTAATCGAAATCGTCTCTAACCGTAATCAAGAGGGTTGCATGAGCAGGCGCCGCCGCGTACGGGACTGCACTGACTTTAATATAACGAAAAAATCAAAGGGCTGCTCAACTTCCTTGCCCGCCGGAATCGAAAAAAGGCACCCAGGACAGATTCTGGGCTCGAAAACGCCTTGTTTTGTACCATATACTGAAGGTCGTGAGAAACACCACCCAGGACACCGTGTTCGTCACGGGCGGAGCCGGTTTCATCGGCTCCAACTTCATTTTAGGCCAGTTGCAGGCAGCCGGGGCGGCCGTTGTAAATCTGGATCTGCTCACCTACGCTGGCAATCCGGCCAACTTGGCCTCCATCCAGAACTCCGCGCGCTATCAATTTGTTCTCGGAGACATCGGCAACGCCACCCTCGTCGCCTCGCTTCTTGAAAAGCACCGTCCCCGCGCCATTGTTCACTTTGCGGCCGAGAGCCACGTCGACCGCTCAATTGCCTCTCCGGAAGCCTTCATCCGCACCAACATTCAGGGAACCTTTAAGCTCCTCGAGCAGGCCAAAACCTACTGGTCCGCCCTCGACGCGCCAGCCCGCGCCAGCTTCCGCTTTCTGCACGTCTCTACGGATGAGGTCTACGGCTCGCTCGCCAAGGACGATCCAGCCTTCACCGAAACCACCGCCTACGCCCCCAATAGTCCCTATGCGGCGTCCAAGGCAGCCTCGGACCACCTCGTCAGAGCCTATTGCCACACCTTCGGTCTCCCGGTGCTCACCACAAACTGCTCCAATAATTACGGCCCATTTCAGTTTCCGGAAAAGCTCATTCCCCTCGTGACCCTGAACGCACTCGAAGGCAAGCAACTGCCCGTCTACGGCGACGGAAAGAATGTCCGCGACTGGCTCTTTGTCGAAGATCATTGCTCCGCCATCCGCGCCGTTCTCGAAAAGGGGCGCATCGGAGAAACCTACAACATCGGCGGCAACAGCGAGCGGGCCAACATTGACGTCGTCACAACCATCTGCGATCTTCTCGACGAAATGCGTCCCAACAACGGCGCGCCTCCGCGCAGAAGCCTGATCGAGTTCGTTCAGGACCGCCCCGGGCATGATCGCCGCTACGCCATCGATGCCTCAAAGATTGCCCGCGAACTTGGCTGGAAACCCGCCGAGCAATTTGAGACCGGGTTGCGCAAGACCGTTCGCTGGTATCTCGACAACGCCTCATGGGTCGATAGCGTACGAACCGGAGCTTATCGCGAGTGGATCGCCAAAAATTACGCGGAGCGGGGCCAGCTATGAAGGGAATTATTCTCGCCGGAGGATCGGGCACACGGCTCTATCCAGTCACCCATGTTGTGTCCAAGCAGCTTCTGCCGGTCTACAACAAGCCCATGGTCTATTACCCGCTCAGCACGCTCATGCTGGCTGGCCTCCGAGAGATTCTGTTGATCTCGACACCTCAGGACACGGCCCGTTTTGCCGAATTGCTCGGCGACGGCCATCAGTGGGGAATCGACATCCAGTACGCTGTTCAGCCCAGCCCCGACGGACTCGCTCAGGCCTTTCTCATCGGCCGCGACTTTATCGCCGACGACACCAGCGCACTCATCCTGGGCGACAACATCTTCTACGGCCACGGCTTCTCCGGGCAGCTTCAGTCAGCCGCAAAGCTCAAGCAAGGCGCAACCATATTCGCCTATCCGGTCGAAGATCCGGAGCGCTACGGCGTCGTTGAATTTGACCGCAAAGGCCGGGCCATCAGCCTTGAAGAGAAACCCAGGCAGCCAAAATCGCGCTACGCGGTTACCGGCCTCTATTTCTACGACAACCAGGTCGTGCGCCTTGCCTCGTCGCTCAAGCCCTCGTCGCGCGGAGAACTGGAAATCACCGACCTCAACCGCCTCTATCTCGAAGCCGGAACGCTGAACGTCGAAATGATGAGCCGTGGAATGGCATGGCTCGACACCGGCACCCACGATTCTCTGCTGGAGGCATCGATGTTTGTCTCTACCATTGAACGGCGTCAAGGTCTGAGCATTGCCTGTCCCGAAGAAATCGCCTTTCGCCATGGCTTCATTACAGCGGAGCAGTTGGAAAAGCTGGCTCAACCCATTCTCAAGAGCGGCTACGGCCAATACCTGCTGGCGCTGCTGCGTGAGCAGAATTTTGTATCCAGGACAGGCAGTCTATGACAGGCAATCTATGAAGATTCAGGAAACAGCCCTGCCCGGAGTCCTCCTGCTCACACCGCAGTTCTATCGCGACGACCGCGGCATCTTCTGCGAAACATTTAATCTGCGCCGCATGGCAGAGGCTGGCCTGCCCGACCGTTGGGTCCAGGACAACTTCTCTCTGTCGAAAAGGAACGTTCTCCGCGGCATTCACTATCAGATCACTCAGCCGCAAGGAAAGCTGGTGCGCGTTTCCCACGGAGCCGTGCTCGATGTAGTCGTAGACCTGCGCCGCAGCTCGCCCACATTTGCCCACCACACGGCGATGGAATTGAGCGGCGAAAACGGCCAGATGCTATGGATTCCCCAGGGCTTTGGCCACGCCTTTCTGGTCCTCTCCGAGGTCGCAGGCTTCGCTTACAAAGTCACCGATTATTACGAGCCGGCCGCCGAACGAACAATCGCGTGGAACGATCCGGACCTCGCGATTCCGTGGCCTATCGCTGAGCCGGACACGATCATCTCAGACAAAGACCGCCAGGGCGCAAAGCTCCGCGACGCCGAATTATTTCCCTAAGCGCCAAATGACCCACGGGTGGGTCACAGGCGCGCTCTGCTGGGGTTCCGCTGCTCAGTCGGGCGTATCCTCAGCATCGCCGCGAATGGTATACTCACATGTCGGGCGCGTGCGTGCGCCGCTATTTTTTATTCCTGTTGAGGTTCTTATGTCCGGCCATTCCAAATGGGCCACAATCAAGCACAAAAAGGGCGCGCTGGATGCAAAGCGCGGCAAGACATTCACGCGCATCATCAAGGAAATCACCATCGCCGCCAAGGGCGGCGGAGACCCCGACGGCAACCCCCGTCTGCGCACAGCGATCCTGGCTGCCAAAGCCGAAAATATGCCCCAGGAGAACATCAAGCGGGCCATTCAACGCGGCACTGGTGAGCTGGAAGGCGTCAGCTACGAAGAAATTTCCTTCGAGGGCTACGGTCCCGGCGGCGTCGCCGTCATTGTCGATGTCACCACGGACAACCGCAACCGCGCCGTCAGCGAAATTCGTCACGCCTTCTCCAAAAACGGAGGCAATCTCGGCGAGTCGGGCTCAGTGCGCTTCATGTTCTCCAAAAAAGGCGTCATCGCCGTTGAGAAGTCGGCCGCTACGGAAGAGCAGTTGATGGATGTAGTGCTCGAGCACGGTGGCGAAGACCTCAACGACGAGGGCGACACCTGGGAAATCACTACCGATCCGGGTTCCTATGAAGCCGTGAGTGGCGCCATCAAGGCCGCCGGTATTCCGACAGTCATGAGTGAAGTAACCATGGTCGCCTCAACCTACACCAAGCTCGAAGGCAGCGCCGCCAATCAGATGATCCGTCTGCTTGAAGCTCTCGAAGACTGCGACGACACCCAGAACGTCTACTCAAACTTCGACATGGACGCTGAACAGGTAGAAGCCGCCGGTTGAACGGATACAAGGCAGGCAGGGAAGAGGCCGCCCGGCTGTGGCGGTCTTTTTTTGGAGTGTCAAACTTTTGTGAACGTCGGAAGGGAACAACTTTGAACCGCA
>DATKWA010000006.1:0-19227 GCA_035529815.1 Occallatibacter sp. | reverse complement strand
TAATCGGCCGCGACCCCCTCCTGAAGCGAATTGCTCCTTTGACCCGTGGGTATTATGCGGTATTAGCTAAGGTTTCCCTCAGTTATCCCCCACTCCAGGGTAGGTTAGTCACGTGTTACTCACCCGTGCGCCACTTTACTCGTGGTATTGCTACCACTTTCTCGTTCGACTTGCATGTGTTAGGCACGCCGCCAGCGTTGATTCTGAGCCAGGATCAAACTCTCGTTTGAAACTGTTTGTCTTGCCTTCCCCGACGGAGGTCGGTTCCGGTTCGACGGTGTTCGCGCTCGAAAGCAGCGAACACTCTTACCTTGTGAGAATGATCAAGCCAAACTTGATTCCTTCTCACGACTGGCACGTTCAACCAATTTGTCAAAGATCCTTGCGAGCACCCGCCTAAGCGGACTCGTTGGATCGAGGCCCAGGCTGTTACGCCGGGGTGTCCTCGAACTTGTTTGCGCTCACCGATTCTGCAATTTCTTGCGTCCCGGCGTTTTTGCGCGAACCTTTTAAGAATATCTAACTTCGCTCTCCCTGTCAACCGAAATCTTTCGGCTCAACTCGGAGCTCGAAGCCCCTCAAGGCGTCGCACTGCGCATAATCTCAAAGAACGGCCAGCAATCTCTGCTCGAACCACTAGGGTTCGCAGGAGATAAACTCCTGGGTCATGCAATGGCTTGTTCTCTCTAGGGATTCCCTACAGGGGCCAGGGGCTCTTGCCTCACCTGTCCCAGCGAACTAGTTCCATTACCAGGCTTCCCACTTCCCTCATTCGGGGCAGGCCCTTTTAGATCTGCGCTTCTGCGCCAGGGGCCACCGGAAAGCTTATTGCTACTTCTCGTCTTTACTGCAACTTCCAAAGAGTAGCATGAGCCACTCTAGTTTGCAAGCGTTCCGCACGCGGAAAGTGTTGGCTTGCTGCAACTTTTCGAGAATAGCAAGCCCTCAATCCGAACGCAAGGGCCTGGCCTGTGGAAAGCTTCCGGAATCTGTGGGAAACACTGGGCAACTACCAATTTCAACGCCCCCGGATCGCCGTTGTTTCCAGTATCCCGCTTTTTCACTGCCGGAATAGCGATTTCAGTGCCTGGGAATCAAGCCCAGATCCGTAAACCCATTCACAAAGTACTGCATCGCCAACGCCACCAGCAGCAGCCCCATCACCCGGACCAGAATGCGGATCCCTGTTTCTCCCATCACCTGACGCACCCGGCTCGCGCCAGCCAACACCCAATAGCTGGTCAGTGCGGTAATCGCGATCGCGCCGAGAATCGCGCCCATCTCCCAATGCCACAGCGACGGCACCTGGCCCACCAGCACCATCACCGAAGAGATGGCGCCCGGCCCGGCCAGCATTGGTATTCCCAGCGGCACAATGCCCGCGTCTTCCTTGGCCGCGGCCTCCTCGGCGTCGCCCGTGGTCTCCTGCGTCGGCGAGCGCCGCGCCTCCAGCATGTCCAGCCCAATCAAAAGCAGAATCAGCCCACCCGCAATCTCAAACGCCGGCAGAGTAATCCCAAACATTTTGAAGATCAGCTGCCCGGCCACCGCGAAGCTGGTAAGTACAATGAAGCACGTTAGCGCACCTTTGCGCGCCATGCGCTTGCGTCGGCGCGGGTCGGCGCTCTCGGTAATCGCAAGAAAAGAGGGAATGGCCGCGAACGGATCGACCAGAAAGAAGATCGAACTCAACGCCAGCAGCGAGAAGCGCACAAGCGGCGCCTGACTCAACTCATTCAACGCCACCGAAGCTGGGTTGGTCCAAAGCACATCACGAGGCTAACCTAGCAGCTACCTATCGCGCCAGCGGCCTCGTCCGTCACGATCTCAGCAGTCCCGAGAGATAATCAAAATCGATCTTCGCCGCCTCAAGCGCAGTCTGGTTCCGGAACGGCGGATCGTGATCCACGATGTAATACTCAACCCCGATCGCCTTCCCCTCCGCCACAAGCGGCTTGAAAGGCACCAGCCCCTGTCCAAGATCGACAATCTGTCCTTGTCTGTCGGTTCCAAGCTGCGTCACCGGCGGCTTCAACACCGCGAAGTCCTTGAAGTGAAGGAGCGGAAAGCGCTTCGGCGCAGACCGGAGGATCGCCAGCGGATCGGCCCCGCCGGTTGCCATCCAGCCCACGTCCGCCTCAAACTTCACCAGTTCCGGATCAGTCTCTTTCATCAGAATCGAGTAGCCCGTCGCACCATCCTCCAAAGTCCGAAACTCCACGTTGTGGTTATGGTAGGCGTACTGCAGGCCTCGTTCGTGCGCAGCTTTTCCAATCTCGTTTGCCTCGGCGGCCATGCGCTTGAAATCGTCGCGCTCCAGGTGATTCATCTCTTCCATCAACCCTTCGATCTTGAAATCTTTCATCGGGCGAGGCGGCAGAATGGAGCTGATCACATAATGCGCGCCAAGGGTGGCCGCATCGTCGAGCAGCTTCCCGGTCGCCTCCATACCGAATCCGAAGTGGCCACTGGGGCATCGCAATCCGGCATCGTCGGCCATCTTCCGGAACTCGGCGGCATTGTGCCCGCCCAGCGCAAAGTACTCCACGTAGGGGTAGCCGATCGCCGCCAGCTCGCGCAGTGTGCCCGGCGCGTCCTCCTTCAGTTCAGCCTGCACCATGTAGAGCTGAACCCCAGGCAGTGAATCTTTCGCTGCGCCCCGAATGCTGCTGGGCGCTACTGCATTGATTGCGGCCACTGCGGCAGCAGCAGCCGAGCCAGATACGAAGGTACGGCGTGAAAATGCGCTTCTCATTGTGACCTTACCTCTTCAACATGTGGGTGCAGTGTAACAAGCCACAGCGTTCTCGCTCTAAAATAAAGCCTTGCTCAAACCTTCTCAACGCGACCGCATCGAAGTCATCCTGGTCTCCCCGCGCAACCCGCTCAACATCGGCGCGGCCGCCCGCGCCATGGCCAACTTCGGCTTCGCGCATCTCACCGTCGTCGCCCCCTTCGCACCCAATTGGCTGGAAGCGAAATCCGCCATCGGGGCGCTCGAACTGCTCCAAAAGGCAAAAAGTGCGGAGCACCTCGCAGAGGCCGTCGCCCGCTGCACCCTCGTCCTTGGCACCGGAACCCTCACCCATCGCAAGCCCGAGCAGCCCGTCGTATCCCTCCCCGATCTCGCTCCCATCGTCCAAAGCGAACTCGCCCGCGCAGGCCGCATTGCCCTTGTCTTCGGTGGGGAAAAACACGGCCTCACCCGCGAAGACCTCTCCCACTGCAACCTCCTCGTCGAGATCCCCACCGACGCCCACCAGCCCTCCATGAACTTGGGCCAGTCCGTCGCTGTCTGCCTCTACGAGTTGGCCACGCGAGCATTGGCTGCGGACGAGGACGCCACGGAAAAGCCCGCATCGGGCTCCGTGCGTGCCGCCGCTTCCGGCAGGCTCGAACTGCTGGCTGGCCTCATCGAGCGGACAATGGCGACTAGCGACTATTCGCCCCCTCCCATGCGCGAGGCAAACCGCCGCGACGTTCGACTGCTCTTGCGCCGCCTCGCCCTGTCGGAAAAAGATGTCCGCCGCATGCTTGGCCTCTTCCGCCGCATCCTCTGGCGCATCGAGCACTGAGGCAAACTCCAGTCTCTCCCCTTTCATCCCGCTGGCACGGCGTTATGAACCAGGCGCACCGAGCCAGATTCCCTTCGACTTCGCAATCAGATTCCTGTTAGAGTGGCGCTCAAAGGCTCCCGTATGACTCTGTCCATCCTTCGCCTTCGTTGTCCGTATTCCATCGCCAGATTCCGACCCGTGGCCGCGGCCTTGCCCGGTGTGCTGGCTTTGGCCTTCGGACTCTGCGCCGTCGCGCAACAGCCCGCGCCGCAACCAGCTGCGCTCGAAACGCCGAATCCCGCCGATGCTGCGCCACAGACCGAATCCACTGCGCCAGCCCTCACCCTGCCTGGCTCCGCCGCAGTCACCGACGAGGAGTTGAAACAGCTGCTCACTGGCAAGGACCTCTTCCTGCGCGGCGGCTACCTCGGGGACGACGTCACCTATAACGAGCACGGCCGCCTCAACGGCCACGCTCCCTTTGGCTCCTACACGCTCTGCGCCGTCCGCATCGACAAGGTCCGCCTCACCAAACACAAGGTCGAGCTCGAAGGCGTCCGCTACGGCCTCCACTTTCTCGGCGCTCTCCCCTCCGAAGACCCCACCAAGGCCGTAGACCGCGTCCGCATCACGCCAATGAAGAAGGTGCTCAAGCTCTCCATCGACCGCGAAATCGTCGTTAAGGCAAAAAAGGTCAAGGAGCCCAAAGCAGCCAAAAACTCCGCACCAGCACTCGCCCCGCAAACCCAGGCCCCCGCTCCCGAAGTCGCATCGCAGCCCGCCTCCAGCGCCGCAGCCCGCGAGCCGGCCCCCCAATCAGCAGAGCCAAGCGAGTCCGACCAGCTACAGGCCTCCATTGCCGCCACGCCTGCAAACGAACGGCCCGCCGACCTGGCCACCGTCACCACCACAACGTCGCCAGAGCACGCCAAAGCCGTCCTCGAACAGGCCCTCAACAACGTCTTCGCCACCAGCATCGACCAGCGCATGCTCGCCGCCATGCCCCGCTTCTGGCAGCTCTACTACCAGGCCGTCGCCGACAAATCCGATTTCCGCCCCGCAGACCCAGCCGTCCTCCGTCAGAGCACCGTCGACCGCAAAGCTAAACTGCTCTCCACCTTCGAGCCCGAGTCCAACCAGTACGCCCAGGATGCCGGCGTCGCAGGCATGGCCCTCTATCACGTCGTCGTCCAGCCCGACGGCACGCCCGGAGAGATCGCCGTCGCCCGCCCCATCGGCTTCGGCCTCGACGAGAACGCCGTCAGCGCCATCCGCAAGGCAAAGTTTGAGCCCGCCCTCAAAGACGGCAAATCCGTCCCCGTCCTCCTCGACCTCATCGTCCAATTCCGCATCTACTCCAAACGCACCGCCGTAACGGACGTGCCCGAACCTGCCGATACGTCAGATACGCCGCCGCTGCCGGGCCCCTACAGCGCTCAGCACCCATAAAACACTGAAACTAAACGATGTAAGACACGGCAAGACAGCGACCTTTCGCTGTAAGACGCGCGCGCTGCCGACGTCTCACGTTTGTCTCACGGGCGTCTTACGCCCTGCCTTACCGTCTTGCAACGTGTCTTACGCTACGTCTTACGCTGTCTTACGCCGTTTCCAGCTCAATCAGCCCCCACGGCCCCCACCTTCTGACACCGTCAACGCCCAGGAGTTCAAAACCAACACAAACAATAAGGGCTCCTTGCAAAAGGAGCCTCTGTCAATCGGCCAACACTCAACTCCGCCCGCGCACGAACCGCAACGCCGGCCCGCACCCCTCAATTCCCAGCGGCCTAATCGTTCAATCCCTTGCCTGCCAGAATCAGCGGCACGCACTTCTCAACTCTCGCCGCGCGCGTCTGCGCCTGCTTCGCCCCGGAAATATGAAACATATAACCGCGTTGCCTGCCCGGCGTCAGCCCTTCAAACGCAGCCTTCAACGCCGGCATTGTGTCTAATTTATTTTTCAACTCTTGCGGAACCTCATACTCTTGGTGCTTCTTTAACTGAACCTTCAATCCAGCTTCTTCCACCTCAATCGCTTCATGGATATAAATCTTCAAAGCCCTTTCCATCGCCACAATCTCGCCCAGGCTGGTAAACCGAATCTGTCGCCCCGCCTGCAGCTTCCCCGGCGCAATCAAAACTCCCTTGGGATCGCTCAACAAGGCGCCCTTGAAAAACAAAAGCGTGCAATAGTCCTTGAATCCACCAATCAAAACCACATTCTTCCCCTGAACCGTGTAGCAGGGTTCACCCCACTTCAACTCCTCCGTCAGAGGAAACTCCAGCAGAATCGCCCGCAGTTTCTCCGATTCTGCCTGCCATTTCTTCGCCTTCCGGAAAAAAGCATCCACCTTTGGATTCATCGTCCCTCTCAAAAAAACAGAGGCATCCATCCTACTTCTTCACCGCCGCGCCAAAAACCCGCAGGTAGTTTCCGCCCCCAATCTTTCCGATCTCGTCTGCCGTAAACCCGGTCTTCAGCATCGCGTCGACCACCGCATAATAAAACCCCGCCGTTTCCCCAGCCCACGCTTCATTCGTCCGTTCCCCAACCCGCGCATGCTGCTGCCCCCCAGCCCCAGGTCCGCCGCGCCTCGGCGTCGGCTGCGTCAGCTTCGTGTCCGTCCCAATGCAAACATGATCGATCCCAATCACATCCACCATCGCGCGAATATTCCGCGCATACTCCACCGCCGTATCAGCCAAATGCGTCCAAACGCCAATCACTCCTCCCGCATCGGCCACCATCTTCGCCTGCTCGGGGCCAATCAGTCGCGGCCGCATCATCGCCGCCATCCGCGCATCGCTACCCAGCTGCGTATCCAGGCCTGTGTGCGAAATAATCACCGGCCGTGTCGTCACCATCAACGCCAACTTCGTCGTCTCCACATCCGCATGCGCAAGGTCGATCAAAATTCCCAGCCGGTTGCATTCCTTCACCACGTCCGCACCAAACGGCGTCAATCCTCCATACCGCGGAGGGTTCGTATACACATCGCCCAACGGCACACTCGCGTCGCTATCGTGCAGCAGCCCAAAGTGGCGAAGACCCCGCTGATACGCCTCTTCCACCCGCCCCAAATGCCCTTCCAGAAAGTGCGCCCCTTCGACAGCCTGAATCACCGTCGGCTGCCGATGCTTATGCGCCGCCACCACCTCGGCTACATCGAGCGACCGCTTCATCTGGTTCTGCTGCAACGCCCGATCCATCGACGCCAGCCCATTCAGAAAGCGAAAGTACGCATCGCCCGGCTGGTAGTCCGTCGCAAACGTCATCGCGATCGCACTCAATCCCGACCGCTTCATCTCGCCGGCCAGATCAATCTCCGGCCCCGGCATCTCGTCAGCCGCAAGCGGAACGTCGATGTGATTATGCGTGTCGATCCCGATCGTCCCGGCCACAATGCCGGCCACCCGCGGATCAATTCCCTCCTCCGCCCAGCTCCATCGCATGCCTGGCGCAACCGCACCGCCCGCCACCAGAGCAGCCCTGGAAAGAAATTGCCGCCTCGATCCCCTTGAACTGAATGCCATCAAAGACCCTCCATCAATATGGTCTCAAACGCGCCTCTCCACCTCTGCCAGCATCTCTGCACGAGAATCTGGATTGCTCCAATGGCTGCGTTCCGACCCACATTGATCCTAGTCTTCGAGACCGCCAAAAGGGGCGCATGTCCTCAAGCGCCCCCCTCAGGTCTTCACCCCCATGGCAACAACAGACTTTCAAACGGCCTGAGCCCCACCGCTAGGCGGACACGGTCTGCCGCCGCTCGGAGGCTTTGCCGTTCTCGGTTTCGATTCTGAGCGACAATTCACGAATCAGCGCCGCGCCGTCGCCGCGATACGCGCTCCCGTGCTGGCAGGCGAGCATCGAAGGACCAAGTTCCGCCAATCGCTCGAAAACGGCCGTCGTGCTCGTCGCGTGCGCATAGTAGTCCATCATGCCGCGCATGGTTTCGCTGGCGCTCAGCACCTCAGACTCGGTCACAGGAGCCATGCCCGCTCCCGGCTGCGTGAACAAGTCGCCGCAAAGCAGGGTTCCCGTGGAGACATCAAAGAGAATCCCGCAATCCCAGCCGTGAGGAACATGCGGCGTGTAAAGCCACTTCAGCCTGCGGCCGCCAATCGAGAACTCCTCGCCATCCCCGAGCGCCCGGGCGGGCCGTAGCGCATAATCATTGATCGAAGTCAGCACCCCCACTTCACTGCCAAACGCCGTTGCGTCTGGCGCGACCGTCAAAAACTCGTTGAGAGCTCCGTACTCATCGCCCTCAAAGTGCGATCCGCCTATCCATCGCAGCTTTTCCGCAGGCATCACCTTTCTTACCGCCTCCAACGTCGTGGGGAACAATTTTCGATAACCGGCGTGGAACAACATCGGTTCCGTGTCATCAATGAGGTAGGAATTAAAAGTGAATCCCCCGGGAATAATGTCGAGCGGCGTCGATATCCGATAGATCCCAGCCGCAACTTCATCAACGCGTGTGCCTGTCTCTTGATTCGCAATCATTTCAGTTCTCCTTCTTTATGGGTGTGGGGGAGGCGTTGTCATTAATTCGTATCTGCGGAAGGCCCGTAAATTCCAGGAACTGTGCCGCCCATCGGGCGCACATAGGTGCTCAGTTGGCCCCGGTGGTGAACCGAATGCTTCAGCGCCATCGAAAGAAAGTTGATTCCTGGCGCCTGCATAAGGCCAAGCAGATCCAGGACAGTGTTCAACTGATCGCCCGTCATCGCGCGAACACGACTCAACGCGGCGGCAGTGTCTTTCTTGTAGCGAGCCACGCCCTCTGCCGGACTCATGATCCCGCAGGCGTCCGAACCGTCAGGCGGAGGAACGAAAGCTCCGTTGGCAATGCAGTTCAGCAGCCACGCATCTTCCAGAGCAATGTGGCGAACAAGCCCCAGGCCAGTCTTGGCCTTCGCGTCCGGCTGGTAGTCCAGATGGCCGTCAGGCACCGCCGCCATCACGCGTAGGGTGGTCTGCATCTCGTTCTCAAAATCGGCAATCAGAAAATCTGCCACTGTCTTGGTTTCAGCGGATCCCATAACAATCTCCTCCTCCTGAATCGTTGTGAATTGTTGAAGAGCAAATCGTCCGGAGATCGGAGATCCGCTTTTCGTGAAGGATGTGTAACGACTTGGCATTTCGTTACACATTTAACGTGTGACGATTTATAGTTGCCTCATGAACGTGGAGTTGAACGACGCAGAACTTGCGCGCCGCATCGCCTGCGGAGAAGATCGCGAAGCTGAAGCCGAGCTGTTCCGCCGTATGGTTCCCCGCATCCGCTTCTATGGCTTGCGTCATTTGAGAGACGAACAGGCAGCGCAGGATCTCGCGCAGCAAGTCCTCATCACCACGCTGGAAGCTTTACGCGCCGGACGCCTCCGGGAACCGGAAAAGATAGCGTCCTTCGTGCTTGGAACGTGCCGCATGACTGTGCTCAACCTGCGCCGAGGCAAGCAGAGAAAAGATCGCCTGCTCGAACAGTTCGCAGCCTGCATGCCAGTTTCCGTCGAATCGTCCAATGCGCACCTCGACCAGGAAATCCTCGCCCGCTGCATGCAAAGCCTGAAAGAGCGCGAACGCTCGGTTATCGTCCTGTCCTTCTACGACGAGCAGACCGGCACGGATGTCGCTCACTTCCTCGGCGTTTCTGAAGCCAACGTGCGAGTGATCCGCCATCGGGCCATACATCAGTTGCGCAACTGCATGGGGGTGGCGTAATGAACTGTTCAAACCCCATCGACGCCGCAATCCTCGCCGACTATTGGCTTGCATTGCTCGCGCCGCCCGAAGAAGAGGACATCGAGGAGCATCTGCTGGGCTGCGGCCAATGTAGCGCCCGCCTCGGGCAAATCATTGCTCTCGCGCAAGCGGTGCGCACTCTCGCGCGCCAGGGCTCCCTGCGCATGGTGGTCAGCGACACATTTCTCCAGCGCGCCACGGAAGATGGCCTGCGTGTCCGCGAGTATGCGCCGCCTCCCGGCGGCAGCCTTCAGTGCACAGTCACTGAGGCAGACAACTTCCTCATCGGGCGCCTGGCCGCCGACCTCAGCGGAGTCAAGCGCGTCGATATCAGCCTCTGCGATGAACACGGCATCGAACAACTCCGCTTGCCCGACATCCCCGTTCATGCAGGCACGAAGGACGTCCTCTATCAGGAGTCGCTCGCCTACGCCAAAACGATGCCCACCACTACAATGATCGCGCGCATGCTTGCCCTCGATGAAATAGGTGGCGAGCGTCTGCTGGGCGAGTACACGTTCAACCACACGCGCACTTTGCCTGGCCCCGGCGCCTGGTAGCAGGACCCTCGTTACCCGATCATTGATCCCGCTCGGCCGCAATCCAGCACTCGCAAGCGGATAACCGGGGGCGAACCGCTGCGCATGCGGTCGCAGCGGCAACTGCCCCTAGTGCGCGCCCTCAGCCGTTTTAGCAAAGTGGAAGATGCAGTTGACCTCGTGCGTCGCAGGGTCGGCCTTCGTGTCGTAGGTCGTCGCCACTGTCTGCAGCCATTTCGTCAGAGGCTTGTCTTTCTTTTGCGCCAGCGCCGCAAAGTGTGAAAGGTAGCTTTCGTCAAACACGTCCCCGCGTGCCATCTTCCACGCCAGCTTCAGTCTGGCCGCCATCGCCTCCGGTGCGCCGTCAAACTCGACAGTGCCGAACCGGTACTCCGCGCCCGGCGCAATCTCCAGGTTGTAATTCACAATCCGGTTCGCCTCATTGAACGAAGCGTGAGCAACAACCGAGCAATCCAGATAGCCTTTCGCATGGTATGCGTCGCGCACCGCCAGCACGAATAGATCCAGCGGCCGTCCGGAACCCGCCGGATATTTCGACAGAATCTTCTCCACCTCTGCCCGCGCCACCAGCGCGCCCGCCGGCAGGTCCACCGTTCCCAGCTTGTAGATCCCGCCCTCTTTGATCGTCACCGTATAAGGCACATCGATGGAATGATCCGTCACAACAGGCGCGTCCACTTGCGCAACATCCACCTCCACCGCCGCATAACCTTGCTCCTGGTAGAGGTCTTCAAATGCGTGCTTCAGACCGATCGCCGAATTCTCTGTATCGAAGTCGTTGCCCGTTTGGCCACTCGCAAGCAGACCAACCTTGGCTTCCATCGCGGGCGAAACCCCAACCAGCTCGATGCGTCCGATATGCGCTGCAGGCGAAACCACCGAGATGTTCATCGCCGTCGTCTTCTGCGGGCCCACGCCGCTCATCACAGCGGCCTTCACCGTCGCCTTCACGCCTTTGGCCTTCAGCATCTCTTCAAACATCTGGCAGATTCCGTCCACCATCGAACCGCTGGCCGGCAGCAGCCCGCGATAAAGCGGAAAGCGCTCATGCAGCTTCGCCTCCAGATCCTTGCCCGGCGTAACCGGCACATTGTCCAGGTGCATCGGGAAGAGCTGGCTCGAAGGCGTCAAAGTAAACAGCACGCCCTTGCTGTTGAACGTAAACTTCACCTCCGCAAACATGCCCGTATCGTTCAACTGCTTGGCGTGAGCCTTCACATCGCGGACGTTCAAACGCTCGCCCGGCTTCAAGCCCGCCGCCGTCATCAACTCCTGTTGCGTATATTGAGTTGCGCCTTCAAAGCGAATCGCCTTCGGCGGAGCTTTCCTCTGCGCCAGCAATGGAAGCGTACAAAGCAAAAGCAAAGCAATACCGGCCGCACCAGTCTGTTTAGTCATCTTCCGCCAAGATTAGCAAATAGTTGTCCCCGCGGCCAGCACGCTCTCGCCCCAGCCTCACACTCCGCAAAAAATCTTGCCTCAACGCAAAACCCCAAGTCTTTGTATCAGGACATGACTTCAGTCATGACGAAAACCCGCCCCCAGGAAATAAGAAGGATGCTGCGCACTTCCGCTCTGCCAGCTTTATCATTCCCAATCCGCTGCGCAGGAAAAATATCCGTTCCAGAATTTATGCCTCGTGCTCAAGAGGACCGGCTTCCAGCTCAGCCGCAGGGCGGCCGCTCCTTGTCTGCGACGAAATCACGAGCGCAACCGCGCAGATGATCATTACCATGCCAACATATTCAGATCTCTGCAGGTGTTCCCCAAGAACAACGGCACCCAGAATCACGGCCACAAGCGGGTTCACAAAAGCATAGGTCGCAACCTTGGCCACGGGAACGTGGTGAATCAACCAGATGTAGCAGCTAAAGCCAAGAAGGGAGCCAAACATAACCAGGTAGCCGATCGCGCCAACGCTTTTCGTGTTCCACACAGCGTGCGGCCATTGCCGGGTCAACGAAGCGAGAACAAGATCGCAGAGCCCCGCCGCCAGCATCTCCCAACCGGCAGCCACCAGCGGGTCCACCGGCAGCCGCAGCCGCCGGAACAGCACCGATCCACTGGCCCAACTCAGCGCGCCCAGCAGAACAACGCCGGCCGCGAGCAACTGCATGGAGACGCCCAAATGCGCACTCGAAAATGCTGCGCGAATGCTGGGCCAGAGCAAGGCGCCAAGCGCCAGCAGGCCAAGAAAAATCCCGAAGCTGCCCTGCGGACGAAGCCGTTCTCCGCCAGGAACAAGCCTTTCGATCACGACTACGTACAGCGGCACTACCGCTACAAGCAGGGCAGCCAGGCCGCTGGCAAGATACTTCTCGCTCCACACCACTCCTATATTTCCGCCAAAAAGCAGCAATATGCCAACCAGGACAAGGCGCATCATGATGCTGCGGCTGTAGACCAGCTGCTTTCCCCGAATCGCGCAGAAGGAAAGCATCAGAAGCGCGCCAATCACCATCCTGGTTCCTGCCAGAATCGTAACCGGCAGCAGACGCACACCAACGCTCATCGCCGTATAGGTAGCGCCCCAGCAGAGATACACGCTTGCAAAGGCGAGTGCAATGACCCACCGCGCGGGCGGTTTTCCGGACAATGTGGAAGCAGACACACTCCATCGTATCGTCTACCCCCCAAATTGAGCGATAAGTGACTGCGCCTCGTTCATTGCCACCCCACCGCGATAAAATGTAGAAAGACTGACATCTCGCTGAGCTCCGCGCAACTCAGCAATGCATTCATCCACGTAATAGTAAGCTGCCGACAAATGACAAGGATTATGCTGTTTCCACGTGTTCGAAGACTTTTTTCCGTTCTTTCTTGCCTTTTTGCTTTCGCGTTTCTGCCGGCTTGGGCCTGTTCACCCGACTACTCCAGTGGGCCCCACGCCGTGCAATCCGTGGCAACTCCGGCTGCGCAGGCAATCGTCTCAGAGTCCGCGTCCGTGCAACGCGCCTCCTTCTCCGCTTCTGATCCGATCGTGATCCCCAGACTGGACGCCGCGCCCAAACTCAGCAACTTTCTTGCCTTTCCAAACGGCAGCCCCGCTACAAAGATGCTTCGCATCAACCGCTTCGTCCAGCGTTATCCCGACGACGGCAAACAGCCTCGCGAAGATACAGTAGCCTATCTCGGCTACACGCATAAGTTCCTCTATGTGGCTTTTCTTTGCCGCGACAAGAGCCCCCATCTGGTCCGCGCGCACATGCTCGCGCGCGATGCGCTGGACGACGACGACACGGTCCAGGTAATGCTCGACACCTTTCACGATCAGCGCCGCGCCTTCGTCTTCGAGACCAATCCCCTCGGCATTCAGGCCGACGCCCTCTATAGCGAACAGGACGGCTTCGACTATTCCTTCGACACCGTCTGGGACAGCTGGGGTGCACGCACATCCTATGGCTACGCCGTACTCATGCGGATTCCCTTCGCCAGCCTTTATTTCGCCAAAATTACTCCCGGAGAGTTGAGCACCTGGGGCATCATTCTCGGGCGCAATGTTTCGCACACAGACGAGACCGATTATTGGCCGCGCAGCAACCACGACATCGCCGGCCGTCTCACCCAGGACCAAACCGTGGAAGGCTTCCGCGACATCGCCCACGGACAGAAATTCCAGTTCCAGCCCTACTCGCTGGCGCGCAGCCTGCGCCAGTTGAATACGGTAGACTCCAACAATCCCTACTTTCAACACAAACACCTGCAGGGTTACAGCGGCCTAGACGCGAAGTTGATCCTGCACAGCAGCCTCGTTCTCGATACCACCGTCAACCCCGATTTCAGCCAGGTGGGCATCGACAACCCCGCCGCGCCCAATCAGCGTTTCCCCCCCTACTACGCCGAGGTGCGTCCGTTCTTTATCGAGAACAGCAGCTACTTCATGACGCCGATCAACCTCTATTACACCAATAACATTGGCAAGCCGCAGTTCGGCGCGCGCCTCACCGGAAAGCTCGGCCGCTGGGCCCTCGGTGCTCTCGCAGTCGATGACCGCAGCCCCGGCCAGGCCGTGCCGCCGGCAAGTCCTGACGCCAATACTCGAGCGCACGTCTATGTCGGCCGCATCAACCGCGACGTGGGCGCGCTTTCGGATGTCGGGCTGATTTTCGCCGACCGTGAATATCTCGGCTCCTTCAATCGCGCTGGAGGCATCGACTACAGGGCGCGCATCAACAACCGCTGGACCTTCACCGGTCAGGCCCTCACCTCCCAAACACACAACCGCAGCAACAGCACAGAAGGCGAACAAACCTGCGAGACGCTCGCTTTAACCTGCAGCGGCCAGGCTTACACCGCATCTGTCAGTTACTCCGACCTGCACCGCCAGTGGTGGGCCGCTTACAGCGACACCGCCGCCGGCTTCGTCACCAATACCGGCTTCTTCCAGCGCCCCGATGTCCGCCAGCCCAGCGGCCGCTACACTTACATCTTCCGTCCCGCGCATGGCGCCCTGCTCTCTCACGGCCCCAGTCTTTACGCCCAGCGAATCTGGGACCACAACGGCGTTCCTCTCGACTTTTATCTCAGCCCGTCCTATAGCTTCAGGTTCGCAGGCCGCACACAGCTTTCTGCCAACGCCCGCCTGGGACAGGACCGCTTGCGCCCCGTCGATTACTCCGCGCTCGCTTCCAACGTCGAGCTTCACAGCCACACCAGCGGGCTCAATTTTTCTACCGCACCGCTGCCCTATCTCGCCGCCGCCGGCGGCTTTTACACCGGAGTCGTCATCAACTACTCGCCGCCCGGCAATGCAGGCCCGGACTCGGTCAATGTCTTTTCGCCCAATGTCAGCCTGGAAATCAAGCCCCCCGGCCCCATCGACCTGCAGAATAACTACACCTACACGCACTTCACCAATCCTGAAAATGGCGACCTCGTCTATGACAACCACCAGCTCATCTCGCGCTGGAATTTTCAAATGACCAAAGCCGCATCCATCAACCTCATCGGCCAATATATCTCCACCTTGCCCAACCCGCAGTTCACCAGCCAGACCAACTCCAAGAGCCTCTTTGCCGACGCGCTGTTCACCTACATGCCCCATCCCGGCACCGCTCTCTATGTTGGCTATATCGGAAGTTTCGACAACCTCGACCCCTCTCTATGCACGCGCCTGTTCGACGGATCCTGCAATCCCAGCCAACCCATTCTTCCCTCCAGCCCATCCACGTTGTTGAATGACGGCAAGACAATCTACGTCAAGCTCTCCTATCTATTACACTTTTGATCGATTGCCCGGGACATCGATTGCCTGTGCCATCGATTGTCTGGCGCGCGAAACAATGCCCACGCAATTGGATTCAACGACCGGGCGCCCCACCCCTTTTGGCTTTTGAAAACTCCCCTCAAGCCAAACCCTCAGGGTGCCCTCAGCGGAGTCGAACGGGGGCCGCAACCGCAATCAACACGGAAGGACACGGAGGGAGGCGTGGGTTTCAACCCCCGCAAAAGCACGCACCATGAGCTGGGGCTTCAGCCCCGCAGGGACGCTCTTCAGGTCCCTCGCTCCAAGTCACGCCCATCCCGCAGCCTCTAAATACAGCTCACCCCAAGCCTGCCGATGTGCTGAATCAAGCGCTCGCAGAAATGATGAAAAGGGGAGCGTGGCGCTCCCTGCCAGGCTCACCAGCGATAGATGGTCAGGTTATCAAGGTACACCGTAGACCCGCCCGAAGCTCCCAGTCCATCCAGCTGAAACTGGGTTTGCACCACCCCGACCTGCCAACCCAGCGAGTACGATGACGCCGCCGTGGCGTCGATCACTTGCTCGTTGCCATCCAGCCACACGGAGTGATACGTCACATTGCCGGTGCCGTCGCGCGAATAGCTGATCTGAACGTGATGCCAGGCGTTCGTCTGCCAGTTCGACACGTTGCAAGGTTGCGAGGAACTTACCCAGTGCCCCCCCGCGCCGCTGTACTCCCACGATTGGGAATACCCGCTGCACTGGAAGCCGTAGATAACGGTTTGACCGTCTGCGGTCACTTGGTTTGAATCGAATTCAAGGTTTGCGATACTGCTTCCGGCACCAATCCACACCCAGCCGTCATAGACAAAATTCATTGAGGTTGTGTCGTTCGCGTAGGCCACGCTGTAGATTTCGCCGCCTGCATTTGTGTAGCTGGAGACAAACTGGCGTGCGTTGCCGCTGAGCGATGGCGTGCTCACCAGGCTCGTTGCCCCAACCGACGTGCCGGGAGTGCCCGCGTCGTGGCTGAAAATCCATGTGCCGAGCGCCTGCAGATTGCTGGCGGCAATGGCGTTTGTGGGAATCACAGGTCCCGATGCTGCGGGAGGTGTAATCACGTAGTCCGCCTGTGCCGGGCTGCTGTTTGTATAGCCTGCAGCCACAGCAACCGCTGCAATCACCTGGGATCCACTTACCGGGATTGCGCCGGTGTATCGAGTCGAGGATGTCGTCGGTACGGTACCATCCGAGGTGTAATAGATTGTCGCACCCGTTGTGGCGACAGACAATGTCACCGTCTGCGCACTCTTGTAGACCCCTGGAGCAGGTGAGAATACGGGCGTGGCGGCTGCACCGGAAGTGCTAGTGTCTGTTGTTGCCTTGAACGCAGCAATATTGGCCCCACAGCCTACGAAAAGCAAAGGGAGCAGGAGACAGGAAACTGTCCAGAAGAGATTCCGGGAAGATATGAAGATTGAGCGTTTCAGGGGGACGGAGAGGAGGAACCTCATGGATGCGCCTCGGTTAATCTGTCCGAGCGCGCGCGTGCACGTTGCCGATATCTAAGTTATTAGATTGAAATGGGTTCCATTCAACCGCAGATCCCCTTGGAATCTAGCTCATAGATCATCGCGAGTCGCTTTTCTCAGGACTGTTGTGAGCAGAATAGCACACTGTTTGTGTGCTATTTTGCTCAGTAACGCCAAAGATGCACACAAAGGTAATCAACCCAAACCGCCTGTCCCAAATTGAAAAAATCTACCGAATTCAACGTGACCGGGCCACGACCGCTGCACGGGTGCCTCAGATCTCGATTCTGAGAATCTGGGATCGCATGAACCCGCCCCACCTACGGATTACTCCTCTCAAACGCCGATCGCGACGCCGATCCTCAAGGGTGCGAAGGTTTTGGGATTCCGGTCGCCTTGCCGACTTGCCGTTACCAATCGGTCGTCGATGAGCGCATTGGCGATTTGGCGTCGATCGAGACTCTACGCGAGTGCCTGAAGCCACCCCCTCCGCAAGGTTGGTGACGGAAGGTGGCCAATCTGGAACTTTTGGGCACGATGGATGCGGAAGCTCAATCCGTGGGGCCGGATGACTTGGTGGTTGTTGCCGAGTTTTGCGACACAATCTATCCGGGTTTGGTCAGCACCGGCAACCTTCAATCGATCAGCAGCTCGCTCTACCTCAAATTTCCCAATTGAAGCGCGTTGTTCCGGTCTCTTGATCGTGCCTCTTACTGCGCAGGCTCAAGCGTCAATCTCTGCACACGCCAATTCAAGAGCTCCGCTGCGTATATTAGATTCTCAGAAGGGCACGCCAGCTCGTGAATCCAGCCGAACTGCCCGGCTCCCCGGCCCGTTCTGCCCAGCACTCCAAGTACTTTGCCATCCAGCGTAAGTTTGTAGATTCGCCCAGGATAGCCATCCGACGCAAAAAGCACCTGATGCGGCCCTGGCGTAATGCAAATCGCCCACGGAGATCCGTTCATCTGCGTCTTGTTCAACGGCGCCGGCGATTCGGCCGTGGCAGGCACCTCCGCGGGCGAGTTCCCCATCCACGGACGAATTGTGTGATCATACGGCACATTGATGTGGATCTCCCGTTCAAACTTACCGTCTCCATCGAATACCTGAATCCGTCCATTGCCGCGGTCGGCCACGTACACATTCCCCTCATCATCCGTAGCGATGCTGTGCGGCGTGTTGAACTGCCCCGGCCCGGTTCCCGGCTCGCCCCAGGATTTGATCCAGTTTCCGTTCTTGTCGATCTTCGCAATCCGAGAGTTGATGTACCCATCACTGATATAGGTGTTGCCGGCCCCGTCCCAGGCCATGTCGGTAACCTGGCGAAACTCCCCATCAATCGCAGGCAGCGGCGGCCTGGGGTGCTTCAGCGGGCCGGTGCCCTCGTCGGACGCCTCCTGTTTGCGTCCGAAGACCATCAAAACCTGGCCTTCAGGACTGAACTTGATGACCATATCCGAACCCTTATCGGCAACCCATATATTGTCTTCCTTGTCGATCTTCACGGAATGCGCAAAGCTCCATGCATACAGATGATGGCCGATCTCGCGAACGTATTTTCCGTCGGCGTCAAACTCGAGCAACTGGGCCGCCGCCGCTCCGTAGGCCGGCCCGGTCGTACCGCCGCGGGAGAAAACAAATACATACCCCTTTGAATTCACCGCCACGCCCGCGGCCTCTCCGAAATATAAATCTGGCGGCAGCTTGAAGAAATCCGTCTGGGCATGAAACTTGATCTCCGGCACCGCCTGCTGCGCAAACATCTGGACTGGCAGGCAAAACAACGCTATCAAAGCAAGACGCTTCATTCGTCTTCTCCTGTCTTCGTCTTCTCGATTTCATCTGCAGCACTTGCCCGGCCGAGCCCGTGATACTCAAGCGGAACAGGGTAACTGGGTGCCCCATTCATCGCAGCCTCACCGCGATGAGTGGGATCGCACAACCGGCAACAGTCGATGCTCTGATTCTTCACCCGGAATTCTAAACCATCGCTCAAAATACATGCCGCAAAATTTGAATCTGAGCGGCGATAAGGCGGTCACTTCTGATCAGACTTTCGTACTATGAATCCTCGATACTATTATTTTTCGCGCTTTACGTGCGGCTAACGTTAATTGCGAACGCGCCGGGATAGATCGGCTTCCGAACCACAGCTCCGTGCGAAACAGCGTTCGGCGGAGGCAACGCGATGAGACTCGATGGAAAAAATATCCGAGCTCGTTCTCTATTTGAGGTCAGTATCTGGCTGTCCGCTTGCCTTCTCTTCCTTCTAGGTCTTTGTGCCACCATACAGCAAACTGCAGGTGCTCAACAGCAAAGAGAAGTTTCTGCCGGAAACAGTCCACTCACAGCGGAACAGGTCGTTGAGAAACTGGTTGAGATGAATCTCAGACGTGCCCAAGCACTGCATTCGTACCATGACACCCGTATCTACCGGGTAGAATATCGAAGTTTTCATAGCACCATGAGCGCACAGATGGTGGTCGATGTAATGTATCTGGCACCGGAAACCAAGGACTTCACCATACAGTCTTCGACTGGATCTAAGTTGATCATCGAAAGCGTATTCACGAAGATATTGCAAGCTGAAAAGGATGCCCAGTCCACTGTTGCGCAGCGACGTACAGCTCTAAACCGCGAA
>DATKWA010000005.1:0-2580 GCA_035529815.1 Occallatibacter sp. | reverse complement strand
TGGATGATCCTGAGGCACACGCTGCTCCAACGACACATAGCTGAACATCCCGTCCTGTATCAGCTCATCTCCACGCATGCCTGTTAGCTGTTATCGGTATTCTAAAAATCCCCAGAATCGGCGTTTGAAAATTCCCCAGTTAGGGCCGAATGGCGGCATCCTGACCCGAGGAGGGTCAGGATGCTGCGACTGGAGGATTTCATGGAGATACAGAAGCTGCATCATGACGGCTGGAGCGTGACGGAGATCGCCCGGCATCTGGACATCGACCGGAAGACGGTGCGGAAGTACCTGAGGCAAGCGCCGCGGGAGTACGAACGGCAGGCGAAGAGTTGGAAGGCCGATCCCTGGCGGGCCTATCTGCGAGAGCGCTGGGAACAGGGTGTGCACAACGCCAGCCGTTTGTTCCTGGAGATCCGGAAGCGCGGATACGATGGCTGCCTGACGCAAGTGAAGAAGATCGTGGGTCCGTGGCGGAGCGAAGGCCGGGAGCGGGCGTTTGTGCGTTTCGAGACCGCGCCGGGCGAACAGGCGCAGATGGACTGGGGCCATTTCGGAAACTGGGGCGGCAAGCGGCTGTACGGATTTGCGCTGACGCTGGGCTGGTCGCGGATGCAGTACGTGGAGTTCACGCAACGGCAGGACGTGGAGACGCTGCTCAACTGCATGGTGCATGCTTTCCATTATTTCGGCGGCGTGACGGCGACGGTGCTGACTGACAACATGAAGACGGTGGTTCTGGACCGCATCGATGGCCAGCCCCGTTTTCATCCGAGGATGCTGGACTTCGCCAGCTATTATGGCTTCCTGCCGCGGGTCTGCCATCCGTATCGACCTCAGACCAAGGGCAAGATCGAGTCGACGATCCGCTATATCAAGTCGAGCTTCTGGCCCGGTCTGGGGTTCGGCACGCTGGCGGAACTGAACCGGCAAGCGCTGGTCTGGTGCGGAGAGGTCAACCGGCGCGTGCATGGCACTACGCGAGAGGTGCCACTGGAACGGCTGGCGCGGGAAGGCCTTACGCCATTGAACGGACAGCCGGACTACGACACCAGCTATGTCAGCCATCGCCAGGTGGCGAAGGACTGCCTGGTGAGTTATCGCGGCAATCGCTATTCGGCGCCGCACCTCTACGCGGGCAAGAGCGTGGTGGTGCGTGAACCGCTGGATTTAAGCATGGTCCGCATCTTCCATCAGCGGGACTTGATCGCCGAGCACAAGACAGCCACAGGCAAGGGCGGGATGATCGTCGATCCGGCGCATTATGCCAGGCTGCCGCGCAGAGAACGCATCTTGACCTTGACCGCGCCGGCTGCCATCGCCGAACTGACGCCCGGCCCCGGCGTGGGTCTGCATCATCCCGTGCCGGTGGTGGAACTCCGCTCGCTGGCGATCTACGAGGAGGTGGCCCATGTCGCTGCAGTCTGAACGCCTGCTCTCGCACATGCTGCGGCTGCGCCTCACCCATCTGCCCAACTGCTACGAGGCCATCGCCGAAGAAGCTTCCGCCAGGGACCTGCCCTATCTGGACTTCCTGGAGCAGGCGCTGGAAGCCGAGAGCGCGGCCAAGCACAGCCGCAACGTGCGGCTGAAGACGCAGTGGGCGCATTTTCCCTACAACAAGGGGCTGGACCAGTTCGACTTTGACTTCCAGCCCTCGGTGGATGAACGCAAGCTGCGCGAGCTGGCCAGTCTGGCCTTCCTCGAACGCAAGGAAAATGTGCTCCTGCTCGGACCGCCCGGCGTGGGTAAGACGCATCTGGCGATTGCGCTGGGTACCGAAGCCATAGTGGCCGCAAACACCGTCTACTTCGTCACCATCCAGGACCTGGTGGCCCAGTTCCAGCGCGCCCGCGAGGAGAACAAGCTGAAAGAACGGATGACGCTGCTGGTCAAGCCCAAACTGCTCATCCTGGATGAAATGGGCTATCTGTCGCTCGATCCGTTCGCCGCCACCTACCTGTTCCAGCTGGTCAGCCAACGGTACGAGAAGGGCTCGATCATCCTCACCTCCAACAAAAGCTATGGCGACTGGGGATCGATCTTCGCCGACAACGTGATCGCCTCGGCCATCCTCGACCGGCTGCTGCACCACTCCACCACCATCAACATCAAAGGCGAGAGCTACCGGCTCAAAGACAAGAAAAAGGCCGGGGTCATCGCCGCCAAAACCGCCAGCAAGGAAGGAGCCTAGCACCGCCCCAGGATCGCCTTCCGGGAGTATGCAGCTCCGGGCTTCGCCCTCCGCCGCACACTCCCAACCCGATCTTCAACCTTAAACCGCCCATGCTGGGGAATTTTCAAACGCCCAAAACTGGGGATTTTTCAGTTGACGATGACAGAGAGAGACTTGCCGCCAGCCAACTCCCTTAGCTCTGCAAGCTGGGCCGGGGTGAACTGGCGCTGAAGCCGGGAGAGGCGATCTGCAAGGGTGAGCAGCGCATCCTCATCCAAACCGCCCTGCGCAACGTACTCCAGCAACTCTGGCAGGGTGGCGGAGGGCTTGCGGTTGAGTGTGCAGGATTCGGTTTTGTCCTGTTCGCAGACTCCCACTGCATCCACAATGATGAAGCGCTCTTT
>DATKWA010000004.1:0-6523 GCA_035529815.1 Occallatibacter sp. | reverse complement strand
AAACCTGGGTGCCCCAGGTCTCGCTTTTGGAGACCTGGGAAACCACAAATCTACACGGCCACGCTACAGTGTGCCGTCGTAGTCCAGCAGCAACAGCGGACGCGCCTGGCCTGCAAAGGCGCGAAAGAAATCCTTCAGTTTCTGCATCGTCTCAGGGTTCAATTCAGCTTCACTCTCTAGGCCCGTGACCTGGTGATTTGGTAATCGTGCCTATAAACCTGGGTGCCCCAGGTCTCGCTTTTGGAGACCTGGGAAACCACAAATCTACACGGCCACGCTACTAGGCAGATTGGTCTTCATCCATGTCAATATCCGTCAGTGTGATCGGAGCAGAATAGCTGGCCGCCATGGCTTCTGCGCCTTCAAGGCGCAGATCGCGCAAATCGCCCAGCACCCGCGCTGCCCAGCGGTAGATATTGTGCTCCATCACATGCCTGCGCATGCGCCGCATCCGCAGGCGGCGCTCATTGCGGTTCATCTCCAGACCCCGGTGAATCGCTTCGGCGACGCCGGTAATGTCATAGGGATTGACCACAAGCGCATCGCGCAATTCGCTGGAAGCGCCCGCGAACTTGCTCAGCACCAGCACGCCGTCCTCATCGTCGCGCGCGGCCACAAACTCCTTGGCCACCAGGTTCATCCCATCGTGCAGCGATGTCACCAGGCAAACATCCGCGGCGCTGTACCAGCGGTTCACCTCCGCGTGGTCACAATGCCGGTCAATCAGCACAACCGGCTTCCAGTGCGCCGTTTGATAGCGCTTGTTGATGCGCTCCACGAGTTCGTGCACGCGCTGCTGCAGCTTCGCGTAGCTGGCGATGCGCGTGCGAGTCGGCGCGGCTATCTGCACCATGGTGATCCGCTCCCGCTGCCAGGGATGAGCCTCCAGAAGCTGCTCAATGGCCAGCAGCCGCTCCTCGATGCCCTTGGTGTAGTCCATCCGGTCCACACCCACCAGCAGGCTCTCGGCGCGCACGCCAAACTCGTTCAGCAACTCCTTGCGCGCCGCGGCCCGCGCCGCTTTCTCCTCGTCGAGATCGGCGGGCTTGATGGGGGCCATCGAGGCGCCGTCAAACGCTACGCTCACTGGATAGGGGCGAACCATGGTCACATGGCCGCGCCGGCGCACGGTCACATGCTCGCGGTCGGTACGCGCCTCAAACGTGCGATCCACCGTAGCCAGAAAGTTGTTGCAATGCAGCGGAATGTGAAAGCCGATCAGGTCCGCGCCCAGCAGCCCGTCCAGCAACTGTGGCTGCCATGGGCAAATCCCGAACGACTCTGCGTTGGGCCACGGTATATGCCAGAAGATCGCCACCCGCGCATCCGGCCGCACATCCTTCACCATCCGCGGCAGCAACGCGAAGTGATAGTCCTGCACAAACACCACGGGGTTGGCGCAGCCCTCCATCTCGTCCAGCAACACCTTGGCAAAGCGTGCGTTGACGCGCTGATAACACTCCCAGTCCGCCGCGCGAAAGATGGGCCGCGTGTGCGCGATGTGGCAGAGCGGCCACAGCCCTTCATTCGCAAAGCCATCGTAGTAGTGCGTCTCTTCTTCTTCTGAGAGCCACACCCGGCGCAACGTATAGCGCGGATCATCCGGCGGCACCCGCAGGCGATCAAACTCGTCCACCATCTCGGCATCAGCATCGCCGCTGCCGCTGGCCACCCACACGCCGTCGCAGGCCCGCAACACCGGTTCAATGGCCGTTACCAGGCCGCTCGGCGGCACCTGGCACACAACCTCCCGCCCTTGATGCACATGCACATACGGTTCCCGGTTCGACACCACAAAGATCCGGCTCGATCCAAAGCGATCGCGCATATGCACGGCCAGCCGCTCCGCCGTCCACAGATGCTCTCCAGCATCGCGCAGCCGCGCCTCTGCCGCGGCCGCCGCACGCGCCGCAATCAGGCTCTCCGCCATGGTCTCCACTTCACGGGCCAGCGGCGTAAACAGGCTCATCTCCGTGACGTGCAGATCAGGAGCGCTCAGCTCCATTCCTTCCGGGCCAGTGGACTTGCCCAATTGGCTGGTTCGCAAGCGCAGCCGGCGCAGCCGCTCCACCACCTGCGTCATGGGCCGCAGCAGGAACCATCGCACCATGCCCAGCGTCACCACAACGATAAGGAAAACAATCGTGACAATCCGCCAGAAGCTGCGCTGCCACACATCCAGAGCATCGACATGAATATAGTTGGCGTCGGCAACAATGGCCATCGCCCCTTCCATCTGATTGCCGTTGTGCAACGGCAGGGCGTCTTCCAGCCACTGCTGGCCTCCCGAATGCCCAAATACGCTCACCTCCGCGCCGCGCCGGATCGATCTCTCGATCACCGTGGGGGGCAACGATATGAACAGGGCAGGTGGTCCTGCACTGCTCAGCAGCTTGCCTTGCGGGTCATAGATGGCCAACCCCAGAACGCCTGCGGCTTCTTTGGAGTGATTCACCAGGTGAGCCAGGGCCACAGGATCTCCAGCCTTGAGGGCCTGCTCCAGCGCCGGCTGAAGACTGACACCCATCCACCGGGATCGCCGAAGCAGCTCCTCCCGTAAAACATGCCGATGCGCCAGAGCCTCAAAATAGGTGGAGGCCAAAGAAACAAGAGTGACACTGACAATCAATGCAACAATAAGCCGAATGCGAAATAAATGCATGGGACGGTCTCCTATAACTAGAAAAGGGAAAAACAGTGTAGAGCCGCGCGAAAATAGTTTGAACAGCGGCCTCAGGGTAATATACATTTTACCATAGATTTAGATTCGGAGTTATCAGACACACTCCGCGCCTGATCCTTGCCGCCAGATCCTCCTCGCCAGATCGTAGCTGAAGCCGAGGCGCCTCAGCCCCCATCACACCGAACACCGAAGGCACACCATCGACACTTCCCTACGCAACGGCACAGCCCATTGCGCTATTCTGTCCACAAGGATTCACCAGCGATTGAAGTCGAGGCACCGGGAGTTCCATGGCGTTTGATCGGATTGACAGTACCGCCAAGCAGGTAGTCCTGACTGTTCAGGACTACTCGATCTTCGCCTGGAATGCTTTCATCAATCTCGTCCGTCCGCCCATCTATTGGTCAGAGTTCCTCATCCAGTCCGACATCATCGGCGTCGGTTCATCGGGCATCGTGCTGCTCTCCGGCTTCTTCACAGGCGGCGTGCTCGCGCTGCAGTCGGCAGCCACGCTCTCGGCCTTCGGCGCCACCGGCATCACCGGCCGCTTCGTCAGCATGTCCATGATTCGCGAGCTGGGCCCCGTGCTCACCGGCATCATGGTCTCCGGCCGCAACGCCTCCTCCATGGCCAGCGAACTCGGCTCGATGGTGGTCACCGAGCAGATTGACGCCATGCGCGCCCTCGGCGTCGATCCCCTGCGCAAGCTGGTCACGCCGCGCATCTTTGCCTGCATCTCCATGCTCTTCTTCCTCACCATCGTGGCAGACGCCTTCGGCATCCTCGGCGGCGCCGCCGTCACGGTCTTCATGAACCACCAGAACGCCACCCAGTACTTCTCCATGGCCTGGCAATATCTGCGCTACCCCGACATTCTGCAAGGCCTTGTCAAGCCGCTCTTCTTCGGCTACATCATCGCCTCCGTTGGGTGCTTCTACGGCCTGCGGACCTCGGGCGGAACCCAGGGCGTAGGCCGCTCCACCATCTCCGCCGTGGTCAACTCCTCGGTCCTCATCATCTTTGTGGACTTCCTGATCAGCCAGATCATGATTGCCCTCTTTCCCCGATGAGCGAAAACCTCCAGACCGCTCCGCAAAGCTCCATCCTGTCCGCCCCGTCAGGCCAGCGTCCCGTGCTGGAGTTTCGCAAGGTCTCCATCGCCTTTGACGGCCCTCCAGTCCTGGACAATGTAAGCTTTACCGTCGCACCCGGAGAGACCCGCATCCTGCTCGGCCCCGCCGGCGTGGGCAAAAGCGTTCTGCTCAAGCTGGCCAACGGCCTGCTGCGCCCGGATAGCGGCAGCATCCTGCTCTTTGGCGAGGAGATCGCCGGCATGTCCGAGGAACGGCTCTTCGCGCTGCGAACCCGCACCGGCATGGTCTTTCAGGAGGGCGCTCTCTTCGATTCGCTCACCGTCCGCGACAACGTGGCCTATCGGCTCATCCAGGAAAAAGTCGCCGACGACGAAATCGACAGCCGCGTCCACGAGGCCCTCAGCTTCGTGGGGCTCGACGATACCTTCTCGCTCTATCCCGCCAGCCTCTCCGGCGGCATGAGGCGTCGCGTGGCCATCGCCCGCGCCCTCATCAACAAGCCGGAGCTGATCCTCTACGACTCGCCCACCGGCGGCCTCGATCCCGTCACCTCCACCACCATCATCGAGCTCATCATCAAGGAGCGCGACGTCTACAGCACGCCCTCCTTGCTCGTCACCCACCGCCTCCAGGATGCCTTCGTCCTGTGCAGCCACCGCTTCGACGCCGAACAGGGCCAGATGGTTTCCCTCCCCAAGGGCCAAACCAACCTGGACACCACCTTCCTGATGCTCGAGGAGGGCCGCCTCATCTTCGATGGCTCCCTCCACGGCCTGCTCCACAGCCAGGACCCCTTCGTCCGCGAGTTTCTCGAGTAGCCCCCAGTCCGCCCGCAGCAAAGACCCGCAGCAAAGACCCGCCGCAAAAGTCCACAGCAATCGCATGACAGTCCTTCTGAAGATGCTGGTTGCCCCATCCTTGACGCGCCCTTTGCGTCAAGGATGGGAGCCCACAACTCTGGCTTGGCCAGTGCCCCACTCATGGATTTCAGAATAGAGATAGGGTGTACCGTGAAGCTGTGCCGTGTGTATGAATTTCAGAATAGAGGTAGGGTGTACCGTGAAGCTGTGCCCCGTTCATCGCAGCTTCATCGCGATGAGCGGGCGGTCGGCAGTTCGACTACCATGGGACCATGCCGTTCGCCCTCAAACGGTTCCAGAAGGCGGAGCATTTTCACTGCATCCCGTTCCGTTGGCAGGCGGCCCCTCATTACGAAGAAGTTTGAATCCATGGGATAGGGAACTTGGACGCCCACTCATCGCGATGAAACTGCGATGAATGGGGCACAGACCTCCATCTCTGCGACCGGCAGCAAGGTGGGAATATAGATGAGTGGGCCACCTGCCATTCTCGTTGAACCAACCAAAGCACTGACCTTCTAATCCGGTGCTATTCCAAGGATCTCTATGCCTGACGACGAACTGAAGAAGCTAGCCGAACAACAAGCGGCCATATTGGAAGCGATTGCTGCGATTAAAGACAAGCTCGACGCCGGCGAATGGCGGCGCAAATGTCTTTGGGTGCTGGCGGACATCAACCGCAGCGCTGAAAACCTGAAGAAGCGGCTTCCGGGTAAAGAGCAAACTTTCAAGGAAATCATGGAGCCGTTGGAATGCCATGCGAACCTCGTTTTCGAGTCGCCTCAAGACCTCCACACCGTCTTTACGTGCTTCACTCTAATAGCTGAAATGCTGGAAGATGCCGAGAAGACCGAGACACCTTCATCGATGGATATCTGGCAGCAAATCCTCCCTCTCCTCGACGACCTTAGGACACTCGAAGACGGTGATCCGCCTTTACTATCCAATATGGAAAGGCTCGGACGTGAACTTCAGCCGGAAGTGCGAGACGCCGAGAGAGACGCCGTGAGGGAGCGCTTCAACCAGCGCGGGCTGGCAAGCATCGACAACACGTTTGCCCGTCGTGAGGCTGAAGCTGAGGAATATTATGGTTGATTCAAGCATGAACTGCACTTTAACCGGAAGGTGGCCACGATCCCGGTGATCAATTCAAACCCCGCTGAGAGTGCGTCTTTTCCAAACTACTAACTGGGTGGCTCAGGTCCCTCGCGAGAGACCGAGGACGCCCTTATTGTTCTTTGGAAAGGCCGGAAGGATCGGGGCCACCTGTCCGATTGTGCATGAATTGGGACCATTGGGGATTTGCCTGGTAGCGATGGTACTTTGACACGTCGAAGCCGCGATCGTTTTTGTGCACCTTGACTTCCGCGTTGCATTTGGGGAAGGTGCAACGCCCGGTCATATTCGTTCGGTCAATTTGATCGACGTAACCGGCGCAGTCATAACCCCTACAAGGAGGTTGTATTGGCTTTTTCACGATGCAGATCCTTTCGGTTTAAGTGATTAGAGCTTTCGCTCAGGTGCGACTGCCTTCTTAGCGGCTTGGCTTCACCGCTAATCTCTACATTAGGCTTTTTAAGGCCGATTTTGAAAGCTGGTCGCCATAACACCAAGCGCGGTGTAGAGTATGGGCGTGACGGGCGGGTCATTCAAAGCAATGCGAGTAACGACACCAGGGCAATCACAAAACATAGAGAACCCCAACCACGATGGCGGGTGGCCCACCCTAAACGTTTGAGAAGCTGGCTTCCCCACCGCCGAGGGTGCCCCGTCCTAGCTCTGCTAGGGCGGGAGGGGAACACACTCATCCAGAGGCTGGGCGGGTGCCCCTCGATAAGGACAAAGGCTTTGTCAAGCACAAAAATCCCGGGCGGTGCGTGAGCACC
>DATKWA010000003.1:0-18817 GCA_035529815.1 Occallatibacter sp. | reverse complement strand
TCATGCACCGCCGCCGGCTCCATGAAGATCTCTGTCGACCCGCACCAGATCATCACCACGCGATCGACCGTCTTCTTGAAGTTCCGAATGTCTTCAATCACCTGGTTGGCAAGGTCGCGCTTGTTCTTGCCTTTCTTCACGTGGGTCCCGTTCAGCCGCTTCACGTAGTACTGGTCAAACACCGCCGGCATCGGCTTGATCGTCTCTAGATAAGGCTTCAGCTTCTCCAGCGTTTCCTTGTCCAGCACCTTGGCGTGCGCTGCCGACTCATACACGTTGTCTTCAAAAATGTCCCAGCCCGTAAAAACCACATCGTTCAAATCGGCCAGCGGCACAAAGTCCTTCACCAGCGGAACTCTGTTGTCCGTGCGCTTGCCCAGCCGAATCGTGCCCATCTGCGTCAGTGAGCCAATCGGCTTGGCCAGTCCGCGGCGAACCGCCTCCACTCCGGCGATCATTGTCGTCGCCACCGCGCCCAATCCCACAACCATTACGCCCAGCTTGCCCGTTGCCGGCGCCACTTTGCCTGCAGCGGTCTCGTGTCCGCCTTCTTGCATAGTCGACATTGTTTCTCCTAACCTTCCTTTGCTTCACCGATGGTTTGCCCATCGGTTCAGATTTAAGTTCCGGCGACCGGAACAGCCTGCATCTTTCCAACAATTCACCCCAGCCTCCACATTCAGGCCGGGTTTGCCTCTCGGTCGCGATGGATGTGCGACCACACAAACCACACAATCCCCGCCACCAGAGCAATCTCCACCACTAGATGAAAGCGATGAAATGCCTCTTCGAATCTTGGGTCCGTATGCCACTTCTCGCCCAGCTTCATCCCCACATAGGCCAAACCGAAGCACCATGGCCATGAACCCAGAAACGTATAAATGTGAAAACGGAGCTGCGGCATCTTCGCAATCCCCGCCGGAAATGCAATGAACGTCCGCACCACCGGCAGCAAACGCGCCACCAGCACCGTGATCGACCCATACTTCGAAAAGAAGTGCGTCATCCGATCCAGATCGTGATGGCTCATCAGCACCCATTTGCCATAACGCTCAACAAGCGGCCGCCCACCCTTGGCCCCAATCCAGTACGCAACAACCGACCCAAGATTGCAGCCGATCGCGCCCATTGTCGCCGCCCAGAACAGGTTGAAGTGCCCCAGGTAAACCAGGTACCCGGCAAACGGCATAATAATCTCGGATGGCAGCGGAATACACGCCGACTCAATCCCCATCAACGCAACAATGCCGGCATACCCGCCGGCGTCGATCACATGGGTAATGAATTCAAACAGAAACGCCAGAATCTTTTCGCTCATTAATGCTCTCAGTATATAAGCCAGACGTGCCCTGTTTACGCTACTTTCGTGCGGTAGAAACTGAAAAGGTATATGCACACGTATGCAATCTCACTTTGTTACCATGAAGGTGAACGCAAAACAATTGCGAGCGCGCCTGAAGGGTACCGGCTTCAGCCCGTACGTCAATCTGAAACAAGAATCACCGGCTTTAGCCCCTGGGGGCACATGCCTTCAAACTTCGATTCCTTAACCAATGTTCGAGGTATTTCCATTGTCTGAATTTCCGCCCGTCCCGCTCACTCTTGAAGGTTCCGCGCTCCTCCACCAGTTCTTCCGCTTCGACTGGAAAGCCTGGCGCTCCACTGCCGACGTCGAACGCAAAAAGATCGTCGCCAACGCCATTGCGACTCTCAAAGGTCTCGAACGCGCCAATCCCGAATCCCCCATCCAGACCGCTCTCTTCTCCCAGCTCGGCCACAAAGGCGACCTCATCCTCGTCCACTTCCGCGACTCGCTTGAAGCTCTCAACCAAGTCGAGCTCGACCTCGCCCAAACTCCACTCTACGACTACCTCACCCCCACCCACTCCTACGTCTCCGTCGTCGAACTCGGCCTCTATGAGTCCACCCGCAAGACGTATGAAGCAGCAGCCGCCAAGGGATTCGAACAACACAGCGCGGAGTGGAACGCCGAAATCGAAGCCTCGCTTCAGCGCGCCTCCTCGGCCATGGCCTCTCGCGTCTTCCCTGTCATCCCCGACGCAAAATATCTCTGCTTCTATCCCATGGACCGCAAGCGCGGCGAGCAGATCAACTGGTACACGGTCCCCTTCGCCGAGCGCCAGCGCATGATGCATCTGCACGGGCTCATCGGCCGCCGCTACGGCGACCGCGTCAAGCAAATCATCTCCGGCTCCATCGGCATGGATGACTGGGAGTGGGGCGTAGACCTCTTCGCAGAAGATCCCGTCGTCTTCAAAAAGTTGATCTACGAAATGCGCTTCGACGAAGTCAGCGCCGTCTACGCCCTCTTCGGCCAGTTCTACATCGGCCTCCGCCTGCCCATCGAAAATCTGGAAAGCTGGCTCAGCGGAAAGCTGTAGCAAATATCTGCATGCAAGGTCGATTCCCAAGGGCACGACTTCAGTCGTGCCGAAAAGTTTGCAATGCGACCGCGGTCTTTAGCCCCCAAGGGATGCTTTTTTGCCAACTTTTCCCTATCTCCTGACTCTTTCAGAGGCAAATCTGCTCCGTCAGAACCCAAGCCCCGCCAGAAACCCAAAGTCCGCCAGGCCAACCCCTTGCTCCCCCTCCCGCATCAAGATCTTCAATGACGACGCCGCCCCGTAGGCGGGATTATCCCCCGGCATCAGTTGATGCCCCACACTAAACCCCGCGGCCAACGCACTGTGTCCCGGTTCGCGGCAAATACCGGCGGAGGGAACCATGGAAACAGATGCATGCGGCAAGCCCACGCAGAAAATCCGAATCGAACAGCACACCTTCATGGGTGGAGTCTGGTTCGCAGCGTGGCTCTTCACCATCGGCTATTTGCACCTGAGCTTTTGGAGAGGCGTTCTCGCCCTTATCCTTTGGCCTTACTACATGGGTGTCCACGTCAGCACCGTCATGCACTAACTGCAAACTGCTCCAACAGACTCCCGCAGGCTCATGCCCTCAATCGCTCAAGACGGGATAGCCGCGTACCCGTCTCCACAAAATCGCCACGGAGAATGGGAGACCATAAATCTCACCCCTGCGGTCTTATAGACTGAACACCATGCCCGCAACCAAACCAACCAATAAAACCGCCATAAAGAAAGCCACGAAAGAGCCAGCCAAGGGCCGAACTCAGCGCGGCGACTTAGCCCCCGACCGCATCGCCGCCATCCTCAAAGCCCTCGACGAAGCTTACCCCAACGTCGAGTGCGCCCTCACACACAACTCCCCTTGGCAACTCCTCGTCGCCACCATCCTCTCCGCCCAATGCACTGACGTCCGCGTCAACATGGTCACCCCCGAACTCTTCCGCCGCTTCCCCACCCCGCAAGCCATGGCCAAGGCAACGCTGCCCGAGCTTGAAGACCTCATCCGCACCACCGGCTTCTTCCGCAACAAGGCCAAATCCATCCAGGGCGCAGCCCGCAAAGTCGTAGAAGAATTCAACGGCCAGGTACCCCAAACCCTCGCCGAGCTCATCACCATCCCCGGCGCAGCCCGCAAAACCGCCAACGTGGTTCTAGGTGTCTGCTTTGGTAAGGCCGAAGGCGTCGTCGTCGACACCCACGTCTTCCGCATCGCCCGCCGTCTCGGCCTCGCCAAAAGCGAAACAGCCGAAAAAGTCGAACAAGAGCTGATGCAGATTCTGCCCCGGGACCGCTGGATCGCCTTCTCCCACCAACTCATCCACCACGGCCGTCAGGTCTGCGACGCCCGCAAGCCCAAGTGCGACCGTTGCAACCTCGAGCAGCTCTGCCATTCCAAAGACAAAACCTGGCAATCCTAGAAGAGTTCTAATCAAGCTGCTGTTTTGAAAACGGCTGCGGCTTCACAGGCTGCGGAAAAACTCATCCGTGCGGTAGGCCGGGACTTTAGTCCCGGTATAGGCCAGTAAAGTGAACCAAGGCTTTAGCCCCTGAGGTATGCTTTTCGGGCGCTTCTCTTAAATCAAGGCTTTTTCCGCGGCGTGTTCCGCCGCTGAGGCAAGGACAGCTGCGAAATCAAGCCTGCTCGATGATCCCCTCAAGGCGCCTTTTGCAAAGAATTACCTTCCTCAGGCGCACAATGGCAATAGGGAGAATGGCGTCCAACCCGCAAATTCCCCAAAATAGACGCCTACCCCCCACCCCCCTATTCCCTGTGAAACTGTGAGAGTCCAGTCAATCAACAGAAAATAAATAACTTACACTAATCAATCCCGTTACCGTTTAGGCACGGGCAGTCGCAGCTCTCAAGGCCTTAACCAACACAAACAAAATCGTTTGCAAGCAAATACAGCCTGGAAGCCAACGACAGATTTTTGCGAAATTATGCCCAAAAAATGAGCCCAAATCGTCGTTTATAGGCCACGACGGATCATTTTTCCGACACGGCAGCGGACTCGTAAGCAGCAGGAAAGGCTTATCGGCTGAACCAGTTCACCACCGCCGCAATCAGCCCGGGAATATCGCACGGATCTGCTTCCAGAGCCGGCTTCCAGCCAAGTTCGCGCAGAGTTTGGCTGGTGATCGGTCCAATCGAGATCGCCGCCACTCCTCGAAACGGAAAGCCAATCTTCGCTTCACGCGCCGCTTCGGCCAGGTGCGTTGCGCTCGATGAACTGGTAAAGGTCACAGCATCGATCTTCGCCGAAAAAGCGCCCAGGAGTTGCTCTGGAGCGGCCTCTGGCAGAACATTACGGTAAGCATCCACCACATCGACCTCGGCGCCCGCCTTCCGCAACATTTCGGGAATCAAGTCTCGCGCCACAGCCGCCCGCGCCAGCAGAACACGCCGCCCTGCAACCAGGCGCGTCAGGCCTTTCAGCAAACTCTCCGCCACATACGATTCCGGCACCAGCGTAACCGGCAAGCCGGCCTTCCGTGTCGCAGCCGCGGTCGCATCTCCAATCGCCGCAACCTTCAAGGTAGCTGGTGCCTCAAGCCGAAGGCCCAGTTGCGCCGCGCGCTCGCCCACCGCGCGCACCGTATTCGAACTGGTCAAGATCAGCCAATCGTAGTGCTCCAGTTGGCGCAGTGACTTGTCGAGCGGTCCAAAGCTGGCCGGAGGCCGTATTTCGAGAACCGGAACCTCAACCGCCTCCGCGCCTAGAGCGCGAAGTCCTTCGCTCAACCTGCCTGCCTGATGCGCAGCGCGCGTGACAAGCACACGCCGGCCAGCAAGCGGCAGCGAACTCATTGCGCCGCTCCGCCCGCTGCCTCAAGCAGCGGCCCTGCTCCGGAATCCAGCAGCATCTGCGCAATCAATCTGCCCAGCGCAACCGGGTCCCCATCACCACGCGCCGCGCAATGATGAATCCGCACTGCCTCTCCCGTCTCCGGCGCAGCCACCACTGCAAAAACCTCGTCAATAGGCCCGTCTCCGCTACCCGCAATCGCAATCCCCGCTCTGCAATGGATCCCGATCGGCACCTGGCAGCCGCCGCCCAAAGCCGCCAATGCAGCCCGCTCGACCGTCACGGCAAAGCGCGTAGGTTCGTGATCCAGAAAAGCAACAGCATCGATCGTTGCCGCATCGTCCTTGCGCGTCTCGATACCCAGCGATCCCTGCCCTGCTGACGGGCAAAAATTCTTCGGGTCGAGCCTCTCCCGCACCCAATCCGTCTTGCCCAGCCGCTCCAGCCCCGCCGAAGCCAGCAGAATAGCCTCAACCTGTCCTTCCGCGAGCTTTCGCAACCGCGTATCCACATTGCCGCGGAACTCTACGGCATCGATATCCGGCCGCAGCGCCTTCAACTGAGCCCGCCGCCGCTGGCTGCTGGTTCCCACCTTCGCGCCCTGTGGCAATGAGGCAAGATTCGCATGGTTCACCGATACAAAGGCGTCCCTCGGATCGACCCGTACCGGCGTCGCAGCCAGAGCGAAGGGCTCAGGCAGTTCCGTCGGCAAATCCTTCAGCGAGTGCACAGCCAGGTCCACGCGTCCTTCGGCCAGCGCATCCTCAATCTCCTTGGTAAACATCCCCTTCGAGCCAACCTGGGCAAACGTCACCTCCTGCAGCCGGTCCCCTGTCGTCTTGATAATCTCAATCTCGACAGCGTGCCCCTCCCCCCGCAAAAGTGCCGCGATATGATGAGCCTGCCACAGCGCCAGTTGAGACCCCCGGCTCCCAATACGTAGGTTCATTGGCGAATCTCCACTCTCGGCTCGACTGTCTGCGCACCCTCAGAGCTTGAAGTGCTTGTCCCAGGCTTCTGCTCCGGTTGCTGGGGTGCATCGGCTGATATGGACCAAGCGTCACAAAGTGCATCCAGACGGACCGAATCACCCTCGCGAGCGGCCTGCTTGATGGCCTGCATTGGTGGATGGAGAAACTTGTTCACCAGCCCGCGCGTAAGAGCTTCAACCGCAGCAACCTGTTCGCTGCTGAGTGTTCCAAGCCGTGCATGCATGCGGTGCAGCTCACCCAGCCGAATCTCTTCGGCCTTCCGTTGCAGAGCAACAATCGCCGGAGCCAGATTCACCGTACGCTGACGCTGCTCGAATCGTGCCACCTCGCCGGCAATCAGGGTCTCGGCATCGCTGGCTTCACGATTCCGCTCTTCCATGTGCGCAGCCGCTACCTGCTGCAGGTCGTCGATGTCGTAAAGAAATATCCCGTCCAGCTTGTTCATTGCCGGGTCCACGTCGCGGGGCACGGCAATATCGATAAAGAACATGGGGCGATTACGGCGCCGATGCAAAAAGGCCTCGCCGTGCTCCGGACGGAAGATATGGTGAGGCGCGCCGGTCGAACTGATCACAATATCCGCGCTGCTAGCCTCTTCGTAGATCTGCTCGAAGGGCACAACCTTCGGAACCAATGGCCCTTGGAACTCCTCCGCCATCCTGCGGGCGCGCTCATGCGTCCGGTTCGTAACCAGGATCGTATCGACTCCCTGCTGCACAAGGTGGCGGGCAGCCAACTCACTCATCTTCCCAGCACCCACTAGAAACACGGTCCGTCCCTGCAGAGAACCGAATATCTTGCGCGCCATATCTACGGCGACCGACGCGATGGAGACGTGGTTCGAGCCGATTCCAGTCTCCGAACGAACCCTCTTGGCAGCAGCAAATGCGCACTGCAGCAGATGTTCCAGATTCCCGGCCACAGTACCCACAGATCGAGCCACCGCAAAGGCTTCCTTCACTTGGCCTAGAATCTGCGGCTCGCCCACCACCATGGAGTCCAGGCTGGCGGCCATGCGGAACAGATGCCGTACTGCGTCCTGGTCCCGGTGATCATAAATGTGCGGCGCCAGCTCCGCCGGTTCAATTCCAAAGTGTCTGTTCAAAAATCCGGTCAGATCCACATCCGCGGATTCAACGGATGCCAGCAACTCCACGCGATTGCAGGTGGACACAATCATGCACTCCACTACCCCCGGCGTATCTGCCAGGGCCCGCGTAGTCTCAGGCAGGTCCGTACGCGAGATTGCGATCCGCTCCCGCAGCGCAATGGGCGCGGTCTTGTGGTTCACTCCGATGAGAGCAAGCGTCATTGCGGACCGAACCTGTGGACACGGCTGAAAAGATTAGCTGCCCAAACAGCCATCATGACTACCAACACAGCTCCCGAGAGATAAGCGGCCTTGCGTCCCCTCAGGCCTGCGCTGCGCCGGACAAACAGCAGAAGAACGTAAACTGCCCAGCTGACGAAGGAGGCGATCACTTTAGGGTCGGTAAAGTATTCAGCGCCGAGGGGAGTTTCCTGGGCCAGCACGGCGCCGATGACCAGGCCAACCGTCTTGCACGGAAAGCCAAACTCCAGCGTTGCCAGAGCAATGCGCTCCAGGTTGTCGAGGGGAGGAAGCCAGTCAAACGGTGCCCACCACGAATTCTTGCCCGCGCTGGGCTTGCTCTTGATCCGGCGTTCCTGAACGAGGTAGAGCAAGGAGGCCAGGAGGCTGAAGCAAAGAGCCGCGTAAGCCATCAGGAGCGCCGCGATGTGAGCTACCAGCCAGCTTGTCCGCACTCCTGCAGAGGAAAATGTGTAACGGCCTGAACCCAACGCCGGGACAAAGACAAGGAAAAATGTCGCCGGCAAAGCAAAGATACCAAGGGAAATAGCGTCGTAGAGCCACCAAATCAAAAAAAACAGCCCCGCCACCGCAAGTCCCAGCAGCGACTCTATTTCTCGCACTGTCACTGGCATCCAGTGATGCGCCTGCACCAGCATCTCCACCACCGACACAAAATGGAAGAAAAACGCCATCCCCCCCAGGTGAACGCAAGTCTTCTTCCACCGCAAAATCCCATAGAGCACGGCTGGAAAGACGGTAATCGCCGCCGCCGCGTAGAGGATAGCCGCAACTCGTAGCCAGAGAAGGTACATTTCGATCTTCACCTTAAAGCGTTTAGGTGGCAGCAGACTGTGATCCATATCACCTAAAATGCGAATCGGAAATCAGGAATCGGGGATCAGTTCCGACTCCAGGCTCACAGCAAATCTGCCTGCGAACTGTTAACTCCAGAGTAAATCCTAGGTCTCAATTCGTGTAATTAGCATGCAAGCCAACCCGTCGCCCGTTTCGTAAATATCAAACAAATTTGCAGATCTCGATTGCGCCTGCCCCCATATAGCTCGTAAGCACTTTACTTTAAGTCTAGTAGTCGCTGGTAAGTACGCACTTGAGTGAGATCGTACCCTCAATTTGCCTTGATCAAAATCAACGGCTTGGGCAACTCCAATGCGCCTGGGACCTGCATAGCGGTTGAGTTTTGCCCGCTTGCTCCATGAGTGGCGGAGTTACCTCCCGCTCTTTACCGCCAATTCGCTCTCAAAGCTCGCACGGTTCTCCACGCCGACAATGGAGCATGTGCCCCGTCTCCTCACTTCGACGCGTTAATCTGGTAGCCAGCGTGACCCGCAATCATCCCCAATCCGAAGTGGGTGTGTCCCAATCCTCTGCCCTCGATAAAGCGTCCGCCGAACTCACCCCGTTTATGCGCCAGTGGACCGCCGCAAAGCGGGAAAATCCCGACGCGCTGCTCTTTTTCCGGATGGGGGACTTCTACGAACTCTTCTACGACGATGCCGTCGTGGTCAGCCGCGAGCTGCAGTTGACTCTGACGGCGCGCGACCGGGAACGAAATCAGCCCATGTGTGGGGTTCCTTATCACGCAGTCGAGGCGTATCTGGCCCGCCTGCTGCGAAAGGGATACCGCATCGCCATCTGCGACCAGATGGAGGATCCCAAGCTCACCAAGAAAATCGTACGCCGGGAAGTAACGCGCGTTCTCACGCCCGGTACCGCAATTGACAACGCGCTCGGCCAGGAGCAAAACAACTTTCTCGCGGCGTTGTTTGAAGCCAGCGATGTCACAGGCAGGGATCCCTCGGTAATCAGGACCCATTCCGATCTGGAGCCACTCGCGGCATTCGGCAAGGCGCGCCCTTCCAAGGCTGACACTACTCGACGTGATGCCAACTACGCAGTGGCTCTGCTCGATGTTTCTACAGGCGAATTTCGAACGGCCGAGTTCCAGGGTGCCGACGCGTTGCAGTTGGCTACAGACACGATTCTGATGGCGGGCGCCAGTGAGGTCTTGATTGCATCGAGCGCAGAAATGCCGCCGGCCCTCGAACGAATTCCTGCCCGGACACGCGTAGAAGATTGGGTCTGGACCCGTGACTTTGCCATACCGCTGGTCGAGCGTCAACTCGGCGTGCGGTCGCTCGAAGGATTCGGACTCGTTGGACACGAGGCAGCAGCCATTGCAGCCGGAGCCGTACTGCACTACGTGCGAACAACACAGAAAAATGAAGCCCTACACGTGGATTCGCTCCGTTTTGAGGAGCACTCCACCGCGCTTGAACTCGACCAGGTAACGGTGAGAAACCTGGAACTCGTCGAACCGCTCTTCGTCGGTCAGGATAACCGGGCAACGCTCTTTTACACCCTCGACGAGTGTCAGACGCCGATGGGTAAACGAATGCTCCGCGCCACGATCCTCAGGCCTCTGCTGGACGCCGAATCGGTTGAAAAGCGCTATGAAGCAGTTGGAGAGGCGCATGGCGATCTGCTGCGCCGTGAAGAAATTCGACGGGCGTTCAGTGGGATCCTGGACCTGGAACGCCTGCTGGCCAGATTAAGTCTCGATTCGGCAGGGCCGCGCGATGTACGCGCGCTCGCCGCCAGCCTTCGAAGACTCCCCAACTTGAAATCAGCGCTCGATACAATGACTTCCGCACAATGGCGGGACCTGGCCGGTCGCCTCGACACTCTCCAGGACGTGACTGCGCAGATCGAGCGCACGCTTGTGGAAGACCCCCCTCTTACACTGGTCGACGGAGGCGCCATTGCCACAGGCGTCGATACAGAGCTTGACGAGTTGCGCACGATTTCAACCACTGGACGTCAGGCCATCGCGGCAATCGAAGAGCGGGAGCGGCAGCGGACGGGCATTGGCTCTCTCAAGGTGCGCTATAACTCCGTATTCGGCTATTACATCGAAATTACCAAGGCCAACCTCGCCATGGCCCCGGATGATTACGAACGCAAGCAGACGCTGGTGAATGCGGAGCGCTTCACCACCCCCGAATTGAAGGAATATGAGCGCAAGATTCTTACCGCCCACGACCGTTCTATCGAAATCGAAAGACGCCTGTTCGCAGAGCTTCGTAAGACCGTGCTGGAAGCAGCAGGAAGGATTCGCCGCTCGTCCGCAGCAGTCGCCGAAGCGGACATGTTGGCAAACTTCGCTCACCTTGCCTCGGTGCGACGCTATATAAGGCCCAGGATTGCCCTGGAACCCGTGATCGAAGCTGTCGCAGGCCGTCATCCGGTCATCGAGCAGTGGATGGAAGAAACGCGCGAAGGACACTTCATCGCCAACGACATTTATTTGAATGCCGCCGAAGAATCTGGCGCGGAGGGGCCAAGCCTGCTCTTGATTACCGGCCCGAATATGGGCGGCAAGAGCACCTATCTACGTCAAGCCGCCATGCTGGTTCTGCTTGCTCAAATGGGTTGCTTTGTCCCCGCCGATAGCTTTCGCTTTGGCCTTGTTGACCGCATCTACACGCGTATCGGCGCCAGCGACAATGTCGCGCGCGGCCGCTCCACCTTTATGGTTGAGATGACCGAGACTGCGACCATTCTCAATACCGCAACGCGGCGGTCTCTGATCTTGCTGGACGAAATGGGGCGCGGAACCGCGACCTTTGACGGACTCAGCCTGGCTTGGGCGACGGTCGAATTTCTCCACGCGGAGACCGGAGCGCGGACCCTCTTTGCCACGCACTACCACGAGCTCACAATGCTTGCCGAAAAGTTGCCGCGCGTGCGCAATCTGCGCGTGGGCGTTAAAGAAGCTGCAAACGGCATCGTATTTCTACACAATATTGAACCCGGTGCCGCCAGCAAGAGTTACGGCATTGAAGTTGCACGCCTGGCAGGCCTTCCAGCGCCAGTGATTGAGCGGGCTAAGCACATACTCCGCCAGCACGAAAAGCAGGAGCGCCAGAGCGTGCAAGTCGAGACAACTCCAGAGCCAATGCAGCTTACAATCTTCACTCCTCTTTCGCAGCGCATTGTGGATCGCATCGAGGCAACAGATGTAAACTCCCTCACACCCCTGCAGGCGCTGAATCTCCTCGAAGAACTGCAGCAGGAAATGAAGGAGCGCGGATGACGGTTAGCTTGCGGCACGCGGCAGGAAGTCTGCTGGTGGTTGGTCTCGGCGGAACAGAGTTAACCGGCCTCGAACGCGCGTGGCTCAAACTCGTGCGCCCCGCGGGAATCATTCTGTTCCGGCGAAACATCGCCGATGCCCGGCAGACTCGCGCACTGCTCGACGACGCTGCCCGTCTGGGCTCGGCTAACAGCCTACGCTGCGTCGATGTTGAAGGCGGCACCGTCGACCGACTGCGGGACGCACTTGCCTCGATACCTTCAGCGCAGGCCGTAGCGCGCGCGGCTCTGTCTCCCGCCAATGCGCGAAAGTCCTTGAAACATCCACTACCAAATCTCGCCCGACAGCACGGGCAGTTGATCGGCCAGGCGGTAAAAGCATTCGGGTTCAATACAACGCTCGCCCCGGTTCTCGACGTAGGATTGCCTGAATCTGCTGAAGTGATGGGGACTCGAACCGCCGCCGCAACAGCCGCGGGAGTGGTCGAATATGCGCGCGGGTTTTTGGGCGGCCTTGCCGCACAAGATGTCGTCGGATGTGGCAAGCATTTTCCGGGCCTCGGTGGTGGAACGCGCGATTCGCACCTAGAAACGCCGGCCATTATGCGCACCCAGCGAGAATTGGATCGGACGGATCTCGTACCCTACCGGGAATTGCGCGATGAGTTGCCCATGGTAATGGTGAATCACGCGGCTTATCCTGCAACTCCTGGAAAGACGCGGCCAGCGAGCGTATCGCCTTATTGGATGACAACCGTTCTGCGCCGGCGCATCGGCTATCGAGGAATTGTCTTCAGTGACGACTTGGAAATGGGCGGAATTCTCAAATTCATGCCAATAGAAAATGCCGTGGTCGAGGCTGTGCGCGCAGGCATGGACCTGATGGAGATCTGCCACAGCCCAGAACTGATTCTGCGTGCCTATGAAGCGTTGATTGCGGAAGGCGAGCGTTCAGCGGTATTTCGCAAAAGATTGCTGACGCAGGCAAAGAAAACTGCGCGCCTACGTGCGAAGCTGTTTGCAGGCAGCAATCCCAAGGCGCTTTCAGAAAAGCAGTTCGAAGCGCTCCAGACGCGCATTCTGCGCTTCGGCGAAACGATTGCAAAGTCGCAACCCGCTGCGGAGGCGCAGATCCGATGAGCGCGAAGGCCATGACTGTAGCCGGAATCATGAGCGGAACCTCCGCCGACGGAATTGATGTTGCAGTGGTGCGGATTGAGGCCGCCAAACAACGGCCCAAGCTGACCCTGCTGGCGCACAAGGGATTCGCCTTTCCTGCTGCCCTGCGTCGTGCAATTCTGGCAGCAATGAATGCGGAATCGACATCCACCGCAGAACTTGCGCGACTCAACTGGCGCCTCGCAATCGCTTATGCCGAAGCCGTGCAAGCCACAATCAAGCAGCACAAGACAAAACTCGATCTGATCGGCTGCCACGGGCAGACGCTGTTCCATCAGGCACTCCCGGCACCCTATGCAGGCAGGAGATTCGCCTGTACCTGGCAGGCGGGCGAGCCTGCCGTCATCGCCACCACTCTCGGAATTCCCGTAGTTTCGAATTTTCGTCCCGCGGACATGGTTGTCGGCGGCCAGGGAGCGCCACTGGTTCCTCTCCTTGACTACGTACAGTTCGCAGATCCAAAGCGCGGGCGCGTCTTGCAGAATATCGGCGGCATCGCCAACCTGACGGCGATTCCAGCCGCCGCAAGTCCAGACCATGTGATCGCCTTCGACACGGGCCCCGGAAATATGGTCATCGATGCGCTCGCCCAACAACTCTTTGGAAAACCATTCGATCGCAATGGCGCAATTGCCGCGACTGGAAGTGTGCTCGACCCTGTGCTGCAGGCCGAACTCCGGAACCCCTATTTCCGCCTCAAGCCTCCCCGCACGGCAGGCCGCGAGCAGTTCGGGCGGGAGTACGCTGCAAAGTTTCTTTCTTCGTGCCAGCAACATAGGCGCAAGCCTGAAGACGCGCTGGCAACAGCGACCGCCTTGTCTGCCGAAACAATTGCGGCAAGCTACAAGCGGTTCGTAGCTGCCCGTATGAAGGGTCGACCAATCGACTACATCATTTCTGGCGGCGGTGCTCACAATCGAACGTTAATGGCGATGCTGACAGAAAGATTGGTTCCCCTTGGCTGCGAGTTGGCCACAAGCAAGCAGTATGGTTTGCCCGCGGAAGCGAAGGAGGCTGCTGCGTTCGCGCTGCTCGCATGGCAAACTTGGAATCATCGCCCCGCAAACCTGCCTGCGGCTACGGGCGCGGCGAAGGCCGTGATTTTGGGTCAGGTGACCTATGCGTAGGCTGTTCGCGCTTGCCGTGCTTGCCGTGCTTGTGAGTTGCCATTCGTCCCGGCGTGACCCGCAAACTGTAGTCTTCCTGATTGAGAGTAGCCCAGCGAATCTAGACCCGCGAATCGGAACGGACGCGCAATCGCAACGAATCGACACGCTCCTGTTCGATGGCCTCGTAGATCAGAATACGAGCTTTCAATTCATTCCGGCATTAGCCACCAGTTGGGAACAGCCCAACCCGCTGACGCTCGTCTTTCATCTCCGCAGCGGTGTTCACTTCCATGACGGACGGCCGCTAACCGCCCAGGATGTAGTCTGGACCATCACTTCGATCCGAACCGGCGTGGTCATCTCCCCCAAAGCCGCGGCCTATGCATCGGTGGATTCGATTGAAGCACGCGATCCGCTCACCGTAGTTTTTCATCTCAAGCATGCCGACAACTTCTTGCTTCGCAATCTTTCCACAGGTGCCATGGGGATTGTTCCCGAAGGCAGTGGACGCGACTTCTGGAAACATCCCGTTGGCACAGGGCCCTTCCGGTTCCTCAGCCAGCAGATCGATCAGGACGTTGTGATCGAACGCAATCCTCTAAGCTGGGCCACGGTCCCCAGACTGCAGCGCGTGCGCTTTGCAGTGGTACCCGACGCGATTACAGAGTCGCTCGAGCTTGAAAAGGGTTCCGGCGATGTCGCTGTCAATTCCCTGCCCATCGATTCGCTCCATGTACTCGCTGCACGCCCGGATTTGCGCATCGAAGAAACGGGCGGCACCGAGATTCAATATCTGGCCTTCAATCTGCGCGACCCGCTGCTGAGCGATGTGCGTGTCCGTCAGGCCATTGCTTGCTCCATCAACCGCGATCTAATCATACGGACTTTGCTGCGTGGCCACGCACAGCCCGCGCTGAGTCTCTTGCCGCCCAGCCATTGGGCGTTCACAAGCGACGTGCCAAGGTACGATTACGACCCGGAACGCGCCGAGCGCCTGCTGAACGACTCAGGACACATTCGTGCCGGCAACGGCATCCGCTTCCATCTGACGATGAAGACCAGCAATGACGAAGGAACGCGACTTCTGGCTGCGGTGTTGCAACAGCAATTGGCCAGGGTGGGCATCGCGCTCGATTTGCGCAGCTATGAGTTTGCCACCTTCTACTCTGATGTCACCCGGGGCGCGTTTCAAATGTATTCACTGCGCTGGATCGGTGGAAATGAACAGCCGGATATCTTCAGCTACGCATTTCTAACCGCGAACTTCTCACCGAAAGGCGCAAATCGCGCCCATTACTCGAATGCACGGCTTGACGCGTTCCTTGGCGATGCAGCCGAAAGCGAGGACGAGGCAAGGCGGCGTGCGGACTACGTGGAGGCCCAGGGGATACTGGCCCGCGATCTCCCCGCCTTCAATCTCTGGTACCTGAATACGGTCGTCGTTCACAACCGGAGGTTAACCAACGTGATTCCGTCGCCATCGGGCAGTTACACGTTTTTGGAATCTGCCGAATTGGCAACTGGCGCATCGGCTTATTCAAAGTAAATCCACACCGATTAAGCAATTCCTAATCTCTGAATAAGGGCCTAAGGGCTCCCTGACAGCGGCTTTAAAAATAGAATCTAGTTTATATTTTGCGGCCTATAGTTTGCAGATAAACAACTTCTTAGAGCCTATGCGAGCAATCGCAGAGCAGTCCGCACGGCCTAAAACCGCATTCTCAACCTTTTCGCACATTGGCTCGTCTACCGAAATAGGGTTGAACTTCCATACGCCGCACAACAGGTATAGAAGGTGGAGAACTGTTTTATGACGTGCAAGATGATGATTCGAGTGGCGGCTGTGAATGTACTGATGGCTGCCGTCCTGACCGCCTCGGCAGTGGCCAATGCGCAAGCGGCCCAGCGATTTCTGGGCACAGTGACGGCCGTGAACGGCACGACGCTGACAGTGAAGACCAGCGCCGGAGAGGTACACCAGGTGGATGTGCCTTCAACAGCGGTGATTAAGCAGGTTGAACCCGGGGCAAAGGATTTGAGTGCCGCACAGGCGATCGAATTCAGCAGCCTCGCAACCGGAGACCGCGTACTGGTACGGCTGGATCCCAATGCGGCACCAGGATCGACGGTCGCATTGCAGATTATTGCTGTAAAGCAAGCGGATCTCGCCAAAAAGCAAGAACAGGAGCGGGAAGCCTGGCAGCGAAACGGTGTAGGCGGACTGGTGAAAAGTGCTGATCCCGCAACCGGAGTCATTCTACTTACAACCGGGGCCGGAGCGACGATGAAGCAAATCACTATACATACCACCAAGGCAACCGTACTTAAGCGTTACGCGCCGGCCTCGGTGCGCTACGACCTGGCCGAGGCGGCGCCCATTGATGCGATTCACGCTGGGGACCAGTTGCGGGCACGGGGCACCAAAAGCGAAGACGGGTTGCAGATGACAGCGGATGAGGTCGTATCGGGAAGTTTCCGCCATATCTCAGGGCTCATTGAGTCCATCGACAGTGCCCAAGCGACGCTTCGCGTGAAAGATCTGGCCACGAAAAAAGAGGTCATAATCCATGTGTCTCAGGACACGCAGATGCGCCAATTGCCGGATCGCATGGCCAAGATGTTGGCAGCAATCTTGAATGGAAACATGGGCGGCTCTGGCGGTGCGGCTGGACCGGGACGCTCACAAGGGAGGCCCGGAGGCGGAGGCGGGTTTGACACGCAACAGATGCTGAGCAGAGCGCCTGCGATCCAGCTGTCCGATCTGAAGAAGGGTGAGGCGATTATGGTGGTTGCGACTGAGGATGGATCCGGAGCAGACGCGATCACATTGATAGCGGGCGTTGAGCCGCTGCTTGAGGCTCCGGCAGCCAGCCAGAACCTTCTGAATTGGAGCTTGAGCTCAGGCACGCCGGACGTGGCGCAGTAACCATAAAAAGGATTCATTCAAAAAAGTGAGAGAGGAATACGTGTATTCAAAATTGCAGTGCTTTATACATTTTGTGGTTGCCGCTTCGATTGCCTGTGCCTGCTTGATTACGGCTCAGGCGCAAACACCGCCGCAACCGCAGCCCGAGGCAACCACCCGGCTGCACGGACACATCGCCGACCCGACCGGCGCTCTGATTCCAGGCACGAAGATTACGATCGCAAACGCACTCGGCGTGACGGTAACCACCGCAACCTCCGATGCAAGCGGAAGCTATTCCGTAACTGGCCTCGCTCCGGGCAGCTACATCGTCGAGGCGGCCGCCGAAGGCTTTGCGCAATTTACTTCACCCACCATCCAGCTAGTGGCTGGCCAGTCAAAACGGGTGGATATTGCCATGGCGATCGAATCGGCTCAGCAGAACGTGGAGGTTACTGACGACGGGGGCGAGCCCACCGTGAGTACGGAAGCGGGCAGCAATGCCAGCGCAATTGTCCTGAAGGGCAAAGATCTGGATGCATTGTCGGACGATCCCGACGAGTTGTCGAACGAATTATCGGCGCTTGCCGGCCCATCTGCAGGACCAAACGGTGGGCAGATTTACATTGACGGGTTCACGGGTGGAACGCTGCCCCCCAAGTCGGCAATTCGCGAAATTCGCATCAATCAGAATCCCTTTTCGGCCGAGTTCGACCACATCGGCTATGGGCGCATCGAGATTTTGACCAAGCCAGGAACAGACGTCCTACACGGACGGGGCTTCCTGCAGGGCAACGACAGTTCCTTCAATACAGGCAACCCATTCACCTCGGTGATTCCTCCGTACCACAGCATCCAGTACAACGGAACCATCAGCGGATCGCTTTCAAAGAAGGCCTCCTTCTTCCTCAGCGTGGAAGGCCGAAACAACCAGGACGCCAGCATCTACACCGCGAATACCGCAGTGTTGAACACGACGACGGGCCTATATGAGCCGGGAACCATCTCTGGCGGGCTCTTTACGCCCGAAAAACGTGTCGAGATATCACCCCGCCTCGACGTGCAATTAGGGCAGAAGAATACGCTGACTGTGCGCTACCAGTACGAGCGCAGCAGCTCGAGCGGAAACCTGGGCTCGAACATTTCGCTACCCACGCAAGCCACGAGCGAGTCGTCCTCTGAAAGCGCCGTCCAATTGATGGATTCGCTGATTGTCAACGAACACATTGTGAACGAAACCCGCTTTCAGTATCGGCGCGCGAACTCGTCCACAACGCCGGTCAGCACGGCGCCGACGGTCGGTGTTGGCGGGTACTTCAGCAGCGGCGGATATAGCGGCCAGACCAATAAAGATCATTCTGATCATCTGGAACTGCAGAACATCACCACGATGTCGGCGGGGGCGCATGCAATCAAGTTCGGTGTGTGGATGCGCGACAACCGCGATGCCAGTACCTCGAACGGAAACTTCAACGGCAGTTTCAGCTTCTCTTCTCTTGCCTCCTACCAAACAATGCTGAACGGGCTCGCCGCAAACCAGACCTTTGCACAGATTGCCGCTGCAGGCGGACTCCCCAACAAACTCACCTATACAACCGGCAGAGAAGCATTTCAGGGCAACGTCTTTGACGCCGCGCTCTTCTTTCAAGACGACTGGAAGTTCAATCAATTCCTGACACTTTCAGGCGGCCTCCGATGGGAAACGCAAAATCATATCAACGACCACAGCGATTTTGGTCCACGTGTTGCCTTTGCATATGCGCTTGACGGGCACAAGAAGGGCAAGCAGGCGAAGACGGTATTGCGCGGCGGCTACGGCTTCTTCTATGACCGCTTCCATATAGGCAGCCTGATGGGACTGGAGCAAAATAACGGTGGTCCCAACACCCAGTTAGTAACGGTCATCAACAACCCAACCTGCTTCACCGCGACCAGCCTGAGCGCCATCAACCTCGCCAGTTGTGGCTCGGGCAGCGCCGTTGCGCCGCAGAT
>DATKWA010000002.1:0-6602 GCA_035529815.1 Occallatibacter sp. | reverse complement strand
ATTTGTCGACGGTTCACTCCGCGCTTGTAAGCGCGAACCACCTGACGGCGACGTTCATGCTGCGCATCCGGAGATAACTTGCGGGCATCCTCACGTTCCATACTTACTTAGACGAAACAAGAGAAAATAAGTATCAGTATTCATTTTCCGAATCTATAGTGGCAAGGCCGTTGCTGTCGGTTATTGATTCATTCAAGTACGATCGATTTTGCTAGTGGTCAAGAGCTGATTGGGGTCCGACTTGGGACCTTCGACTTATGGCAGGGTCTGCGTGGGTGATTCAGTGAGGGTGTTGGAGTCATTGCGTTGCAAGAGTTTGGTGTTTGTTTCGACGGTGAGCTCGCTAAGGCGAGAAGATCGGCGGGTCCTGCAAGTCGGGGGTGGAAGGAGATTTGACGAAGAGCGGTTGGGGGAGTTGTAGGTGAGCAAGCGGTTGTTCCACGTGGAACAATTCTGGGAACGAGAGTCAAAGTGGGAAATGTTCCACGTGGAACAAGAGCCAGGATCGCCCGAATCGGGTTGCGACCGAAACGGAACTCACTCCAGAAAAACTGAAATTGCTCCCGAAATAAAGTGAAAATTAAGGAAGTTTTCCACTGATCGACGGTTTTACTGCGGCTAAGGGCTGCCCTGGTGGAATCGCTTCGAACCTCTTCAGCTTCACGTGTTTGTCCCGAGATGTCAGGGCGTGCGTCCAAGAGCTTTCCACAGTCTGACGGCGTTCTCCACATGTCAATTGCCTATCCCGAAATTGCTCTTGCCCGTTACTCTTGAAAGCCATGGGCAAGATTCTCGGTATCGTCAACCAAAAGGGCGGAGTTGGAAAAACCACTACCGCAATCAATCTGTCGGCGTGCCTGGCGCTGGAGGGCCTGCGCATTCTGATTGCGGACTGCGATCCTCAGGCAAACGCGACCTCTGGTCTGGGCTTTCAGCGCGACGACGACCGTCATTCGGTGTACGAGGTATTGGTCGGCGAATCCCTGGCGGAGCAGGTCATTCTGCCCACGGCGATAGAAACGCTCTGGCTGCTGCCTGGCTCCAAGAACCTGACGGGAGCGAATCTGGAGTTGTCCGGCGTGGAAGATCGCGCCCTACGCTTGCGCCGCGCTCTAGAGCCGTTGAAGAGCAAGTTCGACCTGATTATTCTGGATTGCCCGCCGGCGCTCGACCTGCTGACTCTCAACGTATTGTCCGCGGCCGAAACCCTCATTGTTCCCATGCAGGCCGAGTACTTTGCGCTTGAGGGGATCTCAGAGCTGATTTCGACTCTCGAGCGGGTGCGCGCATCCTTCAACCCGGAGCTGAATATCGAGGGCGTTCTGCTGACGATGTACGACGACCGCACCAACCTCGCGCAGCAGGTTACCGATACGCTCCGTGAGTACTTCCGCGAGCGTCTCTTCAAGACCGTGATTCCACGTAATATCCGCCTGGCTGAGGCTCCGAGCCACGGCAAGCCAGTTGCTCTCTACGATCCCCGCTCGCGCGGCACAGAGGCCTATTTCGAGCTGGCTGGAGAGTTTCTGGCCCGCAATAACATGGAGAGTCCACGAAGCGCGCAACGCAAAACAAAGGTCCCTGCCCAGCCCGAGTCCAAGGTCGCGTTCTGGCCCTATTCCTGATGGTTTCAGAAGCCGTCCAAGGGCAATTAGCTCTTCAACAGCGATTCGAGCAATACCGGCGCCTAGCCGTAACAAAGGATATTGAAAATGAATATTGCCGCAACCGATCCGAAGCGCCGCGCCCTGGGCAAAGGCCTTGACTCACTGCTGCCGCGGGCCCATGCGCCGGCAACCTCGCCCACTGAGCCGGAAGAGGGCAAGCCGCGTGAGATTCCCCTCGACCAAATCGATCCCAATCCCTTCCAGACGCGTTCGGTCATGAACGAGGAACAGTTGGCTGAACTCGCCGCTTCGATCACCGCGAACGGAGTGGTTCAGCCTGTTCTGGTGCGTCCGCTCGTGAGCGGACGATTCCAATTGATCGCAGGTGAGCGGCGCTGGCGTGCGTCGCAGCTGGCTGGCAAGGCGACAATCCCGGCGATTCTGCGCCAGGTCTCCGACGAGCAGGCGATGGAAATCACGATCGTCGAAAACCTGCAACGCGCCGATCTGAATCCGATGGAGCAGGCCCGCGCCTTCGAGCGGCTCTCTCGCGAGTTTCACATGACTCAAGAACAGATGGCCGTGCGCACGGGCAAGGACCGCGCCACGGTTGCCAACTTCCTGCGCCTACTGCGTTTGCCGAGCTCAGTGCAGGCGCGCGTCGAGTCGGGAGCTCTCAGCTTTGGTCACGCCCGTACGCTTCTGGCATTTGAACATGCCGAGGATATTGAGAAGGCGGCGCAACGGGTCGTCGTACTTTCGCTATCTGTTCGCCAAACAGAAAACTATGTACAAGGCCTCCTTTACCCGGAAAAGACAGCGAAGAAAGATCCGAAACCGGAGGCTCCCGTTGATCCCAACATTCGCGAAGTTCAGGAGCGCCTGCAGCGCGCCTTGGGCCTGAAGGTTCACATTGAGGACCACAAAGGCCGCGGGAAAGTCGTGATTGAGTATGCGCGCCTGGAGGATTTCGACAGGCTTCTGGAGCAGCTGGCGGGAGAATAAAGGGGCTTGTTTTGGGTCGTGTAAAATCTGATAATCTGATTTTATGAGCGAGACAGCCATCAGTGTGACCCAGGCAGCTCGGAATTTTTCCGATTGCGTCAACCGGGTTCGCTATCAGGGCGCGTCTTTCGTCCTGCATAAGAACGGGGTTCCGGTGGCCCGTATTGTGCCCGTAGAGTCCCCGCTGGGCGTCCAATTGGAGGAGTTGGCGATCGCGCTCCGTGGTTCGCGGACCGAAGTGCCCCAGGGCGAAAAACAGGTCCGTGAGGTGCTTCCAGGATCCGAAAAGCCCGAGGGAGTTCTGCAGCCATCAAAGTTATCCAAGCGCTCCGCTCTGAACTGGTGAGTTAGAATTCTCCTTCCCCTCGCTTGAAGGAGCACAAGTGATTCAGTCATTCCGCAGGTTTCTTCTCTGGCCTCTCTCGGTTCTGTTTGTTCTGACCCCCTACGTGTGTGCACAACGGCTCCAGGCTCCCGCGCAACGCTGGACTGAGGCGCAGGCCAATGCCTGGTATGCGGCGCAGCCCTGGCCGGTGGGCGCCAATTTTCTGCCTTCTACGGCCGAGAATGAGCTGGAGATGTGGCAAGCGGATACGTTCGATCCGGCAACGATCGACCGCGAGCTGGGCTGGGCCCAAGGAATCGGCATGAACACCATGCGCGTCTTCCTGCACAACCTTCTGTGGGAGCAGGATCCGAAGGGCTTCCAGCAGCGCATCAATACGTTTTTGACCATTGCGGCGCGCCATCACATCCGGCCGGTGTTTGTACTCTTCGATTCCTGCTGGGCGCCGTTCCCGAAGCTTGGCCCTCAGCTTCCGCCTATTCCCGGCGTACACAACTCCCGTTGGGTACAGGCGCCCGGCGCAGCCGTGCTGGCCGACCCCGCGCAGTATTCGCGCCTGGAGAGCTATGTAAAGGGCGTGGTGGGCGCCTTTGCCAACGATCCGCGCATACTGGCCTGGGATTTGTGGAATGAGCCGGACAACGGAAATGACAGCTCTTATGCCAAGGGCGAGCCGAAGAACAAGAACGAGATCATTCTCGCACTGTTACCGCAGGTGTTTGCCTGGGCCCGCAGCGAGCACCCGACACAACCCCTGACGAGCGGCCTGTGGCATGGGGATTGGGCGTCACTGGCCACAATGCCGCCCCTGGCGCGCGTCCAGGTGCAAGAGTCCGACATCATCAGCTTTCACAACTACGGCTGGCCGGAGGACTTCGAGCAGCGCGTGCGGCAGCTGCAGCAGTTCCACCGGCCGCTGATCTGTACGGAGTACATGGCAAGGGGCGCGGGCAGCCTGTTCGATACGACTCTGCCGATCGCGCACAAGTACCGCGTGGGCGCAATTAACTGGGGCCTGGTGGCGGGGAAGAGCCAGACGTATCTGCCCTGGGATTCGTGGCAGCACCCGTATGTGGACCGTCAGCCTACCGTCTGGTTCCACGATGTTTTTCACGCGGACGGCACCCCATATCGCCAGCGCGAAGTGGAAATCATCCGGGGCCTGACCAGCGGAAAGTGAGTCCCGACGCCTGATCCCGCAAAAAAAGCAGCGTCAGCGCGGGGTCGGCGCAAGGCGATACTTTCCCCGGTTCCGACCGTCTAACCAGACGATGAATCCCCAACAATGGGTTGAAAAAGTGACCGCTCCGGGATTACCATAACTGAAACAATGTACCCTTTTATCACTGAACTTTTTTAACAATGGTTGCTCTTGGTTGTTTTTGTCCTTCTGACCAAGAGGTGTGCCATGAGCTGTCCAAAGTGCCAATCAAATGCTGTTTCCATTATTCCCGCAGAGATCCGTCTCTATCGCAATAGTCCTCGCACGTTGAGCCATCCCCCCATGAATCCGTCTCCGGATGTCCGCATCTGCCTGGACTGCGGCTGGTCGGAGTTCTCTGTTCCCAGATCCTGGCTTTCTGCCGGGTGGCTGCGCGCGACGCATCCAGCGGGTGCTCCCGATGGAATCGCAACAATTTCGTCCTCGCCCTTCCCTGCAGTTTCCATGTAGGGAGAGGAGCGAGATGCCCTGCCCTGGGCAGCCCGGTTATTTTCCGATGCAGAAGGTGGAAAAGATCAGGTTAAGGATGTCGTCAGAGGTTGTCTGTCCGGTCAGCGAGTCCAGCGCCCAGAGGGCGCGGTAAAGATCGAGCAGGATCATTTCGTGCGGGATGGAGTTGGCGTTTGCCTGGGCTGCGTCGGCGAGCGCGGATAGGGTGGTCGCGATGGCCTGATGGTGACGCAGGCTGGTCAACATGCCTGGTTCCGAAGCGGCGCCTCCGGTAGCGAGAGCAAGAATTCGCTCACGCAGCGCGGGGATTCCTTCGCCGGAAAGTGCGGAAGTCGGGAGTGCTGAGATCCCGGCGATCTCTCCTCCTGGCGTGCAGAATTCACTCAAGTCACTCTTGTTGATTGCAACCAGTGCTGGGCGGCCCTGAACAGCCTCGAGCAAACGAAGCTCCTCGTCGTTGAGCGCCTGCGTCGCGTCCAGAACCACCAGAACAAGAGCGGCGTCGGCGAGTGCTTCGCGGCTGCGGCGGATGCCCAATTGTTCGGCTTCTTCAAGGCTCTCGCGCAGGCCAGCCGTGTCTACCAATTCAAGGGGAATACCGTCGAGCGAGATGCGCTCGGTGACGGTGTCGCGCGTGGTGCCCGGGGTTGCGGTGACAATGGCGCGGTCGCGCTCGACCAGTCGATTAAAGAGCGAACTCTTGCCCGCGTTGGGGCGCCCTACAATGGCAAGGCTAAGCCCGTCATGCACAATGCGGCCGCGGGCGAAAGAGGCCTCGAGCGCCGTGAGGGGCGGGGTGAGCGTGCCAATGCGCAGTGCAATCTCAGCCTGCGGGGCGACATCCACGTCGTCTTCGGCAAAGTCGACGCCCGCTTCGAGCAAGGCGATCAGTTCAACCAGAGATTGCTTGACGGGAGCGACACGGCGGCTGAGCGCGCCTCCCATCTGGCTGGCGGCCAGGCGCGCCTGCGTGAGCGTCTGCGCTTCGATCAGATCCCGGACAGCCTCGGCCTGGGTGAGGTCAAGACGACCGGAAAGAAAGGCACGCTGCGTGAACTCGCCCGGCTCGGCCAGGCGCGCACCTTTATCAAGTGCGCGGCGCAGAAGCAGTTCCAGCACGACCGGCGAGCCGTGCGCGGCAATCTCGACGACGTCCTCGGCGGTGTAAGAATTTGGTGTCGCAAAAAAGGTGACGAGCGCTTCGTCGATGCGCGCGCCTTCAGCCTGCACGGCTTTACTGTCAGCGTCATCGAGTACGTCGGCCAGGCGAGCTCGGCCGTGTTCGAGGGGCTGGCGGAGACTGACCAACTGGACGGCGATGGAAGCAGCCTCTGGTCCGCTGAGGCGCACAATGCCGATACCGCCCCGGCCGGGCGGCGTAGAGATGGCGGCGATGGTGTCGATATTCGCTTGCGAAGTTGTGTCAGGTTCAAGCATCTGCTGGAAATAGTGTAGAAGCTCGGCCGCCTCGTGGCGCCAAACGGAATCAGGCGCCCTTTGCAAGGGCCAAATCACAACCCCGGAACGACTATAATCCTGTGCATCGCTGTGAGCGTTGCTTTCGTACCATTGAAGCACCTGCCTACACTGCGGACAGTTGATATTAAAGGCCTAATTCTCATGAATGGTAAATCGTGGCGGGGCTTGCGCAGCAGGCAGGCAAAAGGAAGAATCAAAACAATTTGCACCGTAGCCCTCGCAGTGCTGGCGCTCCTGCCAGCGAAATTCTGGGCGCAACAGCCAGCGAAGAACGCGTGGGGCGGTGTGCTGCACAATGCTGCAGACGCACCGATTGCGGGCGCGACGGTTCGCTTGACGGGCAAGGATGCAGCGGCCGAAGCAGTAACGCGCGCTGATGGCGGATTCCGGTTGGCGCCTCTGCCTGCTGGTCAGTATCGCCTCGCCGTCCATGCAAATGGCCGCGAGGTGAACTACGGACAACCGATCAACCTAAATTCGGCCACCCCGCCAG
>DATKWA010000001.1:0-32628 GCA_035529815.1 Occallatibacter sp. | reverse complement strand
GATCCTGCACCACAAGCCCACCCACCGCAACCGCCATTGCCAGCCGCGTCGCCACGCTCCACGCCAACAGCCCCACACCCCACGCGGGATGCCCCATCCAAGCCGCCGCCGCCAGCCCCAGCACACCGAACGGAACGCTAAACGTCAGCGCCGTTCCAAAGTGTCCCTTGGGCCGCGAAAACCGCGTCGACTTCATCCACCGCACCTGGTGCTTCATCGACGACCAGAAGCTCGAATTGATCACCATATGATCGATCGCGTGTGTGCTCAACGCCACCGTCTGCCCCAGCTTGAAAGTTTCGTTCCCAAGCACAAAATCGTCCGCGCAATAATCCGCCGTTACCTTGAAGCCCCCCATCCCCCGGATCGCAGCGCGCCGAAACGCCATCGTCGGCCCCAGCACAAACTGCATCCCCTCCATCATCCGCGCCACCAGCACGCCCGCCGTCATTTCGACAGACATGCCCACAGCTTCAAGCCGCGCCCACAACCCGCCTTCCGCCGCCACCCCGCGATAAGCGCAGCACATCGCACCGACCTTTTCATCCGCAAACGGCAGCGCCACCGCCCGCAAATAATCCGGTGTCACGCGCACATCGCTGTCGCTGATCACAAGAATGTCGTACGCCGCCGCGGCCTCCATCAACTCCATCGAAGCAACCTTGGCATTGATGTAGTCCGGCTCTCCACCCGTCGAAAAAAATCGCGCCGCAATCTGCGGATATCGCTGCGCCACCCGCCGCGCCGTTTCCAGTCCCGCATCGTCCGCCGTCCGCGCGCAAAACAGAATCTCGTACTCCGGATAATCCTGCTCGAAGAAAGTGGCGAGATGCGCCTCAAGCCCTGGCTCGGCTCCATGCACCGGCTTCAGCAGCGTCAGCGGCGGCGCAAATCCCGGCCGCTCTCTGAGCTGCGCCAGTGCCGCCCGCCGCTCCCCAAGAAAGCGCGGAACAGCCCAAAGCACCATCCCCGCAAACACCGAAGACGTCACCACACCGAAGCAAGCCAGGCCAAACAGAACGTACGACATGCAGGATTAAGAATACCTGTAATCGAAGGAATAATGGGATGAGGCTTGATGGAAGCAAACGAGCCGCCGACTCAGGAAATGCGCCAAGTGCCCCACGCCCGCCCTCTGCCGCGGCAGATTTTTGCTGCCGTGGTGGAATCTCGGGGACCTACCCCTTCTTCCCCGCCGGCTTCGATACAACCGTCTTCGCCGCCACAACCGGCCTGCGCAGAGGCACAATCGCCGCGCCCGATGAAGGCGCCGCCTGCTGGAACCGTGTCAGCATCTCGGTCCGCACATACTCAACAAAACTCTGCATCTGCCGGTTCATCTCTTCCATCCGCTCCCGCATCTGCAGAATGATGGCGATCCCGGCCATATTCACGCCCAGGTCCCGCGCCAGATTCAAAATGAACTCCAGCCGCTCCAGATCCTCGTCAGTGTAGTAGCGAGTATTGCCCTCAGTGCGCGAAGGCTTCAGCAGACCCTCACGCTCATACAGGCGCAGCGTCTGCGGATGAATCTCGTACATCTCGGCCACCGCCGAGATCATGTACACGCCCTTCGATTTACGTTTCGCTGCCATAGAAATTTATCCGCACCCAGCTCATCTGAATCGCCTCACCAAATCAGTGCCCAGCGGTAATGCTGGTCCCTCGTCTCCGTCTTTACCCCATCTTGTCAAACAGCCCCACCCGCGGATCCTGATTGTTCAGCTTGGCCAGCTCGCGCATAATTTCGCGGCTGCGCTCGTCCTGCAGGTGCGGCACCACCACCTCGATCGTCACAATCTGGTCGCCGCGCTGGCCCGGCTGCTGCGCGCTCTCCACGCCCCGTTCCCGCATGCGCAGCTTCTGCCCGCTCTGCGTCCCCGGCGGAATCTTCAACTGCGCCCGCCCGTCAATCGTCGGAACATCAACCTTCGCCCCCAGCGAGGCCTCGGCCACCGTCACCGGAACCTTCAACTGAATATCGTCGCCCACGCGCGTAAACACCGGATGCGTCCCCGTCCGCACAATCAGGAAAAGATCCCCGGCCGCTCCACCGTTTACACCCGCATTGCCCTTGCCCTGCAGCCGGATCCGCTGCCCGTCGCGCGTTCCCGGCTTGATGCGGAAATCAACCGACTCCGACCGGCTCACCGTCCCCTCGCCGTGACACGTCGCGCACATATTCGAGGTGCGCCCTGTCCCATTGCACCGCGGGCAAGGTATGTTGAACTTCATCCGCCCGCCCATCTGCGTCACCTGGCCAGTGCCGTTGCACTCCGGGCACTGCATCGCGCCGCCTGTGTGCGCATGACCGTGGCAGGTCGGGCACGTCTCCTGCCGGTTCACCTGCAGCCGCGCCTGTCCCCCGCGAATCGCCGTCCAGAAGTCCACCGTCGCCTGGTATTCCAGGTCGGTTCCAGGCTGCGGTCCACGTGGTGGCTGCCCCTGCTGCGCTCCCGAGAAGATGCCCGAGAAAATATCCTTGAAGCTGCCCCATCCCGGGCCACCCTGCTGCGGATGCTGCTGTCCCGGCGCGCCAAATCCACCCTGGAACCCCGAAAAGTCAAAGCCGTCAAAGTTCACATTCGTCCGCCCGCCGCCCCCTGCATGTTGCTGCCGCGCATAAGCCTCGGCCTGCGCTGGGTCAATCTGGTCGGAGTAGAAACCTAACTGGTCATACACCTTCCGCTTCTTCTCGTCGCTCAATATATCGTTGGCCTCGGAGATCTCTTTGAACTTCTCCTCAGCCCGCTTATCGTTCGGGTTCACGTCCGGGTGATACTTCCGCGCAGCCTTCCGGAACGCCTTGCGAATCTCATCCGCCGTGGCAGTCTTCTTCACCCCAAGCGTCGCGTAATGATCCTTGTTTTGTGTCGTCGGCATATGTGTTTTCTTATCTCAGTACATCCTACTGGATTCTTCACGTCTTCTAGCGCACGACGCCTGCCGCATCCAGGAGCCATTCCTCGGGAAAGGCTCATGTTGTTTGGCAATGAACAGCGCGGGGTGGACAACAAAAGTCGCCCACCCCGAAGTTTTCCGCCGGAACGGCGGCCCTGCCTGGACGGCCAGTCCTACTTCTTCTCGTCCACGTCCACATACTCAGCGTCGATCACGCCTTCGTCTTTCTTCTCCTCAGCCGCCGGTCCTCCAGCTGCCCCACCGGGCGCAGCCCCCCCAGCCGCAGTCTCCGCGTTGGCCTTGTACAGTACCTCGGCCAGCTTGTGGCTCGCGTGCGTCAGCTTTTCGTGCTGCTCCTTCAGCTCGGTCGATGTCGGCGTGCCTTCCAGAGTCTTCTTTGCCCCGGCAAGCGCCGTCTCCACCTCGCCCTTTTCCGGACCCTGGATCTTGTCGCCGCCCTCCTTCAACATCTTCTCGATGTTGTAGACCAGCCCATCCAGAGAGTTGCGCGCGTCAATCTCCTCGCGCTTCTCCTTGTCCTCGCTCGAATGCGCCTCGGCTTCCTTGGCCATCTTCTCGACCTCTTCCTTCGAGAGACCGGAACTGGACGTGATCGTGATGCGCGTGTCCTTGCCCGTCGCGTTGTCCTTCGCCGTCACGTTCAAAATGCCGTTCGCGTCAATGTCAAACGTCACCTCGATCTGCGGCACGCCACGCGGCGCCGGAGGAAGCCCCGCCAGCTTGAACTTACCCAGCGTGCGGTTCTGCGCCGCCAGCGGACGCTCGCCCTGAAGCACGTGGACCTCAACTTCCGTCTGCGAGTCCGCCGCCGTCGAAAACGTCTCCGTCTTTTTCGTCGGAATCGTCGTGTTCCGCGGAATCATCGAAGTCGCCACGCCGCCCAGCGTCTCAATCGACAACGTCAGTGGCGTCACGTCCAGCAGCAGAAGGTCCTTCACCTCGCCAGCCAGCACGCCCGCCTGCACCGCCGCGCCAATCGCAACCACCTCATCCGGGTTCACGCCCCGATGCGGCTCTTTGCCGAACAGAGTCTTCACAAGGTCCTGAATCTTGGGCATGCGCGTCTGTCCGCCCACCAGCACAACCTCGTCAATGTCGCTGAACTTCACGCCCGCATCGGCAATCGCCTTCTTGCACGGCTCAAGAGACCGGTTCAGCAAATCTTCCACAAGCTGTTCCAGCTTGGCGCGCGTCAGCTTCCGCACCAGGTGCTTCGGCCCGCTCGCGTCCGCAGTCACAAACGGCAAATTGATCTCCGTCTCGATCGTCGTCGACAACTCAATCTTCGCCTTCTCCGCGGCATCCTTCAGCCGCTGCAGCGCCATCTCGTTGCCCTTCGAGCCCAGGTCCAGACCCGACTCCTGCTTGAACTCGCTGATCAGCCAGTCCACAATCCGCTGGTCAAGATTGTCGCCGCCCAGGTGCGTATCGCCATTGGTCGACTTCACTTCAATCACACCTTCGCCCACTTCCAGAATGGAAATGTCGAACGTGCCGCCGCCAAAGTCGTAAACGGCAATCGTCTCGTCCTTTTTCTTGTCCAACCCGTAAGCCAGCGCAGCCGCCGTCGGCTCGTTCACAATCCGCTTCACGTCGAGGCCCGCAATCTTGCCCGCGTCCTTGGTCGCCTGCCGCTGCGCGTCATTAAAGTACGCCGGAACCGTAATCACGGCCTCCGTTACCGTCTCGCCCAGGTAAGCCTCCGCGGAGGTCTTCAACTTCTGCAGAATCATCGCCGAAATCTCCGGCGGAGTGTACTCCTTGCCCTGCGCCAGCACGCCCACGTGGTCGCCCTGTTGCACCACCTTGAACGGCACCATCTTCATCTCGTCGTTCACTTCGTTGTAGCGCCGGCCCATGAACCGCTTGATCGAGAAAATCGTGTTCTCAGGGTTCGTAATCGCCTGCCGCTTGGCCACCTGGCCCACCAGCCGCTCCCCGCTCTTTGAGAACGCCACAATCGAGGGCGTAGTCCGCGCACCCTCCTCATTTGGAATGACTTTGGGCTCTCCGCCCTCCAATACTGCGACGCACGAGTTCGTCGTGCCAAGGTCAATGCCGATAATCTTTGCCATGGTTGCTCTACCGCCTCTTTTATTAAATTCTGACTTCTATAAGATGCACCATTGAGTGACTTAGTGTCAACTTTATTTGACTAACTAGCCATAAACCACCCGAACGAGGCAAGTTCTCTCTCTGCTTCCATCGCGACCCCGCTCGGCCAACCTGACCGCGGCTCCTGCTCACTGGCTTTCCAGGCCGTTACTTAATTGAAATAAAATGACTTATGCTAACATCTCGATCGGCCGGCCTGCTCTCCAGCCTTATGGCGCCTCTGTTGCCGTCTCCACGCGAATGTCTTCCGACGAGGCGCCGATCATGATCTTGTACGAGCCCGGCGCGATCGCCCAGTCATGCTTTGCGGTGGACCAATAGGAAAAAGCCCGAGGATTAAGCGTGATTGTGACCGTCTTCGTCGCTCCCGGTTCAAGAAAGACCTTCTGGAAGCCTTTGAGCTGTCTTGGCGGTTCGTTGCCTTCCTCAATCGGCGGAAATCCTAGATAAACCTGCGCCACTTCCGCGCCGGCCACCTTCCCCGTATTCTGAATCTCAAACGTCACGGTCACACCCTTGTGCCCGGGCAGCGCTCTGACACTGGGGTTGGAGTAGCCGAACGTCGTGTACGAAAGCCCGTATCCAAACGGAAAGAGCGGCTTGATCCCGTTCGTCTGGAACCAGCGATACCCCACCTCGATGCCTTCGCTGTAATGCACCTCTTTGCCATTCCCCGGGTACTGCTCCGGATTGCGCGCCAGCGTGTCCTCGGCCGATTTCGGAAAGCTCACCGGCAACTTGCCCGAAGGATTCACATCTCCGAACAGCACCCGTGCCACCACATTGCCGTCCTCCTCGCCGGGATACCACGCTTCCAGCACGGCAGCCACTTTGTCGAGCCACGGCATCAGCACGGCGCTCCCGGTCTTCAGCACAACAACAGTCTTGGGATTGGCTGCCGCAACCGTCTCGATCAGTTTGTTCTGATCCGGCGACAGATCGATCGGGTGGTCGGCACCCTCGCCCTCGTTCGCACCCACCATTACAATCGCCACGTCACTTGCCTTGGCAAGCTTCGCCGCCTCGCCAAGGTCGTGTCCGTCGATCACCACAGCTCCGCCCCGAAACCCATGGGGCAGCATCTCTGCCCGGATGCCGTTGAAGGGCTCAATCGTGTACAAGGGCAGCACATCGGCGCTGCCTCCGCCACCCGTCAACGTCCGCACAGCATAAGGACCAATCACTGCCACCATCCTGAGCTTGGTGCGGTCCAGCGGAAGCACACCGCCATCGTTCTTCAGCAACACCATGCCCTCTTCGGCAATCTTCCGTGCCGCGAGCCCATCCTTCAGAACATCCAGCGCCGGAACCGTCTTTTGCGCCCCAATCATGCCAAACTCGATCATCTTCGTGTAACGGCGCACCAACGCCTCATCCAGCTCGGCCTTTGAAACTTGTCCGGACTCGACCGCCTGTTTCAGCGGCTCCGCATAGTAGCGGCCCATCGGGAACTCCGCGTCCAGTCCCGCCTCCATGCTCTTGACCGTGCTGTGGGTGGCGCCAAAGTCGGAGATCACAAATCCGTCAAACTTCCACTCTTTCCGCAAAATGTCGTTCAGGTATGCCTTGTTCTCGCAGGCAAAGTCGCCGTTAATGCGCGGATAGGCACACATCAGCGAAGCAACATGCCCTTCCTTCACTGAAGCTTCAAAAGCCGGCAGGTAAATTTCACGCAACGCCCGCTCACCAATAATCTCGTCGATCGAATTGCGGTTGGTCTCCTGGTTGTTCGCCAGAAAATGCTTCACATTGGCCATCGCGCCCGCGCTCTGAATTCCCTCAATATCGGCCACGGCAATGCGGCTGTTCAGATAAGGGTCTTCGCTGTAGTTCTCGAATGCCCGGCCGTTCTGAGGCACGCGAATGATGTTGACGTCAGGGCCTTCAAGCAACTGTGAACCCAGCGCCAGCGTCTCAGTTCCGCCGACAGATCCGTAGAGGTGCGCAAGCGCGGGATCCCATGTGGCCGCCAGCGCCGTTGGCGAGGGCAGCGCGGTGGCCGGTTTCTGGGGACCGCCTGAACCCAGGCTCACACCCGCCGGTCCGTTTGTAATGTGAAACTCCGGAATATTGAGCCGCGGAAGCGCTCCGATCAGGCGAAACTTGTCGCCATCGCGAATGCCATGCATCTGGGAGATCTTCTCGTCCAGCGTCATCCGGCTCACAATCGCCTTGGCACGCGCCTGCGCCGCCGCGTGGCCGCCGCCACTCTGCGCCAAACCAACGGATGGAATCAACCCCAGAATTAGTGCGATGCAAAAAGTCGATTTAGTCAATGGAAACTTCCTTTCCAAATTCGCCCTTAACGCGCGCAAGCATACCTCCATTCCGGGACTTCCAGGGTTCATCCCCAACTCCGCCCCGAGGCAGCTTGTGGTTTATATCGATATGGACGAAGGTCACCCGCCGATGGACCCAGCTCCTGAGCCGCCCTCCCACGCAGCCCCAAAGCCTACAGCCAAAAGCTGGCAGCAATGCGCTGGTTCACCCCCATCACTGGCAACCACCCCCCAAATCGTTTACCCTCAAAATCGTTCCTTCCAAATGACCAACGACGCCGCCCAAGCCCGCTACCCGCTCACCCAGGGCGTCAACCCGTGGCTCGTAACCCTCTCCGTCATGCTCCCCACCTTTATGGAGGTGCTCGACACCGCCATTGCCTCGGTGGCCCTGCCCTACATCGCCGGCTCGCTCTCGGCCTCCAACTCCGAAGCCACCTGGGTCCTCACCAGCTACCTCGTCGCCAACGCTGTCATCCTGCCCGCCTCCAACTGGTTTGCCCGCCGCTTCGGCCGCAAGCGGTTTCTTCTCATCTGCGTCACCATCTTCACCATCGCCTCCTTCTTCTGCGGAGCGGCTCCCTCGCTCGGCATCATCCTGCTCGCCCGCGTCCTGCAAGGCGCCGGCGGAGGCGCGCTCCAGCCCCTCTCGCAATCCATCCTGCTTGAAAGCTTCCCCGTCCAAAAGCGATCCATGGCCATGGCCGCCTATGGCCTCGGCATCGTGGTCGCCCCGGTGCTAGGCCCAACGCTCGGCGGCTGGCTCACGGACACTTTCAGTTGGCGTTACGCCTTCTACATCAATATCCCCGTCGGCATCCTCGCCGTCATCATGATCACCCGCTTCGTCCACGACCCGCCCTACATCAAAAACGCCAAAGTCGGCGCATTCGACAACATCGGCTTCGGCCTCCTCATCGTCTGGACTGGCTGCCTCCAGATCGTCCTCGACAAGGGCCAGGAAGACGACTGGTTCGGCGCCACGTGGGTGCGCTGGGCCGTCGCCGCGCTCATCATCGCCCTCATCGGCTGGATCTGGCGCTCATGGGTCACACCCAACGGCCTCGTCGACCTCCATGTCCTCAAGGACCATAACTTCCGCACCGGCTGCTTCCTCATCGCCCTGCTCGGCATGTGCATCTACATCACCATCGCCATCCTGCCCCTCTATTATCAGGAGGTGCTCGGCTACACCGCTTTCGCCGCCGGCCTGGTCGTCGGCCCGCGCGGCATCGGCTCCTTTGTCGGCTCACCCGTCATCGGCATCCTCGGCTCCCGCATCGACCCCCGCAAGCTCCTATGCGCAGGCTTCATCGGCTTCGGCATCTGCTCGTTCATCTTCGGCTCCGTCGACCTCGGCATCGGCCCCTATACCCTGCTCATCCCCATCACCCTCACTGGCTTTGCCCTCAGCTTTGTCTTTGTCCCCCTCGCCACCATGACCACCGCAACCATCTCACGCAACGACATGGGCAACGCCACCGGACTCTTCAACATGCTCCGCAACATCGGCGGCTCCGTCGGCATCGCCATGGCTACCACCGCCCTCATCCGCCGCGCAGACCTCCACCAGACCAACCTCGCCGCGCACCTCGCCCCATCCTCCCCAGCCCTCCAGCAAAACTCAGCCGCACTCGCCGCCTATCTCGGCCGCAACCTCGGCCCCGCCGTCGCCCGCCCCGGCGCCTACGGAACCATCTACGGCCAAATGCTCCAGCAATCCGCCCAACTCGCCTACATCGACATCTTCCGCTGGACCGCAGTCCTGGCCTTCTTCTGCGCCGGTGCAGTCTGGCTCTTCAAAAAACCGACCCACCACCTCGCTCCCCCCCCCGGCGCACACTAGGCCTCATCGATACATATACTTTTGAGTCTTGGTTTCTAGCTCGCTGAGAGCGGCCTTGAAAGGGCACGGCTTCAGCCGTGCCGCAACTGCCGCAACAGGAGCGGGGCTTTTGCCCCTGAGGCAAGATCCTCCTCTACACCACCAGGAGAAACCTCCTGAATGGATCGATAAAGACCTACCAACTCCGCGACTGGGCGTTTTTCCCGCGCCGAAGGCGCAATGTTCATTAGCCCCGCGCTTCAGCGTGGGGTTGCGGGGCCGTAATGTGCCACAAAGCCCCGTAGGGGCGCTGCCAAACGACAAACAATCAGAAAGCCTTTGCCGTTCATGCGATCGCCAGCCCCGCAGTCCGAATCACAGACAGAACCGTAATATCGTCCACCTGCCCAAACAACTCCGCCGCCTTCGCAATCTCGCCCGCGGACTCCCCGGAAATCGCCTGCGTCCGCTCAAATCCATAAAGCTCGCCCGTCGCATTCGTCGCCTCCACCACGCCGTCAGACACAAACGTCAGCCGGTCGCCCGCGGCGAGCTCGCTCTGCGTCTCCGCGTAGGTCGCTCCAGCAAGAATCCCCAGCGGCAATCCCGCCTCCACCGCCATCTCCTCGCCATTCAAATACGGCGCAGGATTCCCAGCATTCGCCAGCGTCATTCGGCCGTCTTTTTCAATCAGCGCCGCGCAGCAAGTCGCAAACCCATCCACCTGCCCAAACAGCGCCTGATTCAAATGCGCCAGAACCGCCGCCGGCATGCGCGAAGCGCATCCAGGCAATGCTCCCATCACCGCGCTCACCGTCATCGCCGCCTTCAGCCCTTTGCCGCTCACATCCCCCACCACCACCAGAACCGAACCATCGTTCCCCGGCAGCACGCGAAAGAAATCCCCACCCACCTGCTTGGCCGGCGCGTACACACTCTCGATCCTGAACCCCGGCACATCCACCGCCGGAGCCACCAGGCGCTCCTGCACCTCACGCGCCGCTTCAAACTCGGCGCGCAGCTCATCCCGCGTCCGCCACTCTCTCCAGGCCTGCAGCGCCAGCGCGGTCGCAAGGCAAATACCTGAGAGAAAAAACGCTGAATCAAAAAGATCAGCCCCGACGTGAATCGTATCCCTGAAACCTGAGAGCAATGAGGCAGCGGGAACAAACGACATGGGAACGGCGATCAATCGGTAACGTTTCTTGACGAAAAGCACCCAAAGATTGGCGCCGAGGGTCAGCACGTCGAACGCCTGCAAACTGACGGGGAAAAAGGCTTGCGCCAAAGGTACGATGCCGAACGGCTGCGCGGGAAGGAAAGCCACGAGCGTGCCGATATTGAAAAGTGCCATCGATACATATGTCAGGCGTTTGAAAACAAGGCCTTTGAGGTCGAAAATTCTCCAGATGAACTCCACTGTGACGATCATGGCTGGAAGCTGCGACAACACCTCGCCCAGATAAAACTCCCGCACCGAGAGCACAAGAAGTCTGGAATCGACCAACTCAAGGAACAGGGTGACCAACGGAGCAGAAGAAAGCAGCGCGCCGTAAAGCAGCAGATCCCGGCTGCGCGATGACCGCGCCAGCAGCAGAACAGTAAATCCAATGAGCAGGATCAACACATTGAGCGTCATCGCGGGCAGGTTCAGCAGCAGCGCCCGCCACCGCACCGCTTCCTCTTCGACATGCAGTGTCCGCCTCTGGTCGAATGCGAAACCCGCAGAACCAAATGCGTCGGCTCGCCGTGCAAACGGCGGGTACCAGATGCGCAGCGTTACATCCGCAATCTCTCCGGGTGCCGTCAGTCCGGCTGGAACGTCAAAGACCTTCGCTCTCGGCAGGCTTTCCACCTCCTCGTCCGGTGGCGTCCTGCCGAATCTCCCCACCAATCTGCCATTTACGAAAACCTCGTCCGCCGCAAGCGCGAATTGTGGGGCGAACACTCGAATCGCAAGAGGCTCCACGGTATCGCTGCGGACCGGCACATGGAAACGGACCCAGACAAATCCATTCGATTGGAACGCCGGTCCCGGCCACCGCCCGTCCTGCGCTACGGGCCACGCACTGTCGTCAAAGTTCGCCTTGGCCCAGCCCTTGCTGCCGTCGGGGTCGTCGCCAAAGTGGTAGCGGACGATCGCGGTCGTTGGCGCTTGCTGCGCAGCACACAACAACCCTGACGAACAGGCCAACAGAACAGCGAATAGGAGCAAGCGCCCAGACCTGCGAGGAAGCATCAACGAATCATACCGCGCATGCCCGATGCCAGAGAATGCAAAAACAAACGACCGCCTACGCGGAATTTTCGAGTATCAATCGAAGCCGATTCGACTCACTTCAATTCAACTACCCCAAATCCCCAAACACCCGTACCCCCGCCCTCCGCGCCGCATCCGCCAGCTTCTTGTCGAACGTCGCCAGCACGCCAGACCGCCTCATCGCCAACTCAAGATAGGTAGCCTGATAGGCGCTCAGTTCGTAACGGCGGCTCAAATCCAGAACCCGACCCTGCCGCTCTGCCCCCGGAGCCTCATCCTGCACAATCTGGAGCAGAGCAAGATCGGAAAGGTAACGTGCCGCATCCTGTTCGGTAAGCTTCTTGGCCCGCTCCAGCACCAGCAGCGTATTCCCGACCTCCGCATACCAGAATGCCGGCACCTCCGCCCCGTACGCGCTCACCTTGTCGAAAGCCCGGTCGGCCAGCATCGCCTCCGTCCGCTCCGGCCGCATCATCAGCCACGACAGGGAGAGCGAAGCGTCCAATACAATCTTCACTACCGCCCCCTCTCAAGCGCATCCCGCACCTCTTCCGGCGAAATCCCCTTGATCGATGGATTTCTCAGCCGCCGATGCGCCGCCGTGACCTCCGAGTGCGAAGGTCCGACCGTCGGCGTCTGAATCGGAACCACCTCCGCCTTCGCCACTCCACGAACGGTAATCGTAAACCTTTCTCCCCGTTCAACTTTCTTCACAATCTCAGACAGTTTTGTCTTCGCCTCAAAGATCCCGATCTTCGGCATTTTCACCTCCAAATTACCAACTAGTTTACCAACTAGTTTGATCTGTAAGACGCCGTCTTATCCAAATTCCACCCTCTCCGCACCCAAAACCTCACTCCACTCAAGGCACAGCCACCCGAAGCCAAAACAAGCACGCCTCGAGGAACCCCGCCTGCCCAAAATTGTCCACCAGGAATCGCAACGACGAACACTCCGCATCAGGTGGGAACGTCCGCCCCCGTCTAAGACTCGCCAATTTGCAACCTGGCCATCGTCTAATTGATTCAGAAGGGGGGAGCCTCATCTGCGATTGCCCCTGACCATCGATTCAGAAGCCGCATCTGCCTCGGCCTCGGCCCCACTCAATCCGAGGACTGGAATCCCCGTCGCTCGAGCCAGAGATACGCGGCCTCTCCCGGTATCGGCGGCGCAATAAAATATCCCTGGGCAAGATCGCAGCCCACTTTGTGCAGGTAGTTGAACGTTTCGAGGTCTTCCACCCCTTCCGCCGTCACCTCCAGACCAAGGCTGTGACCAAGGTCGACAATCGACTTGATCACAGTCCGGGATTCTTTGGATTGCTTCGCATTCACGACAAACGACTTGTCTACCTTGATCTCCGAGAACGGGAGCCGCACCAACTGAACCATCGAGGAAAAGCCGGTGCCAAAATCGTCGAGCGACAGATGGAAATCCTTTAATCGAAATCGAGTCATCAAATCCAGCGACAGTGTCGGATCAACCATGGCGCTGGTCTCTGTCAGTTCCAGCACCACCCTTCTTGGCGCCACCGAATAGCGGCTGCAAATATCGAATAACCGATCGGCTATTTGAATATCGACAAGGCTCGCCGCGGAGATATTCAAGGACAATTTCAATTCCGAGCGCGGAAACGAACGCGAAAACCACTTCAGGCTTTGGTCGAATACTTCCGCAGTCAATACATCAATCAGCCCGCACTCTTCCGCAACTGAAATAAACGCCTCGGGCGGCACAATGCCTCGGTCTGGATGCTGCCATCGAACCAGCGCCTCAAACCCCGCCGTGACGCCGGTCTTCAGCTCCACCTTTGGCTGATACGCCATCACAAACTGATGCCCGTCCAGCGCCTGCTGCAGATCGGATTGCGTAACTTTAAATTTGTCGATAGACGCAGAGGGCACACCCGCTTGTGCCTGCCGGCTGCTGTCGCTTCCTTCTCCCACCAGCGCGCGCAGGTTCTCCTTCGAGAGCGGCTTGGAAATCACGCCCAAGATGCTCAACCCGTGCTCTGACGCCGATCGCTGCGCAGCCTCCAGAACCTTGGTGCCCAATCCACTCGATATCACGATTTGCGCCACGCAATTCCGCTCTCCAAGAGCGCGCATGATCTCCACGCCGTCAAGTTCGGGCATGATCAAATCGATGGTGATCACGTCGGGGCGAATTCTATCCAGCGTCTCGAAAAACTCCTCCGGCGCAGTTACAAACTCCGCCTCAAAGCCGAGGCTCTCCGCTATCCATTCAATGGTCTGACCAACCGCCTCGTCATCGTCCAGAATGAGGATCCGCCTGTTCGCCAATCCGCTCTCCTTCACTTCACGATCGATTCCCGGACATCACTCGCCGGATGCGCCTTGCCAATTCCAGGCGCGTATAGGGTTTGCTCAGAAACTCCGCCCCCAGGTCAAGTACCGCCTGGTGACCGGCTGCGTTTTCCGCATATCCTGAACAATAAAGAACCTTCAGTGCTGGTCGCAGCCCACACGCCTGCACCGCCAGTTCGCGCCCATTCATCCCGCCCGGCATGATCATATCCGTAAAAAGAAGATCGATATCCGGGCGCTCTCCAACAATCTTCAATGCGTCCTCGCCATTCGCAGCCTCAAAAACGTCGTATCCAAGATACGCAAGTTGCGATTTAGCGAATTCCCGCACCTCCCCATTGTCTTCCACCAGCAGAACAATTTCCGAACCTCGAAGGTCTCCTATGAACAGCGGGATATCGTTCTGCTCTTCGTCTTTCTTGTCAGCCATGGGAAGATACAACTTTACCGATGTGCCGCGTCCAGGCTCAGAATAAATCTTCACATGCCCCTTGGATTGCTTGGCAAACCCATACACCATGCTCAGTCCAAGCCCCGTTCCTTTCCCAACATCCTTGGTCGTAAAAAACGGATCGAAAACCCGTAGCAAATTCTCCGGGCTAATGCCGCTACCCGTGTCAGATACGGCAACAAGAACATACTGCCCCGGTATCACCTCCGCGTTTTGCTTCGCGTAGTCCGCGTCCAATTCCGTCCAATGCGTCTCAATGGTCAGCTTTCCGCCACCAGGCATGGCGTCGCGAGCATTCACGCAGAGGTTAAGGATCGCGCTCTCAAGTTGGTTGGGGTCCACAAACGCCTCGAAATCCCCGCTGCCCTGGATAAGCTCCATAGCTATCTCAGCGCCTAACGTCCTCTGCAGAAAACTCTCCAGGTCCAAAAGCAGCTGATTCACGTTCACCGCCCGCGACTGCAGCGACTGGCGTCGCGCAAACGCCAGCATGCGGTGTGTAAGATCCGCACCGCGCTTGGCCGCGCCCAGTATCATTTCCGCCATCTTGCTCAGGCGCGGGTTATCTCTCACGCCCTCGCCGATGAATTCAGCGCAGCCCTGCACCACGGTCAACAGATTGTTGAAGTCGTGGGCAATCCCTCCCGTCAACTGCCCCACAGCTTCCATCTTTTGCGACTGCCGGTACTGCTCCTCAAGTTGCCGTTGCTCCGTGATGTCCCGGAATGTCCAGATCCTGCCGTAGTAGTGATTCGCCTTGTCCCTCACAGGTGACGAGTACCGCTCCACAATCGTTCCATCGACCAATTCAACCTCATCCCGGCTTACATCCTCCGGATGGGCCATCAAATAGTTCACCTTCTCTGCGAATTGCGCGGCATCCTTCACCACGGTTGCTACAAATGCACGCTGTTGAGCATCGTCTGGATTCTCTGAAACCTGTTGTGGAATCTTGAACAACTCGTTCAGTCGCTGGTTTTGAAGAATCTTCCTTCCCTCGTTATCCACCACTAAAACCCCATCTGAAGACGACTCCACCTGTGCCTCAAAAAAGGCCGTGCGCCAGCGCAACTCCTCTTCCGCCCTCCTGTGTTCCTCCTCGCTCCGGTTCACCTCAAGCGCAAAGCTAATGTCCATCGCCAGCTCGTCCAGCATCGTGATCTGGTCCGTGTCGAAGAACGCCGGCTCGCTCGCATAAAGGCAGAAAACACCCACCGGACTCCCGTTGCATCGCAGCGGAAAGGCAGCCGACGACTTATAGCCGCGCTCCAATGCCGCTCTGCGCCACAGCTCGTATCCCGAATCGTGCTCGATGTCGTTGCAGACAACGTGATCTCCAGAGTGGAAGCAGCGCCCTCCCGGTCCACCGGCCCTGACGGGATCCTCCAAATCGATCCAGAATCGTTCCAGATACCCCTCCACCATACCGCTCCACGCAACCGGTTTTAACATGTGCGTGGTCGGATCGGCCATCCCAATCCAGGCCATCCGGAATTTCCCCTTGTCAACGGCAATGCTGCAGGCGGCGTTCATCATCGCTTGCGGATCTTTCTCGCGAACGATCATCTGGTTGATGTCGCTCAGCACGCCAAGAACGCGATTGAGATTCTCGATGTTCTCCTGCGCCTTCTGCTGTTCGGAGATATCGGTATTCGTCCCGAACCATCGCAAAACTGTTCCATCCGCATCCTTCACCGGATTGATCCCGGTCAGGAAAGGGCGAAAAACCCCGTCCGCGCCCCGCAACGGGAAAACCATGTCGAAGGGTTCTCCTGTTGCAATCGAGACCTGCCGATTTTGAAGAACTGCCGGCAAAGTCGCGGGGTCGTACACCGACTGCCAGCCCAAGCCTTCCATGTCCTTGGGGCTGGTGCCCGTATAGTCATACCAGCGCTGGTTGTACCAATAAATACTGCCATCCTTATTCGCAATCCAGCAAAGCTGGGGAATGGCGTCGGCAAGAGTATGAAACTGCCGTTCGCTCTCCCGCAGTGCATCTTCCATGCGCCGCGCCTCGGTTACATCACGCGCCACAACCACTGCACCTGTAATCGCGCCCTCACTGTCGCGCAGCGGATTGAAGCTATAGCTGCCAACCCAGGTTTCGCCTGTATCCCTGCGGCGCAGCCTGTATTCCGAATTCGTGGCCGTCTCTCCGCGAAGCGCTCTCGACACCGTCCAGTCTTCGACCGGCACCACCGTGCCATCCAGCAAGAAAACTTCAAACTGGCTTGCAAAGTCGGACAAATTCACTGGACACTCGGCTCGGCTTCGATACCGGTGGAACCTAACAAAGGCATCGTTGAAATCCAGAATGCGATCCCGGGCATCGAAGGTGAGCACGGCGTCAGCCATGCTGCCCAGCGTCACCTCCAGCTTCGCCCTCCCCTCCAAAACATGCTCTCCGAGGGCCGTAACTCTCCACTTGCTGCGGCGGTAAAACTCCGCCGACAAGCACATCAAGACGCCCATAGTGAGAAAAAGGACCAGGGCTACCCCGTCCGGGAAGGTGGCAAATCGGAAATTTTTGAAGGGTGGCAGAAACAGGTAGTCCGTTCCCACCGTGAACGAGGCTGTGGCAAGCAAGCCCGGCCCAAGGCCCGCCACAACGGCAACCAGCATGATACCCGGATAGCAAAGAATGAATTCCGGCAGAACAAGGCCAAGGCGATCGACCAGAATCCATCGCAGCAGAAAAGTCGCGGCAACCACCGCCACCGTTAGCCCATAACGCACAAAAGTACCGTTCAGCCTACCCTTGCAAAAATCCGGCATGGGTGCCACCTTAATGCGAGAGTACGCGTTGGTGGCAACGTCTGTCACTGAACATCTGTCAAACAAAAGTTGCAGGAACCCACATCCAAATATTTCCCTTTACTCCCCCCAACTCACAAACCGACCCAACCCCCCGTTCCACTTCTCGTCCCACTCCTCAATCCGCCCCGTCAATATGTCGTAGTACCACCCATGCACCTGCAACCGCCCTTCATCCATCGCCTGCCGCACCGCCGGTTGCGCCTTCAGGTTCAGATACTGCGCCACCACATTCCCCCTGATCAGCGATGCCAGTTCCGCGCTCTCCCCATCCGCCGGGTTCAGCGGCTGCCGATGCCCAAACGCCGCCTCCACGTGATGCAGCCAGCGCTCCGCCTTGGGCAGCCCTACCAGCGCCGTCCGGTCCAGCGCCGCCTTCAGCGCCCCGCAATCCGAGTGCCCGCACAATATCGCATGCTTCACCTTCAGCACGTTCACCGCGTACTCAATCGTCGCCGTGCACCCATCCACATCCTGGCCCGCAATCGGCACAACGTTCCCCGCATTTCGTGTGATAAACAAATCCCCCGGCTCGGTCCCCAGCACCATGTCCGGCACCACCCGCGAGTCGCTGCACGTAATAAACAGCCACTCCGGCGCCTGCCCCTCAGACAGCAAATGAAAATGACTCCGCCGCCCCGGAAACACCTCCTTCAAAAACCGCTTGTGCCCTTTGATCAACCGTTCCATCGTCGCTGGCCGCTCCTTCGCTTCTGAAAAAATCGCCGCTCGTTACCTCCAGCCTACCGTACCGCAGCTACGCTCGAGCGATACCCGCGCTTCCCCCTCTGCCTCAACCGCATGCGCACCCGCTCAAGTGCCCCCGCACAGCAAGCCTCGAAAACCAACAAAAAGCGCCCGGCGAACATTCATCTGTCCGCCGGGCGCATCATTTCATTGCACGGTCTCTTACCGCGGATCAACGCTCCCCGTCATCGTCAGCACATCGCCAAAGGGTCCCGGCATCCGGTCCCCTTTCAGCGTCTTGCCGAAGAAGTTCACATCCATCCCCTTATAGGGAGCCGCCGGCTTCACGTCGCCCTTCACGCTCATAGTCAGTTCCAGCGTGTCAGGATTCAGAACCGCGTCGATCTGCGCCAGGCTTCCGTGCATGTCCCACCCGCGCTGTTCCCGCCACGATTCCAGATTGTCCCACTCCGCCGGCTCAGGAAACTTCACCCGCAGATACGGACTGCCGCCAAACGGAGACGCCGCCGCCGGGTACACATTCCCGTCCGCATCATTATGTCCGTTGTTAAACTCAATCGCCGAGCGGCCCATCTTGTAAAACACATTGTCATGCACCATCAGGTTATGCACATCGTTGGTGTGCCCGCCAATCGGCCGCGGTCCGTTAATGCCCGACACCGTGTCCACGCACACCTCCTTGCAATCCAGAAACAGGTTGTACGCAATAATCACGTTGTTCGTATCGCGAATCAGAATACCGCCCGTCAGCTGCGAAAAGATGTTGTTGTCAATCTCGTTCAACGCGTCGCTGCCTTCAATGTGGATCGCATGCGGATTCACATCCCCCGGAATATCGGCAAACACGTTACCCGTCAGCCGGTCGTTGGCGTTGCCAATATCCAGCCAGATGCCGTTCGCGTGCCGGATATGCCGCACCACATTGTTCCTGAAAAGAAGATTCCGCGTCACATGCATCTTAGTCCCGCCAGACTCCGACATCATCGCCGCGTCCTGCCACCCGATCCACTCGAACAGGTTCTTCTCGACCAGCGTCGATTGCGGACCGCCCGTTCCCCCCAGCCCCTCGATGCCGCAATAGCGGAACGTGTTGCCCCTCACTACGTCGAAGCCAACCGGCTGCGGCGGCCGCGACGCGCCCCAATCTTCGTTGCCAATGTCCAGACCTACGCTATTGGCCCACTCAAAGGTGTCGTCTTCAAAAATAAAGTGATTGCCCCTGTTGGTCGAAACCATGCCCCGCTGCGGAACCGGAAATCCGTTGCCCGCATACTCAAACGTGATCCCCTTTACGCGGATGTACGACTGGTAACGCTCCGTTGGAGAAAAAATCTGCTCCTGCGTCGTGATTTCAATAACGTGTTTGCTCGGGTCATCGTCATTCGCAAGCCGAATGTGCAGCGTCATGCCGTTCATTTCAATCCACACCTTGCCCACTTCCGGTGAGAACTCCTTGAACAGCGGCTTCCAGTGAATATCGGTGAAGTAGTTCATCGACCGAGGCGACGGACCTGCCAGTTCCGCGGATGTCTCCACCGGTTCCAGCGGCTTGCCGTCCACAAACACAAGACCGCGCCGCCGGAAGTAAGTTCCCATATTGTCCTCGGCATAGCGCAGCCAGGTCCGGTTGCCAAGCACATTGTCCACTTCGAAAGGGTTATATCCACTGGGGAAAAGCTCGGGCCCCAGACGCAACTCCCAGGCCTTCACCCGTTCGTGCGTCACCGGGTCCACTCCAAAGTTCCAGCCTTCGCTCGGCTTCCAGTCCTTCACCACCGCGGCGCCTTTCACCACCACCTTTGCGCCCGGCGCAGCCTCGTAGCTGATCATCGCGTCCGCGCTCGTGCCGCCGCGGGCCGGATGAATCGCCTCGCGATACACACCCTCGCCAATCACCACCCGCTCGCCCGGCTGCAACACCTGAGCCGCGTGATTGATCGTCTTGAACGGACGTTCCTTCGTGCCCGGTCCGTTATCATCGGCGTTCTTCGCCTGCCCGTCCACGTAGTACGTCTTGCTAAAGTGCAATGGCTTTTCCCACGTCGGAAATTGCGTCCCGTCCGGAAGGGTGGACTGATCGGCATGGGCTGCGGCAGCCACAAGCACAAACAAAACACAGCAGAGTACGCGCTTCATTCTCATTCTCTCGATTCTCCGGAGCTATTCTGGAAACCCATCCGTCGCGGGCGGACTTTGCGACCGCGTCAATAGTACATCGCTTTAGTAGAGGCAGTCGAGACTCTCTCAGCCTGCACAAAATCGGATGCCCCACCTCCAATACGCTCCCTGATTCATCCCTGCTCCATCTCTTCTCCTGCCCATCCCTGGACGCGCCCCGTGCGGCGTCCCTTGCCTCAGCGGCGAGAGGGCCCAATCTCCATCCCCCGCCGTTTTCGATACACTGTAAAAGACCATGTTTGAAAACCTCACAGACAAACTCCAGCGTGCCTTCAAATCCCTCCGCGGCCAGGGCACGCTCACTGAAGAAAACATCACCGAAGCCCTGCGCGAAATCCGCGTGGCCCTCCTCGAAGCCGACGTCAACCTGAACGTCGTCCGCGACCTCATCGAGCACATTCGCGAGAAAGCCGTCGGCACCGAGGTCCTCACCGCCCTCTCGCCCTCCGAGCAGGTCATCAAGATCGTCCGCGACGAGCTCATCACCACCCTCGGCAAAGACACCGCGCGCTTCAAATTCGCCTCCCAGCCGCCCACCGTCATTCTCATGGCCGGCCTCCAGGGCTCCGGCAAAACCACCACCTCCGGCAAGCTCGCCGCCTGGCTCAAAAAGGGTGGCCATCGCCCCATGCTCGTTTCGGTCGACGTCTACCGTCCCGCCGCACGCGAGCAGCTCAAAGTCGTCGCCAAACAAGTCGAAGTCCGCCTCTACGAAGGCGACCAGAAAGGCGAGCCCGCCGGCTCCGCATTAGTCCAGCGCCTCGCCAAGGAAGCCCGCCGCGAAGCCGTCATCATGGGCTGCGACACCCTCATCGTCGACACCGCCGGCCGCCTCCACATCGACGAAGAGTTGATGGACGAAATGGCGAGCCTCAAAAAACTCCTCAACCCCTCCGAGATCCTCTTCATCGCCGACGCCATGACCGGCCAGGACGCCGTCAACTCCGCGCAGGACTTCCACAAGCGCCTCGGCCTCACCGGCGTCGTCCTCACCAAAATGGACGGCGACGCCCGCGGCGGCGCAGCTCTCTCCATCCGTCACGTCACCGGCCAGCCCATCAAGTTCCTCGGCGTCGGAGAAAAGCCCGATGCCTTCGAGCCCTTCCATCCCGACCGCATCGTCGGCCGCATCCTCGGCATGGGCGACATGATGTCCCTCATCGAAAAAGCCGAGTCCACACTCGATCGCAAAAAACAGGAAGAGCTCGCCAAGAAAGCTCTCCTCGGCGACGGCTTCTCGCTCGAAGACTTCCGCGATCAGCTCCGCCAGATCAAGAAAATGGGCTCCATGGAAAGCATCCTCAAAATGCTCCCCTCCGTCGGCCCCTTCGCAGGCATGCAGCAAGCCGCTGGCAACGTCGACGAGAAGCAATTCACGCGTCTCGAAGCCATCATCAACTCCATGACGCCTCTCGAACGCCGCAACCACGAAATCATCTCCGGCACCCGCCGCAAGCGCATCGCAAAAGGCTCCGGCACCGAAGTTTCAGACGTCAACAATCTCCTCCGCCAATACGCCCAGATGGCCAAAATGTTCAAGCAAATGGGCAAAGGCGGCATGGCCGCCAAAATGATGCGCGGCGGCCTCAGTGGCATGGGCCTGGGGCAAAAACAGCGCTTCGGACGGTAACATTTGACGCGAAGGGCACGCCGCGAGCAAAGTTGTCTTCAGAGGCGGAACTCAACATGAACTCGAATTGGATTTCAATGTCCGCTCTTCAAGACCAACTCGACGAGATCACCGCCAACACCCGCCACCTGGTGCAGCAGGAGCGCCTCGCCGTCGGGGAGCGCGCCGTCGCCGAACTGTTCGCAACCGGCATTGAAGACCGCATCCTCCCTGTCGGCTCCATCGCCCCCGAGTTCGAACTCAACGATTCCTCCGGCCGCCTCGTCCGCTCCGCCGACCTCTTAGCCCTCGGACCTCTGGTCATCAAATTCTTCCGCGGCCGCTGGTGCCCCTACTGCGTCACCGAGCTTGAAGCCTGGCGCGACCTCTACGGCACCCTCCGCGAGCGCGAATGTCTCATGGTTGCAATCGGCCCACAGATCGAGCGCCAAAGCGACTTCATGGCCAACCAGCACGGCCTTCCCTTTCCCTTACTCTCCGACCCCGGCAACCAACTCGCTGAAAAGTTCGGCCTCGTCTACACCATCCCCGAGTACCACCGCGCCTACTACAAGTCCGTCCTCGTCAACATTCCCTTCGTCAATGGCGACTCAAGCTGGCGCCTGCCTCTTCCCGCGACCTACGTCATCGCAAAAGATCGCCGCATCCTCTTTGCGGAAGCCCACGCCGACTACCGCGTCCGCCCCGAGCCCGAAGAAGCCCTCGCCGCCGCCATCGCCCACCACACCCGCTAAAAACCAAGGCACTGCAATCCTGCGCGAGCGCAGCGAGCCGAAGAACCTGCAGTTGCGTTTGTGTTTGTGTTTTTAACTTACTACTGAACAAAAACTACCAGCATATCTAACTTATCCACTCTTTAATCAATAATTCCGCCCGCTCCAAACTAACTCCTCTAACTAAAAACACCTTACTCCGTGATAACTCCCCACTCACTAACTCAACATAACTCTTAGCCACATCAAACTTATCCGCCAGAAACTCAATCAACGCCGAGTTAGCTCTTCCCTCAACCGGTGGAGCCTGCACCGCAATCTTCAACTGCGCCGCCGCACCCTCGCCATAAACTCCCACAATCGCCGTCTTCTTCGCCCCCGGCTGCGCCCGAACCGCCACCGTCACTCCGCCCTGCGCACTGCGCAGCATCATTCTTCCCCAGTCCACGGCGCGCGCTTCCCAAACAGCGCCGTCCCAATCCGAATCCGCGTCGCGCCCTCTTCAATCGCCAGCGCAAAATCCCCGCTCATCCCCATCGACAACACATCAAACTTCAACCGCGAATGCGCCGCCGCCCACTTATCCCGCCACTCCCGCAAACTGCGAAAGCAAGCCCGCGTCACATCCTCAGCCACGCCCCACGGTGCAATCGTCATCAACCCCCGCATCTCCAGAAACTCTAAGTCTGGCAACCGCTCCAGCAACTCCATCGCTGCCGGAGACTCCGGCTCCAGCCCAGCCTTCGTCTCCTCCGGGCTCAACTTCACCTCAAGCAGCACCGGCAGCCGCTTGCCCAGCTTCCCGGCCGCCTCATTCAGTCTTTCCGCCAACTTCAGCGAATCCACCGAGTCAATCCCGTCAAACAACTCCACCGCCCGCGCCGCCTTGTTCGATTGCAAATGCCCAATCAAATGCACGCGCACCGGCACAGCCACATCCCGCCGCAGCTCTTCCAACTCACCCGCTTTACCAGCAAACTCCTGCACCCGGTTCTCGCCAAACAGCCGCAGTCCCAACGCGGCAGCTTCGGCAATCCGCTCCGCCGGATACGTCTTCGAAACAGCCATCAGCTCCACCTCGCCGCGCCCTCGCCCCGCCGCGCGGCAAGCCAGCCCAATCGCCTCTTCCAGCCGTTCCAGATTTTCTCTGAGCGCGGTCATCTCACTCCCGCTGGCCCTGGCCGCCCACTACGATCAGTGCCCATGCTCTTCCAGAAATTTCTCCGCCTCAAGCGCCGCCATGCACCCCGACCCCGCCGCCGTAATCGCCTGCCGGTAGCGCCTGTCCTGCACATCACCGCACGCAAACACGCCCGGAATCACCTGCCCATTGTGCGTCGTCAGCACATTGCCCGTGGTCTTGATGTACCCATCCTCATCCAGATCCATCTGCCCGGTAAACATCTTTGCATTCGGCTCGTGTCCAATGCCCAGAAACAGCCCGCTGATCGCAAGCTCGCATTCAACGCCCGTCTTCACATCCTTCAGGCGCAAACCCTTCACATCCTTCTCCTCCACGCCCAGCACTTCTTCCACAATCGTGTTGGTCCGCAGTTCGATCTTCGGATGCGCCATCGTCCGCTCCAGCATGATCTTCGACGCGCGAAACTCCTCGCGCCTGTGCAACAGCGTCACCTTGCTCGCAAACCGCGTCAGAAACAGCGCCTCTTCCATCGCCGTATCGCCGCCGCCCACCACCGCAATCTCCTTGTCGCGGAAGAAAAATCCATCGCACGTCGCGCAGCTTGAAACGCCATGCCCAATCAGCGCCTGCTCGCTCGGCAATCCCAGCCAGCGCGCACTCGCACCCGAGGCCACAATCAGAGTCCGCGTGTGAACCTCGCCAGTCGAGGTCTCCAGCTTGATCGGCCTCGCGCTCAGGTCAACAGCATTCAGATGCGCCAACTGAAAATCCGCCCCGAAGCGCGACGCCTGCTTCTTCATGTTGTCGATCAGCTCCGGCCCCTGAATCCCATCCGGCCAGCCCGGAAAATTCTCCACAAGCGTTGTGATCGAAAGTTGTCCGCCCGGCTCGTGCCCCTCCAGAACCAGAGGCTTCAGCCCTGCGCGTCCCGTGTAAATGGCCGCCGTAAGCCCGGCGCACCCCGAGCCAAGAATTACCGTGTCGCGAATCTCAGTCATAAGTTTTCCCTATCTCAATTTTAGATGCTTCCAACCGCGCGCCGGTTCAACCCAGTTCGCCCGCCAAAAGCCCTGGCCGCTCAGCAGCCAACTTCACCACCAGCTCGCCAAACAGCGTATTCGCCCAGGCAAACCACGACCGCGTGTACTTCCCCGCATTGTCCTTCTCAAACGACTCGTGCATAAAACCCGTCCCCGCCGTCGTATCCCGCAGCCAGCGCAGGCACTGCCGTATCTCCTGCTCATCGGTCGAAGTCAGCGCGCGGAACGTGATCGACATCGGCCAAACCATATTCAACCCCTCGTGCGGTCCGCCCACGCCATCCGCCGCCTTGCCGTGGAAGTAATAAGGATTCGATGCGCTCAGCACAAACTCCCGCGTCCGCCGGTACTGCGCATCGGCAACGCCGCAGCAGCCCAGGTAAGGCAGGCTCAGTAAACCCGGCGCATTGGCGTCGTCCATCATCAGCACGTTCCCGTACCCGTCCACCTCATACGCCCAAATCTCTCCCAACCCCGCGTGGTGCGTCCTCCCGTGCTGTTCCACCGCACGCTCTACCTCTGCGGCCAGTTCATCTGCCTCCGCGGCCAGCTTCGCATCAGCCAACACCTGCGTCGCCAGCTCCGCCACCTGCCGCAGGCTCACCACCGCAAACTTGTTCGCTGGAACAAACAGCGGATAAATACATGCATCGTCCGATGGCCTGAACATCGAAAAAATCATCCCCACGGGCCGCGCCGGATTTCCGAATCCGCTCAGCGCCACCGTATCGTAGGGAACATCCGATTTCCGCTCAAACGAATAAGGCCCGCGTCCGTGCTTGCGCTGCTGCGTGCGAAACGTCCGCACGATCGTCCATGCCGCTTCCTTCCACTGCGCGTCAAACGGCCCCGTGTCGCCCGTCGCCTTCCAGTACCCGTGCGCCAGCCGAATCGGATAACAAAGCGAGTCCACCTCCCACTTCCGCTCGCCCACACCCGCAAAATGCCTCGTCTGGTCGTGACGCGCCCAGCGCAGCGGCCCATCCGTTTTGTTGCGCGTGAACGCATTCGCATACGGATCGATCAGGATCATCCGCGCCTGCCGCCGAATCACGCCCTCCAGCAGCTCGCGCAGCTTCCCATCCTCCCTGGCCAGCGGCAAATACGGCCACACCTGCGCTGAAGAGTCCCGCAACCACATCGCGCTGATATCGCCCGTCACCACAAACGTATCCGGCTTGCCCTCATACCTGCCCGGATAAACCGTCGTGTCCAGCGTATTCGGAAAGCAGTTCTCAAAGATCGTCCTCAGCGCCCGATCTCCAATCCCCTGCTGCACCCGCGGAATCAGCGCCTCCACAGCCGCGCTCGTAAAATGCCGGCTCCCCACCGCCGGCCTGCCCTGCGGCAACTCCAGTCCCGACGCAGCCGCCGCGCCCCAGCCGCCTCGTGCCGCCACCAGCGCCGCTCCGGCACCCTTCAACAACTCCCGCCTGCTTATCCCAGCCATCCCGCACGTTCCCCTTTCGACCCATCCCGCAACACACAGCTCGCAATCTTCTCTATCATGTCACCTATGGCAAATCTCACTCTCATCTACGGACTCAGGCTGCTCCCCGAGGGCGAAGTCACAGAAATCCAGGACGCTACCCTCAAGCTCGCCAACGGACACCAGGCACACGTCACCATGCACAGCATCGAAGGCTCACGCCAGGAAATCGAAGCTCAGCTCAAGCGCAGCCTCGACGCCTTCTTCGACTTCTATCCGGAAATCTAACGCACGCTCCGGCCGCCCTCACGCCACTGGCCTTCAAGCCAGACCCACGCCTCACGTCGCGCCCCGAATATTAGAAACTACTCATCGCAATCATTAGAAATCCCTAAACCCTCCCCCAATCCTTAGGCATCTCACATGCTGCCCTCTCCGCCGGAGGGCTTCCGTGTTCGTCCCTGTCTCACTGCAAACCTGCATCCTTCGCTCGCACCGCCTTCCGGCGCTCGCATTCGCCTTCGCCCTGCTTGCTCTCGCACCCACGGCCGCCCGCGCCGGCGGACCCAAATACGTCGCCGGCACAACCTTCTTCAATCCCGGCGTCCTCGGCCAGCCTGTCCACTGGTCCGGCGGTCAGCTCAACTACTACGTCGATCAGGGCCCGCTCTCAAGCTCCGTCTCCAACCAGCAGGCCACCGCCATGGTCGATGCAGCTGCCGCCCTATGGAGCGCCATTCCCACCGCCGGCGTCACCCTCACCAACAAAGGCTCGCTCAACGAAGACGTCAGCGGAGCCAATATCATCGTCAACTCCAGCAACCAAATCACGCAGCCCTCCGACGTCACTCCCTCGGCCACCAACTATCCCGTCGCCGTCGTCTACGACGCAGACGGCTCGGTCATCAACACCCTCTTTGGCGCAACCGTCAGCCAACCCACCAGTTGCCAGAACAACAGCGTCTTCATCTTGATGGACAATCTCAATCCAGACGCCACCATCGCCCACTCGACCATCCTGCTCAACGGCCTCTGCGCCACCAACGCCAATCTCATTCAGATGATGAGCTACGAAATCGAGCGCGCCTTTGGCCGCGTCCTCGGCCTTGATTACTCCCAGGTCAACCCCAACGCGGTCCAGAGCGGCATCGCCAGCCAACTCCAGGGCTGGCCCGTCATGCATCCGCTCAGCGGCGTCTGCGGCCCCGCCGGCGGCCAGTGCATTCCCAACCCCAGCGTCCTTCGCTTCGACGACATCGCCGCTCTCAACCGCATCTACCCCATCTCCGCGCAAAATCTCTCCAGCTTCCTCGGCAAGCAGCTCACCGCCGCCAACACCATCTCCATCCAGGGCACAGTCGCCTTCCGCACCGGAGTCGGCATGCAGGGCGTCAACGTCGTCGCCCTCCCGCTCGACGCCAACGGAAATCCCCTCTACCAATACGCCGTCACCGCCGTCACCGGCGCCAACTTCAGCGGCAACCACGGCAATCCCGTCACCGGCTTCTCAGACCAGAACGGCGTCCTCTACTCGCAATGGGGCTCCAGCGATCCCTCCCTCCAGGGCTCCTTCAACCTCAGCGGCATCCCTCTGCCTCCCGGCGTCACCTCCGCCAACTACCAAATCACATTTGAGTCCATCAATCCGCTCTTCATCCTCCAGGACTCGGTCGGTCCCTACGCCGCCGGCCATGTCACTCCCTCCGGCACGCTTTCCTCCATCTCCCTCTCCAATTTGTCCGCAGGCAGCTCCCAATCTCTCTCCGTCTCCGTCGCCAACTCCGCAACCGGTGGCTATCAGGATGCCATCGGCACCGAGTCCCAACCGCGCCCCATGCCCGCAAGCGGCCTCTGGGTTGGCCGCCTCAGCCAGATCGGCCAGACCGACTGGTTCAGCTTTCCCGTCCGCGCCAACCGCACCTTCACCGTCGTCACCCAGGCGCTGGACGAATCCGGCTCGCCCACTGAATCGAAAGCCCTGCCCTCCATCGGCATTTGGGATGGATTCGACCCCGTCGGCTCCGCTCCGCTCGGCGCGGGTCCCGGCCTCAACGGCCTCGCCACCGGCGAAACCTTCCTCACCGTCTCGTCGACCTCCAATAGCCTCGCCCGCATCGGCATCGCCGACCAGCGCGGCGACGGCCGCCCCGACTACGCCTACGCAGGCTGGGTTCTCTATGCAGACACGGTCCTGCCCGCGCGCCTGCCCGCCTCAGGCGGCCCCATCGTCATTCACGGCATGGGCTTTCGCCTTGCGGACACAGTCCTGGTCGGCGGCCAGCCAGCTCTGGTCACCAGCATCTCGCCCAATGAGATCACCGCCATCGCCCCGCCCGCGGCCTCCGGCGTCAGCGGCCCCGGCGTCTCTGGCCCCCCCGTCTCTGGCTCGGTCAATGTCGAAGTCGACGATCTCCCCGTCTTCTCCGCCGCAACCGTCCTCTCCGGCGGCATCAGTTACGACTCCGGCACCGGCGACGCGCTCACTCTCCTCACCGCGCCCTCAAACACCGTGCCCATCGCAACGCCCATTCCCTTCACCGTCACCGCGCTCGGGCCCGACCTCACGCCCGCCGCCGTCGTCACCGTCGTCTACACCGTCTCCAGCGGCACCGCCACTCTCGGCTGCGGCCTCTCCGTCTGCGCAGTCACCTCCACCGGCGACGGCCGCGCCACCATGAACGTCCTCGCCACCAGCTCCACCTGGTCCATCGTCACCGCCTCGCTCCTCAACGGCTCCAGCCTCCAGGCCCACTTCGCCGGCGGAACCCCGCCCCAGCTCTCATCCCTCACTCCGCAGCTTTCCCTCGCCGCCGGAGCCACCTTCACCTGGACCGTCCAGGCACTGGCCCTCTCGAACGGCATCCCCGCCGCCAGCCAGACCGTCACCTGGTCTAGCTCCACCACCGCCCCCTCCGCTGGAATCGCCACGCTCGGCCCGGCCTCCGCCGTCACCAACGCAAGCGGCATCGCCACCCAAACCCTCACCGTCGGCCCCCTCGCCGAGGGCCAATCCGCCACCCTCAACGCCTGCATCAACGGAACCAGCCAGTGCGTCACCTACACTGTCTTTGGCTCCCGCCCCGAGTACGCCCTGCTTCGCGCCATCTCCGGCACAACCCAGACCGTCGCCGCCTCCACCGCCCCCGCACCCATCGCCCTCCGCCTGCTCGACATGAACGGCAACCCCATGGCCGGCGGCACCGTAGCCCTCTATCAAGCCCTCTACGCCTGGTCCCAGCCCTGCTCGCCGCACACTGTCTGCGCGCCCGCCCCCTTGCTCGCCACGCAAATCTCCACCGCAACCTCAGACCTCTCCGGCACCGTCACCTTCTCCCCCGCCACCATCCCCGGTGTTGCCACCAGCCTCACCGGCCTCGCCGCCTCCGGCAACACCGCCACCCTCCCCATCGCCATCGAGCAGCACCCGTAGGGCAGAGCGCAGCGACCAGTTCCAGGGAATCTCTGATTAACGAGCCGTTTTGAAAGGGCGCGGCTTCACATCTTGCTCAGAAAAGTCCATCCGTGGCACAGGCGGCACAGCTTTGAAAGGGCACGGCTTCAAAGCCTGCCCGGAGCGCAGTCGAACGGGTGCTAAAAGCCCCACAAAGAGAATGAAGGGTACGGGCTTCAGCCCGTACATCACCCCACCCCCAAAAAACCAAGAGGACCATGAACGCGGCGAAGCCGCGTTCATGGTCCTCCACCAAACCGTTCACTTCCCCCATGCTGACTTCGGAGTACCGCTTTGCGGTCAACGAGTGACTTGGCGAGGTTGTTCGAGGTTCTGGAAGACGCCGCGGTCGACGAGGAGACCCAGGCTCATGGAACCTGCACTTGGTTTTCTGTTGGGAGCGGATTCAATCCACCACCGAACACTTCGGATTGTTTAAAGTCCCCGTGACCCGAATAGGGAAGACCAGCCTTCCGTGCTTCGAGTCGGCCCCTTTGAACATCCTCGCAAACGTGCTGACGAAAAAACCCTGCTTGGTCTGGATCGTGGCGTTGCCTTTGTAGTCGAGCCGGCTGTTCAGTTCGTCCACGCTTCCCGAGCCATCCACGTTAATCCCGTAGAAATCGACGTCGATCTGTCGGCTGAAGATCCGCTGCCGATTCAAGTCCAGGTCTCCACTGAACGAAGAAAACGCTGACAATGGCAGAGAGTTCGTCCCCGGATCGCGGAAGCGTACCATCTGCGCCATGCCCTTGTTCCCCTTCAGGCCGGTGAATTCGCCTTTTCGGATGGTGAAGTGGCCCGTCCCATGGATCCCCGACAGGGGATTGGCGGAGTGCTCGATGATTCCGTTGAGCTTCATGTCCGCCTCCATCATCCCGGTGACTTTCGGCTGGCCGGATTCAAATTGCCCTAGCAGGTCGTTGATGCCGACCCCGCTCACCCGCAGATCGGTGTCGAAGCGCGTCTGGATGCTGGCGAAGTCGAAGGTGAAATCTCCGGCGGCGTTCCCGCGATACGTTTTGGCCGTAAAGTTCTTAAACATGAACTGCGCCGGTTCGATTTGGAGTTGCGAATGAATCTCCCGGAGATGGATGCGTCCAAAAATCGCGCTCTCCACGGTCAGGCTACCGGCAACGATGGTCTTGGAAGAACGATTTTTCAGGGCATCTACATTGAGCTGCCGCACTCCTCCGGAGAAATCTTCGACAGTGAAGACGACCGGGCCGGGCGCGTCCGAGGGATCGATCAGCCCGGAGCCGTATAACGTTCCATTCTTGATCTGAAGACTGGAAATGGTGCCCATCGAGAACCGCGCCGGCTGCGTCTTCACACTGGAGGGATTCTGAAAATTCCAAAGGCCGTCGGGATCGGAGATCAAATGGACGACGGGCTTTTCCACCAACAGCGAGCGAATGGAGACCTTACCATGCAGCAGTGGCATCCAGGGAATCGCCACATCCACCTCTGGTGCCTGCAGAAAATATCCTGGCGGAAAGGGCTTCGGGTTCTTTACGGCAACGCCATACAGACGCACCGACAGTGGCAGCAGCCGAACCGCCGCATGCTGAATTTCAATCTGCAATCCAGTTTTCTTTTGCAGGTAGGTGATGGTTTCAGGAAGATACCGGTCCGGATTGCGTACGCCACACCATGCGGCCACCCACAGCCCTAGGATCATGCAAGCCACGACCGCCAGCCCGATCTTCACGCCCTTCGCCATCCTATCCACACGCCCGCCAATCAGCCGCTGCTCTCATAGCCAGATTGCGATGAGCGCGCCGCCGCAACAGATTGTCCAAACCAAGCCGTGCTTCACGGGTCCATTCGATCCCTGGCGCAACACGCATAACCGATCACCTCACAATTTGAGTTGGCCACCAGATTGTAAGGTTGGCTCGGGTCCAGCAGACTGCCTTACCCCGAGATTCTAACAGTTGACTTCAGGGAGATAACCGGCCAAGTCACTCATCGAGCGCTGTTTCAGCAACCGATATCGGATCCGTCCTGAAAAACGCCCCAGCATCCACTAACCGCCCAGTTTCCCCATCCCTGCTCGCCCCACACCGTCTGCCAGCCCGCCCCCCTGCTCGCAACGCAAATCTCCACCGCAACCTCAGACCTCTCCGGCACCGTCACCTTCGCCCCCGCCACCCTCCCCGGCGTTGCCACCAGCCTCACCGGCCTCGCCGCCTCCGGCAACACCGCCACCATCCCCATCTCCATCGAGCAGCACCCGTAGCGCAGCGCCAGCCATCAGCGAACATCCTCGAAGGGCACAAAGTGGTAGGCCGGGGATTTATCCCCGGTAAAAATCCATCCAATGTCTTTTTGAAAATCACCCAACGCGGCGAAGCCGCGCTCAACCCTCATCGAACGACAGTCCCGCCAACTCCCTCACCAGCCGCACCGTCTCCACCGATACCGTCACCACCTGCCCCACCAGCCGCACAATATATTCGGGATCTCCGTCGCGGTTCGGATCGTTCACAATCCCCGACCGAGCATCGGTCGAAACACGGTACTGGTCCACCACCCATTCCAGAGCGCTCCGGTTCCCCAGCCGGTAGTCGTAAACCTCCGGCGGAATCCCGCTCAAGCTCAGAAACTCGTTATACCGGAGTTGCGTCTTGTCTTTGGAAAGCGACATCTTTTCCACGCGCCAGTTCAACGTGCCCGTCTCCCTCCGCTCCAGCGGATACTCCGCCTGCTGTTCATAGTCGGCGCGCCACTTCAGCCGCGCAGCGCCAATTTCCGCAAACCGCCAAAACCAAGGCGCGTCCCCGAACCCCAACGTCCAAGATCTTTGTACCGGAATTGCGTGTCGGAGAAACTTATCTATGAAATAACGCCATGCCTCTTCCACTTCGTCATCTTCGGATCCAGATGGTCCTCCAGAAAATCCTCAAAAGTGATCACATTCTCAGCGGCCGCGTACTGCCGAACGCCCTCTTTGAGCTTCGCCGGAACTACCAGATAAATTCTCTCGCCCTTCATCTCCCCAACCTGCCCCTCGGAAACCTTCTCGTCTATCGTAGCCAGAAAGAACCCCAATCCCTTTGCGCCTTCCGTGACGATCTGGCGCCATCGCTCTCGCAGTGTTCTTTTGGCCGTAAAAACTATCGCGTCCTGAGCATTCTTTTGGTACAAGCTAACGGATGGAAAGACAAAGTCTGGATTACCATCAATCGCTGGCTGCGATTGGAAAGGATACTGGAGCCTTTTAAACAATTCTTCAAGCACTACCTCAAAGGCGCTCCCAGCCCGTGATCGTCGGCTCTGAGTTCTGCTAAGGAAGAACTTATCCAAAGTATAGAAATAGTCGCCGATTACCCCTGAGAC